>CAXUJF010000754.1:0-2740 GCA_964250865.1 uncultured Streptosporangiaceae bacterium
GCCGGCCGGGTCGGGGTCGGGATCGGCCAGGTCCGGGCCGAGACGCCGGACGGCCCGGTGCAGCCGGGCCGCGGCCGCGGTGAGCTGATACCGGCGATCACCCGTGGGGCCGGGCCACTGGGCGGCCACCCCCCAGGCCACGAGCTGATCCAGCCGCGTGTCCAGCGGCACGGTGGCCAGCACGGCCAGGCGGTCGCCCAGATGGTCGCGCTGGCGGTCGCGCAGCCGGTGCCGGAGCAGCACCTCCAGGTCGGCGCGGGACACTCCGGCCAGCGAATACGCCTGCTCGTCCAGCAGGGTGTCCACGATCAGCCGGTACTGGGCCGCCGCCTCATCCGGCGCGGTGAGGTAGCTGGCCACGGTCAGGCCACCGGGTGTCCCGGTCAGCCGCCACTGGCCGATGTCGTCCTCATCCCCGCGATCCACGCGGCGACGCTACCGTGCCTTTGTGGTGCGAGATTCGCGTTTGCCGCAAAAGAGGAACACCGGGCGGGCGAAGGGCACCCAGCTCAGCTGCCGATAATGACCTCATGCGCGCACTCATCACGAACGACGACGGGATCGACAGTCCGGGGATACGAATTCTGGCTCAGGTCGCCGTGGCCGCCGGGCTGGACGTGACCATCGCCGCCCCGGACGGTGAACGCAGCGGGGCCAGCGCGATGATGTCGGCGCTGGAGGCCGGGGGCCGGCTGGTGGCCGAGGAACGCAAGCTGGACGGGCTGGAGGACGTGCCCACGCTCGCGGTGCGGGCCACCCCGGCCATGATCGCGTTCGTGGCGGTGCACGGCGGCTTCGGCGGCCGGCCGGACATCGTGCTGGCCGGCATCAACCGGGGGCCAAACCTGGGCCGGGCCATCCTGCACTCGGGCACGGTGGGGGCCGCACTGACCGCGGCGTCGGCGGGCATCAACGCCATGGCCTTCTCGCTGGCCCGCGATGCCTCCGTGCACTGGGACACGGCCGGGACCGTGTCGGCCCGGGCGCTGGACTGGTACCTGCCGCGGGCCGTTCCCGAGGTAGTGATCAACGTGAACGTGCCCGACCGGCCCGCGGGCGAGGTTCATGGCCTGCGTGCGGCCGGGCTGGAGGCCTACGGCGTAGCCAAGGTCACCGTGGGCGACCTGCATGAGGGCTACGTGCCGGTCACCTTCGCCCAGCTGGACCGGGGCACCGCGGACAGCGACTGGACGCTGGTCCGGGACGGCTGGGCCACCGTGACCGCGGTGCACGGGATCGGCGAGACCGCCGACGTGGACCTGGGCACGCTGCCGGCGGGCGGCTTCTGAAAGGGGATTAAACACTGGGCCCCGCCGGGACAGGGGTGGCGTCGGTGGCCGGGGCCAGTTCCTCCGGCACCGGACGGACGGGGTGATCCGGCGCAGGGCCAGGTAGCTGACGGCCACGCCGGCCACCATCAGCGCGATCGTCACAATCAGGCCGGTGTGGTAGCCGTCCAGGAACGCGGTCACCGGGTGCGCACCGCCACGGATCGCGGCACTCTGCCGGGCCCGCAGCACGGCGCCGATCACGGTGATACCGAGCAGCCCGGCCACCTCGCGCGAGGCGTTCAGCAGGGCCGAGGCGACCCCGGACCGCTCCGGCGGCATGGCTCCCAGGATCGCGTCGGTCAGCGGCGCGTTCATCAGGCCGGCGCCGGCGCCGAAGACCACGAACCCGGGCAGCAGCGCGGCGAAGCTCGCGTGCTGGCCGAGCAGGGTGAACAGGACCAGTCCGCCCGCCATCAGCAGCATGCCGCCGCCCACGGCGCGGTGCGCCCGGACCCGGGCCACGATCGGGGCGGCCAGCACGGAGAACACCACCACGGCCAGGGCCATGGGGACGAAGGCCAGCCCGGCCTTGGTCGGCGAGAAGCCCAGCACGTTCTGCAGGTAGAGCGCGGTGAAGAAGTAGATCCCGAGCACCCCGAAGCCCCACAGCATCATGGTCACCGTGCCGCCGGAGAAGACCCGGGAGCGGAAGATCGACAGGTCGACCATCGGGTCCGCGGTCCGGTGCTCCACCACCAGGAAGACGGCCAGGGCCAGGGCGGACAGCGCGAAGGAACCGATGATGAGCGGTGACGTCCAGCCCCGGTCCTGCCCCTCGATCAGCGCGTACACCAGGGCGAAGAGCATCACCGCGGAGATGGCCACGCCGGGCACGTCCAGCCGCCGGCGCGCGTCGGCCCGGCCGCCGTGGGACTCGGCCATGGTCCGCAGCGCGATGGCCGCGGTGACCACGCCGACCGGCACGTTGATGAAGAAGATCCAGCCCCAGTGCAGATGCTGGCTGATGACCCCGCCGATCAGCGGGCCGACGGCCAGGGCCAGGGCACCGGTCGCGGTCCAGATGCCGACGGCCTGGGTCCGCTCGCGCCGGTCGGTGAAGGTGGCCATGACGATGGCCAGCGTGGCCGGCACGAGCAGCGCGGCCCCCAGGCCCTGCACGGACCGGCTGGCGATCAGCACGGCCCCGTTGCCGGCCAGGCCGGCCGCCAGCGAGGCCGCGGTGAAGATGCCCAGGCCGAGCAGGAACAGCCGCCGCCGGCCGTAGTGGTCGGCCAGCCGGCCGCCGGCCAGCAGCAGCGCGGCGAAGACCAGCAGGTAGCTGCTGACCACCCACTCCAGCCCGGACACCGACAGGTGCAGGCTGCGCTGGATGGTCGGGATCGCCACGTTGGTGACGTTGTTGTCCAGGTAGGTCATGAAGGTGGCCAGGCTGACCGCCACCAGCGTCC
>CAXUJF010000755.1:0-2734 GCA_964250865.1 uncultured Streptosporangiaceae bacterium
CCACCGCGACTCCCAGCGCGTACCGGGCCGCCGCGGCGTCGGCCGTGAACGGCCCGTGGGTACGGGCGTACCGGGACACCAGGTCCCCGAGCGGGTCGGGCAGTGGTTCGGCGAACGCCTCCGGGATGCCCGGCGGCAACGGCACCCCGAGGGCGTCGCGCAGCCGGCCGGCGTCTTCGACGGCTGCCCACCGGGGCTGGCCCCCGACCCGGATCTCGATCGCGCGCCGCGCGTGCGCCAGCTCGGCTAGCCAGCCCGGCGCCGCCGCCGGGTCAGTGCAGCGCTCCGCCACCTCCTCGGCCGACAGCGGGCCCGCCATCTGCAGCACGTCGGCCAGGCCCTCCAGGTCGCGGGCCTTACGGTCCGGGGCGAGCCGCTGCAGCTCCTGCTCGGTCTCGGTCACCACCGCCGGGTCCAGCAGCTCGCGCAGGTCGGCCTGGCCGAGCAGGTCGGCCAGCAGCGCCGAGTCCAGCGTCAGCGCCTGCGCCCGCCGTTCGGCCAGCGGCGCGTCCCCCTCGTACATGAACGCGCCCACGTACCGGAACAGCAGTGACCGGCTGAACGGCGACGGTGACGACGTCTCCACCTCGACGATCCGGATCTTCCGGCCGGCCAGGTCCCGCAGCAGGCTGACCAGCGCGGGCACGTCGAACACATCCTGCAGGCACTCCCGCACGGTCTCCAGCACGATCGGGAACGACGGGTAGTGGCTGGCCACCTCGAGCAGCTGGGCCGCCCGCTGCCGCTGCTGCCACAGCGGCGAGCGCCGCCCGGGCTGACGCCGGGGCAGCAGCATGGCCCGCGCCGCGCACTCCCGGAACCGGGACGCGAACAGGGCTGACGAGCCGATCTCGGCCGTGACGATGTCGCTGATCTCGTCCGGGTCGATCAGCGCCACCCCGGTGGGCGGCGGCTCGTCCGCGTCCGGCACCCGCACGATGATTCCGTCGTCGGTGTGCATGGCCTGGACGTCCATGCCGCCGTACCGTTCCCGCAGCCGGGCCGCGATGGCCAGCGCCCACGGCCCGTGCACCCGGGCCCCGTACGGGCTGTGCAGCACCACCCGCCAGTCACCGAGCTCGTCCCGGAACCGCTCCACCACCAGCGTCCGGTCATCGGGCACGGTCCCGGTGGCCTCCCGCTGGTCGGACAGGTAGCGAACCAGGTTGCTCGCAGCCAGCTCGTCCAGCCCGGTCTCCTGCAGCATGGTGGTGGCCTGCTCGGGGCTGGCCCCGGCCAGCTCGCGGCACTTGGCCCCGATGGCCGCGCCCAGCTCGGCGGGCCGCCCCAGCGTGTCCCCGTGCCAGAACGGCAGCTTGCCGGGCTGGCCGGGGGCCGGGGTGACCAGCACGCTGTCCGCGGTGATGTCCTCGATCCGCCATGAGCTGGCCCCGAGCACGAACACGTCGCCGACCCGCGACTCGTAGACCATCTCCTCGTCCAGCTCGCCGACCCGCCGAGAGTGCCGTCGCGATGTGCCGCTGCCCGTCTCCGAACCGGCCAGGAACACCCCGAACAGCCCGCGGTCCGGGATCGTCCCGCCGCTGGTCACGGCCAGCCGCTGGCCGCCCGGGCGGCCCCGGACCACTCCGGCCAGCCGGTCCCACACCACCCGGGGCCGCAGTCCCGCGAACTCCTCGCTCGGGTACCGGCCCGCCAGCATGTCCAGCACCGCGTCCAGCACCGGCCGGGTCAGGCCGGCGAACGGCGCCGCCCGCCGGATCACCCGCTCCAGCTCGTCCACCGGCCAGTCGTCCATCGACGTCATGGCCACGATCTGCTGAGCCAGCACGTCCAGCGGGTTCCGCGGCGCGCGCAGCTCCTCGATGTTGCCGCCGCGCATCCGCTCCGCGACCACCGTGGCCTGCACCAGGTCACCCTGGTATTTGGGGAAGATGACGCCGCGGGAGATGTCGCCGACGTTGTGCCCGGCCCGGCCGATCCGCTGCAGCCCGCTGGCCACCGACGGCGGCGCCTCGACCTGGATCACCAGGTCCACCGCGCCCATGTCGATGCCCAGTTCCAGGCTGGAGGTGGCCACCACCGCGCTCAGCGTGCCCCGCTTGAGCGCTTCCTCGATGTCGGTCCGCTCCTGGCGCGACACCGACCCATGGTGGGCCCGCGCGATCTCGGCCGGCGCCCCCGTGGTGCTGCCGGCCTGGGCCATCAGCTCGGCTGGGGCTCGCTGGCTCCCCACTCCCGGCGGCGAAGCCAGGCCGTTCAGTGCCGCCGCCATCGTTTCGGCCTCGGCTGCTTCGGCCTCGGCGATTTCGGCTGTTTCCTGGGCCCGCTCGGCCGCCAGCTCGTTCAGGCGGGCGCACAGGCGCTCGGCCAGCCGGCGCGAGTTCGCGAACACGATCGTGGACCGGTGCTGTTCAATCAGGTCGAGCACGCGCTCCTCGACGTGCGGCCAGATCGACCGGCTCCGCGCCGGATCGTCGTCGATGACCGCGGGGGAGCGGGATGGCGCCTTGCCCCGGCGTATCTCCGGGGTCTCGGCCGGATCCACGGCCTCGCGCGGGCCGGGCAGGCCGCGCGGACTGGAGATCTCGGTCATGTCCTCGACCGGGACCACCACGTTCAGCTCGAGCCGCTTGGCCGACGGCGGCTGCACCACCGTGACCTGGCGCGACCCACCCAGGAACCCGCCCCCCTCGGCCACCGGCCGGCCCGTGGCGGCCAGGCCGCTCCGCTGCGCGGGCCCGGGCGGCCGCGCGCTCGGCCCGGCCGTAGC
>CAXUJF010000756.1:0-2733 GCA_964250865.1 uncultured Streptosporangiaceae bacterium
CCACTGGGGCGGTTGGGGAGGCTGAGGCGGGGACGGTGGAGGTGGTGTTCTCGCTGCCGGCCGAGACCACGGCCCAGCGGGTGGCGCTGTGCGGGGACTTCAACGACTGGGCGCCGGAGAGCATCAGCCTGGCCCGGGCGGCCGACCGGAGCTGGCAGGTCACGGTGCCGCTGGTGCCGGGGAGCTACCGGTACAAGTACCTGCTGGACGGCGTGACCTGGGAGAACGGGCCGGACGCCGACAGCTACGAGGAGAACGCCTACGGGACGCTGGACTCGGTGATCGTGGTGAGCTCGCGGTTATAGCGGCGCCGGCGCATCCTTCGCGGTGCGAGCGCGCAGCGGGGCCCAGATCACCAGGACCGCGGCCACGGCGGCCAGCGCGAGGATGGCGATCGTCACCGCGTTCTCGAACTGCGAGACCTGGACCCTGGTCCAGTGCGGGCTGGTGAGACGGCCCACGAAGATCGCGGCGATGACCGTCCCGCTGACGGCGACCCCGATGGCGTTGCTGACCTCTTGCGCGGTGTCGCTGAGGGCCGCTCCCAGGGATGACCGCTGCGGCGGCAGGCCGCTCATGACGTTCACCGATGCGGTGATCATGACGATCCGCATACCTGCGGAGAGGAGCACCAGGGCGACGGCGATCCAGACGTAGCCGAAACGGCCGAGCAGCCCGTAGGTGACCAGACCCGCGAGCACGGCCGTGGCGCTGCCGGTCGTGGCCCGGCTCGTACCGAACTTGTCCACGATGCGGTCGATGAAGGGACCGATGGCCAGCATCGTGATGACCAGCGGGAACATGCCACCTGCGGCCAGGGCGGGCGACCAGCCCCAGGCCAGCTGCAGCTGCAGGGTGACGGTGTAGGTGAGGGCGGCCGTGGCCAGGCCGATGGCCGCTTGATAGGCCAGTCCGCTCGCGACCAGCGGGCGGGCGACGAGCCGGAAATCGACCAGCGGATGCCGGGTGGTGCGCTCACGCGCGACGAAGCCCACGGCGCTGGCGATCGCGCCCGCGGCGCAGGCCCAGGGCAGCCAGGAGCTCGCCCCGATCTGCACGAACAGCGTCGGCGCACCTAGCGCGAGCGCGACCGTCAGCGTGCCGAGCACGGCGCCCGGCACGTCGATCGGGTCACGGTGCAGGTCGGCGGCCGTGTCGGCCGGAATCCCGGCGCGGATCCCGATGGCCGATACCACGGCGATGGGGGCGTTGACCACCAGCAGGGCCTGCCACGGCACCACCGCGAGCAGCAATCCCCCGGCGGTCGGGCCGACGGCGACACCGACCAGGCCGACGGTCGAGATCACGGCGGTGGCCCGGACGCGGAGCGTGTCGTCGTCGAAGAGCCGGAACGACAGGGCCATGGAACCCGGGGTGGTCATGGCGGCCGCGACACCCATCAGCATCCGCACCGCGATCAGCTCCCCCGGGGTGCGGGCCAGCACGGTGCCGAGGCTAGCCAACGCGAGCAACGCCAAGCCGGCGAACATGACCCGCCGGCGCCCGAAACGGTCGGCGATGCCGCCGAACAGCAACATGAGCCCGCCGAAGACGACGGTGTAGGCACCGGTCACCCACTGCAGCGCGGTGGCCGAGGCGTGCAGGTCCCGGCCGATCGTCGGCAGGGCCACGTTGAGCAGCGTGTTGTCCAGCATTTCGACCAGGAACACAGTCGAAAGACCGACCATGGCGGGCCACACCGCCCGCAGGGATTGCGGCGCGCGCTGCGCGCCGGGCGTCAAAGTCTGGGTCTCAGTCATCTCAATTCCTCCCCCTGGCGTTAGCTTGGAACATCGTTCCAATGACAGTATGGAACATTGTTCCAGTGAATGTCAAAGAGAGGGATGCGGGCGGGGAGAAGGAGACTGGAGCCGGGGTCGGGCGGCTTAGCGGGCGGTGGCGATGCCGGCCAGGATGAGGTCGATGCCGGCCAGGAACTGCTCGCGGTCGTCGTGCCCGGGGAGCTGGGTCGCCATCTGGTGCACGAACGGGTACTTGGCCGGGTCGAGCTGCGCCCACGAGGCGGCGATGTTGCCCAGGAATGCCGCCCGGTCCGTATCGGGTGACAGCAGGCGGGCGCCCGCGGCGTACTGGCCGGCCAGGCCGAGGATGTAATTCACCAGCGCGGTCGCGGAGTCGAACTGGGCCTGGCTGGGAACACCGAGGGCCTGGAGCGGGCCGCCCAGGCCCTCGAAGATCTGCACGAGCGCGGGCTGCCACGGCTCACGGGACAGCTGGGTGCCCATCCATGGGTGGGCGTCGATCGCGTCGAACACGGCCAGCGCACTGGCCCGGATCGCCGCCCGCGGGTCCGCTCCCCCGACCACTCCGGTCATGGCGCGGGCGATGACGTCGTCGGTGGCCGCGGCGAGCAGCTCGTCCTTGTTGGCGACGTGCCAGTAGATGGCCCCGCTCCCGGTGGCCAGGCGGGCCGCGAGCGCGCGGAAGGTCAGCGCGGCCTCGCCCTCGGTGTCGAGGATCTCGATCGCGGCCGCGACGATCCGCTCCTTGGACAGCGCGTCCGTGCGCCGCTCGGCTCGCTGTGCCCTGGTCGCCATGAGCACCATCCTGGCATGAATGGAACCCTGTTCCAAATAGGCGGGGGCTGTTGGTCAGGCCGGAGGCCGCTCCGCGTGTTGGTCAGGCGGGGTCCGCTCCGGGGTGCTGGTCAGGCCGGAGTCCGCTCCGGGGTGCTGGTCAGGCCGGAGTCCGCTCCGGGGTGCTGGGGGCGGA
>CAXUJF010000757.1:0-2725 GCA_964250865.1 uncultured Streptosporangiaceae bacterium
GCCGGGAACCTCGCCGTGACCGGCTCACTGGGGGACGTGCTGTTCGCCGAAGACGGCACCGCCCTGGACCAGAACGCCCGCCAGGTCATCTCCACCGCCGCGCAGGTGATCCGCAGCAAGCACACAGCAACGGTCACGGTCATCGGCTACACCGACGCGATCGGCAACGCTTCCGCCAACCAGCAGCTGTCCCTGGAACGGGCCCAGGCCGTCGTCTCAGCCCTGCGCACCGACGTGGGCGGCACCGCCGTCACCTACCACGCCGAAGCCCGCGGCCAGAGCACGCCAGTCGCCGCCAACTCCACCGCCAGCGGCCGGCAGGTCAACCGCCGCGTCGTCATCACCACCCCGTAACTGCCCACCACCTGCCTGGCGCCAGCCGGCCGGACAGCATGCGCCACACCGGACGCCGCGATGCCTGTCTGCCCCAGATGACACAAGCTGCTAAAGCTCAAGGAAGATGGACCGGCCAGCGCGAACCCACACCACAAACGTTGCGAGGATGCGGCCGTCGCGGTGTCTAACTTCCGTATACAGCTGTGAAGCTATGCCACTACCCCGGCCTCGGCGATCTTGAGCCGGGGATCATCAAGCCTGATCAATTGAGGGAGCGTGCCTTCATGAGCCAGCCCACCGGCTCCAAGAACAATGACACCTCGTCGACCGCCAGCACCACGGCCAGCCCGGCCACCCGCGACCGGCTGGCCACCGGCGACGGCCAGATCACGGTGGCCGACAGTGTCGTGCAGAAGATCGCCGGGAAAGCCTGCCGGGAGATGTCCGGGGTGCACGCCATGGGCACCAGCGGCAGCCGTACCTTCGGGTCCATCCGCGAGCGCATCCCGGGCAGCTCCGGGCCCAACGTGGCCCAGGGCGTCGGGGTCGAGGTCGGCGAAACCCAGGCCGCGGTCGACCTGGACATCGTGGTCGACTACGGCGTAGCCATCGCCGAGCTGGGCCGCGCCATCCAGCGCAACGTCAAGCAGGCGGTGGAGCGGATGACCGGCCTGCAGGTCGTCGAAGTCAACGTCGCCGTCGACGACGTGTACCTGCCCGTCGACGACGACGGCCAGGACGCTGCGCCCTCCCGGGTGTCATGACCACTCCTGCACCCGGCAGCCCGGACGTTCCCGCCATGGTCGACGGAGTGAATGTCGACGCGGCCGCGGCGGCCGTTGCCGCCTGCACCGGGGTGTCCGGGCTGGACGGCGGCCGCTACCACGAGGTTGCCACCTACCTGCCCGGCCGTACCGTCGACGGCGTGGCCATCGGCGGTGGCCGGGGGGGGGGGCAGGTCCGGGCCGCCTGGGGGGTGGCGATCCCCCCGCGGGGGCTGCGGATCCGGGGCGGGCGGGCGCCGCTGACCGGTACCCGCCCGGTTGATGTGCTGGTCGCCGATGTCGGTGACCCACCCGGCCAGGTGCCTCCTGACCTGCCCGGCCCGATGACACCAGCCGGGCCGACGCCACCGGGCTCGGCTCACCGCCCGGAGTCCTCTTCGGGCCTGCCACCGGGCTGACCTGCCGCGGCCTGTCGTTTTGCCTTCTTCTGATGGATGTGAGTGATGAACCGTATCGGGCTTGCTACCGTGACCGGGCTGATCCTTGGTCTTGCCCTGGTGTTCGGGAACTTCGGCGACATGCTGATCGTGGCCCTGCTCGGGCTGATCGGCTACGGCATCGCCAAGGTGCTCGACGGCGACTGGGACCTGCAGGGCTGGCTGTCCCGCAGCCGCCTGCGCCGGTGAGCACCGGCACCGGCCTGCCGACCAGGCCCCCAGCCGGCAGCCAGGACCCAGCCAGCCCCGGGGATGATGCGGGGACCCCGGCCCGGCAGGCCGTCACGGCCTGGGCACCATCAGCATCGCCGATGGCGTGGTAGCTAAGATCGCCGCGATGGCGGCCACCGAAAACCCCGACGCGGGCGCTGCGACCGCGCGGATACTGGGCCGGGCAGTGCCCGGCGCCGGGCACCTGGGAGTCCGCGGCACCGACCTGGACGCACTGCCCAAAACTTCGGTCGAGGTCGACGGCGCCAAAGCCTACGTCAACCTGGAGATCGCCGTCCGCTGGCCCTCCCCGGTCAACGACGTGTGCCAGCAGGTCCGCCGCCACGTCCAGGACCAGGTCAGCCAGCTGACCGGCCTGGCCGTCGACGAAGTCCACATCGTCGTGTCCGACCTGGCCACCGACATCACCGCCCCGCCCCGCGTCCGGTAACAGGAAGGACACCCATTCATGCGCCTGCTGAACCGGCCGCTGGCCTTCCTGCTCGCCGCGGCGCTCGCCGTGGCCGCCATCATCGTGATCATCGAGGTCATCGCCGTCCACACCACGACCAGCCCGCTGGTCCTGCACTGGACCACCTGGTACCACTGGGCCAGAAGAACCCGCTGGAACCAGCTGGTGGTGCAGGTGTGGGCGGCCATTCTGATGGTCATCGGCCTGCTGATCCTGGCCATCGAGCTCAAACCCCGCCGCATCACCCGGCTCCCGCTGCGCACCGACGACCGGGCCACCGACGCCGCCATGACCCGCGGCGGCCTGGCCGGGACCTTGCGCGCCGCCGCGACCGGAGTGGACGGGGTCTCCCGGGCAGCCGTCACCGTCCGCCGCCGCCGCGCCCGCGTGACCGTCACCGCCGCCGCCCCGCGCCGCCCCCCCACCGACGCGCAGCCCCAGCCCGACCCCCACCCCCACCCCGCCCGCCACGACGCACAGGACCA
>CAXUJF010000758.1:0-2721 GCA_964250865.1 uncultured Streptosporangiaceae bacterium
ATCCCGGCCCTCCGGAGTGGGTGCCAGGCACATCGACCAGCAAGAGCCCCTCGGTGTGCAGCGGCCATGCCGCCCGAAGCGTGCCATCAGCCGCGACGGCGAGCGCACCGCCGAAACCGGCCGTCGCGGTCTGCCCGTCCTGGCCGCCGAGCTGGTTGACGACCAGGCCGGCCGCACCGGTCTTCTGCAGCTGGCGGGCATAGACGGCCTGCTCCTGGCTCTGCCATTGGTCATCATCGGTGACGTCGGCGTCAAAGCCGCGCGCCATCGGCACCAGCACAACGTCCGGCCGGACAGCAGCGCACCGGCGCAGCATGTCCTCGTTGAAAAGGTCCCCGCAGATCAGAACGGTCACCGTGCCGAAATCAGTAGTCAGCGTGGCCAGCTCAGCACCCTGCCGGTAAACAGCTGGGTCAGCGTCGGGCCGGTGCCAGTGGGGATCGATCCGCCGGTATACCTGCCGCACGGTTCCCGTACGGTCGATCAGCACGGCACTGTCATACAACGCGCTGCCGGCCCGTTCGAACAGGCCAAACGCCACCCACAGGCCCAGCCGCCGGGCCACCGAGCCAAGAACCGCTGTGACCGGGCCCGGCACCAGCTCGCCCAGCCCGACATCATGGCGGGGATCATCATTGCCAGCGAAGCCGGTCACCGCAGCTTCACAGAACACCACCAGGTCAGCGTGACCACGCGCGGCCTGCTCGCACAGATCAGTCATCCGGGCCAGATTCACCGGCCAATCCTCACCGGCGCGGAACACACCCAGCCCAGCCCTCACCAGCACAGTCTGACACGCGCCCCACCGCTCCGGCCCGGCGTCCACACCGGCGCCGACCAAGCCGTGATGGACCGGGCGATGGGCCCCGGGTACTCAGTGGGCATCGTCGTCCCCGGGCATATTACGAAGGCATCGAGTTCTTCGGGCCCGGTCACCGTCATCAACGCCTCGACGCGCTCCGCTGTCATTGAGGACATGTTGGAGGGCAGCTTCAGGTCTCGGAGCGCTGGGGTGGAGATCCCGCGTTTGATCGCCCGCCATACCAAGTGGCCGTTTGCCGCTCGGCGTAGGTAACCGGGCTCGTAGATAGTTCCCGAGGCATGCTCCCGCCAGTCGTCATTCTCCCCGTCCTCCCGGCGGCGCCGGATCTCAGCTTCCACCTCGTGCAGGCACGCCTGGAACTCTGACTCGTCGTCGAACGCGGCCACGATTACACCGTCTCTCACGTCGCTTCGGGTCGTAGCGGTAGTGGCGCACGATGAACCGCTGGATGCTGTCGTCATGGGGATCAACCTGTCCCAGAGCGTCAGCCCGGCCGGGCCCTAGTCGGTACTTTGTGGGAGTGGCTTCATGGGATGCCGATGCCAAGACCACACACCCGGTTGACTTCCGCTTGGTGCAGAACACGTTCGTCACCTTGTTCTGGCGATCGTCGCTGCTCGGTGAGACTGTCGGCTGGCTGCGTTTGCACGGGTATGAGGTGGCCGAGTTCGACGCGGGCTCGTGGGCCTCGGCGGATGGCATGTACGACGACCTGGCTGAGCGCCTCCAGTTCCCCAGCTACTTCGGGCGGAATCTGGACGCGCTGAACGACTGCATGAGAGACGTCGCGTCCCACGAGTACGGCTGGCACGCTGACGCAACTGGTCTGGTGATCGTCCTGTGTGCCTTCGATGCCTTCGCAAGCGTCGATCGGAGAACCGCTCAGATCATGCTCAACATCTTCGCTGATCAGGCTCGTTCCGCCATCCTCATCGGCAACCGCATCATCTGCCTGGTGCAGTCGAACGACCCTCAGTTGAGCTTCGAGCCCGTGAGCGCGGTGCCGGTGCTGTGGAACGACGCCGAGTTGCTCAACTCCAGCCGCGGCCTCTGAACCAGAGGTACGGCACTCTTGGCCGGTATGCCTGGCGAGACCAAGCACTGCCAGCAGCGATCACAAATCGTGACAATGCTCTGTCGCCGGACTCCGGACGCGGCTGATATGAACCAGCCATACCTTTGCCAGTCATTGCCCAGCGGCTGCCAGCCGTGGCCCAGACAGCCCCCGGCCGTAGTGGCCTAGACCTGCCGGCGTCGGTGGTTGCTCCGTGGTTGCTCGGACGCCCCGGTACGGCCCGGTAGCGGCCGGCACTGCACGGCAGCCGGTTTGCCAGCTCGCCGCACGAACTGGCAGGTCACAGCATTCCCGGCACGATCTGACACAGCCAGAGCGGCAGAACAGCAGACTCTTAATCCGCGGGGTCCGGGGTTCGAGTCCCTGGCGGCGCACCCGTGCTGACCTGGAGTTTTACCGCTCCAGGTCATTTTTATGCGCCACTTTTGTCCCCGTGGTTGCTCCGTGGTTGCTCGCGCGCACGGGCCCAGCGATCCGGGGGTTGTCAAAACGGCCCATCCGGCGCCCGGTACGGGGCACGCGCCCTAGATTCAGGCTGCCACGCCCGGCCGACGCCGTCCGTATCTCGCTAGACCGATGGTCTATACCTTTCTGGCGTGTCCAGAATGCTCTATTCCTCTGCCGTGACGCAGTGTGAGATCTGCTGGTAATTGGCACTCTTGCAGTGCTACGTCGCTGCAGCGCTGGCTAACTTAAGCACGCCTGCACCTGCCGGGGATGGACATGGCGGCGGCTGTTTCTCGTCTTCTCGCGGTAAGCGGCCTGGAGTGCTAGCGGCCACGAAAAGATGCGGGTGTGCGGTCAGTTATCTCCCGGCTGGTGG
>CAXUJF010000759.1:0-2720 GCA_964250865.1 uncultured Streptosporangiaceae bacterium
ACCCACCCGGGCCACCCGGGCCAGCCGGGCAGGCCCGCGGGCGAACGTGCGGCGGGCAGGCATCGCCATTGAAAGTCCATCCCCCGGCGTCGAAAGGCTCAGGCCAGGGTAATAGGTCTCAACCCGCGACGCGGGCCAGCGGCAGGACCAGCTGCCGGTTGAACGCGGCCAGCTCGGGCCAGGGAAACGCGGGCAGCGCGGTCCGCAACGTCACCGCTCCGTGCAGGGCAGCCCATACCCCGGTCGCGTCGGCCAGGACGTCGGTGCTAGCGGAGACGCAGGCCTCCACACACTCCTGAATGGCCTGCAGCAGCAGCGAGAACGCCTCGGCCCCGAACGCCAGCACCGGGGTGCCGTCCGGCCCCATCGGCACCGGTTGGCAATAGTCCTCCGGCGCCACCCCACGCAGTGAGAACAGCAGCCCGTACCGGGCCGGATGTCCCAGCCCGTACTCGAGGTAGGCCTGGCAGCCCGCCAGCAGCCGCTGGACCGGATCCGTGCTCACGGCCGCCTTGGCCTTTTCGATCGCGGCGGCCAGCTCGTCGAAGACCTGGACCACCGCGGCCATGATGATGGCCTCGCGGTCGGCGTAGTGCGCGTAGATGGACGGCGCGGCGATGCCGACCTCGCGCGCCACCGCCCGCAGGGTGACGGCCTCGTCCGAGCCGGCCCGCTCGACCAGGGCCAGCGCGCCCCGGACGATGTCGTCGGCCAGCCGGGTGCCCTGGCCGCGCGCGTTCCGCTGGTGCCGCTGGGCGCTCTGGCTCTGCGCCTGCCGGCTCTGAGCACTCTCCGCCGTGCTTGCCATGAACTCACTTTACACCCGTTAGCTCATGTGCTTATACTTACGCACGTAAGGTAACGAACGTTAGCAAGCACTTGTAAGCAAGCACCGGTAAGTAAATAACTGTGAGCCGTGAACTGAGGAGCTCCGAATGGCTTCCACCGACACCCGCCCGGACCCCGGGGCCCAGGGCGGTCAGATCGACAACCGGTGGCCGGCCGGGCACCCGCGCCGCCGCCAGATCCTGCTCGTGCTCTGCCTGAGCCTGCTGCTCGTGGTCATCGACAACACGATCCTGAACACCGCGCTGCCGACCCTGGCCCGGGTGCTGCACGCCGGCACCAGCTCGCTGCAGTGGATCACCGACGCCTACACGTTGTGCTTCGCCGCCCTGCTGATCCCGGCGGGCGCCCTCGGCGACCGGTACGGGCGGCGCCGGTCTCTGCTCGGTGGCCTGGCCGTGTTCGCCGGCGGCAGCGCGCTGGCCGCGTTCGCGTCCGGCACCGGGGTACTGATCACCGCGCGGATCGTGATGGGCCTGGGCGCGGCGTTCGTCATGCCGGCCACGCTGTCCATCCTGAACGCGGTCTTCCCGCCCAAGGAGCGGCCGCAGGCCATCGCGGCCTGGTCGGCCGTGACCGGCGCGGGCGTGCTGATCGGCCCGACCCTGGGCGGCCTGCTGCTGGACCACTTCTGGTGGGGCAGCGTGTTCCTGATCAACGTCCCGCTGGCCGCCGTGGCCCTGATCGGCGTGCTGCTGATCGTGCCCGAGACCGCCGAGCCGAGCCGTCAGCGGTTCGACCTGCTGGGCGTCGCTCTGATCGCCGGGTCGCTGTTCGCCCTGGTTGACGCGATCATCGAGGCGCCGGACCGCGGCTGGACCACGCCGGTCACGCTGGCCGAAGGCCTCGGCGGGCTGGCCGCGCTGGCTCTGTTCGTCTGGTGGGAGCTGCGGGTCCGCAACCCGCTGATCGATCTGCGGGTGTTCCGCTCCCGTGCCCTCTCGGCCGCGGCCGGATCGGTCACCGTGATCTTCTTCGCCTTGTTCGGCGGGCTGTTCGTGCTCACCCAGTACCTGCAGCTGGTGCACGGGTACTCCCCGCTGTCGGCCGGGATCCGCGCCCTGCCGTTCGCGCTGGCTACCGCCGCGGCCGCCCCGGTCTCCCCGCTGCTGGCCAAGCGGTTCGGCACCCACCTGATCATCCCGGCCGGCATGGTGCTGATGGGGATCGGCCTGCTGTACTTCTCCACCGCCGGCGTGGACACCAGCTACCCGGCCCTGGCCGTCGCGGTCGCGATCATGGGCGCGGGCTTGGGCCTGGTCATGGCCCCGGCCAGCAACACCATCATGACCACGGTGCCCGCCAACCAGGCCGGCGCGGGCAGCGCGATCAATGACACCATCCGCGAGGTCGGCGGGGCGCTCGGGGTGGCCATCGTGGGCAGCCTGGCCGCCGCCGTGTACCGGTCGCACCTGACCACCGCGCTGGTCGCCGCGCACGTGCCCGCGGCCGTGACCCGCGTCGCCACCGGCTCGGTGGCCGCCGCCAACACGGTCGGAGCCCAGCTCGGCGGCGCGTCGGGCGCTCATCTGGTCAGCGCCGCGCACTCGGCCTACGTCACCGCGATGGCCGACGGCATGCGGGTCGCCGCGGCGGTGGCCATAGTCGCCGCGATCGCCTCCTACCTCGCCCACCCCCCCCCCCCCCCCTCCGCCCCCCCCACCCAAACCCTCACCCTCCAACCCGCAGCCCCCACCACCCCCCCCCCCGCCTCGTCCACCCCTGCTGAGCCTGCCGCAGTGCCCGCGAACGGTCCCGCGCCGGTCCCGGCCTGCGCCGACTGACCGGCCCACGATAAGAATTTGATTTAACAGACTCATCCGTGGCCGGACCAGCTAGGTCCGGCCACGGATGCTTCGCGTGGACATGACCGT
>CAXUJF010000760.1:0-663 GCA_964250865.1 uncultured Streptosporangiaceae bacterium
GCGGTCCCGGCTGTACGCCAAGGGCGCGCTGTCCCGGCAGCCGGCCGGGCGCGGGTACGCCTATTCGCTGCCCGGCGGGCCGGACGGCGCGCAGGCCTCGATGACCGCGCACCGGATGCTCCGGCTGCTCGACGCGGGCGGGGACCGGGCCGGGGTGCTGTCCCGGTTCGTGGCCGACCTGCGCCCCGAAGACGAAGAACTGCTCACCAACCTGCTCGCCGAAACTGGTGAGACTGAGCGGGGCGAGGAGCCGGGCCGGGCATGATCGCTCTGGGACTGGTCCCGTTCGCCTGCAGCCTGCTGCTGGCGCTGACCGCACGCCGCCTGGCCCGGCGGCTGAGCCCGGCGGTGGCCGCGCCGCTGCTGACGCTGACCGCCCTGGCCACCTCGCTGACCACTGGAATCGTGCTGTCCCTGGCCGGCTTCACCGCACTGGCCCGGATCCCGCTGGTCGCCGCGCTCGGCGGCTGGCCCAATGATCGGCTCCACGCCTGGACTCAGCTGCCCACCGGGTGGGCTATCGCCGCCGCGGCCCTGGCCGGCGGGCTGCTGGCCAGCGCGCTGGTCTACCTGGCCCGGGTGGGCTGGGACCTGGCCCGGGCGCACCGGGCCTGCCGCCGGCTGCCCCGGGCCGACGACCAATTCATGATCACCCCCGAGGAT
>CAXUJF010000760.1:673-2717 GCA_964250865.1 uncultured Streptosporangiaceae bacterium
GCGAAACGGAGCCAGGAGCGGTCGATTACACGGCGCTGCGCGGCGGCGCGATCGTGGTCTCGGCCGGCATGCTGCGGCTGCTGCCCGCCGACGAACGCCGGGCGCTGCTCGCCCACGAGTCCGCGCACCTGCGCCGCTACCACACCGGTTACGTGCTGCTGGCTTCACTGGCCGCCGCGGCCAACCCGCTGCTACGCCCGGTGGCCCGGCAGGTACGGCTGGCGGTAGAGCTGTGGGCCGACCAGCTGGCCGCCCGCGAGGTCGGCGACGGGATGGTGGTGGCCCGCGCCCTGGCCCGGGCCAGCCTGGCCGCGTCCCGGCCCGGACAGGCCAGCGGCTTCCGGCTGGCAGTCGCGGAGTCCGATGTCAGCGCGCGGGTGCACGCGCTGACTCAGAAGCCACCCCGGTTCCGGCCCTGGGCCGCGGCGTCCGTGCTGGGGCTCGCGGTGGCCTCCAGTGCGATCGCGATCACGCTGACCTTCGCCGTGCACAACCGGATCGAGTCCGCCCAGCTGGTCTCGGCCCGGACCGTAGCCGCCCAGCAGCGTCACCTCCCCGCGGTGCGGACGGCCGCGCGGCACAGCACGCACACGGATCGCCATTCGCTCTGAGGTGAGGCACGGGCCGCGCGAAGCAGGCGGCACGCGGTGCACCGAGGTGACGGCGCGCAGCGCAGATGATCTACTACGATATTTGTAGTTGACTCGCGGTGGCCGGCGTTCGTGGCTGCCCCTCATCCAACAGAGAGGTACCAGCCTGATGCCGTCTCCTGTCGTGGACCGGGCATTGGCTCTGGCCCGGGTCGAGTTCTCACCACGGCATCGGATGCCGCATCCGGCCGCGGTCGCGGCCGGTACCGTGCTGAGCGTCGGCCTGTGCCTGGTTGCCGATGCGCTGCTGGCTAAGGCCGGGACGACGCTGTTCCCCGCCACCCGCGGCTACGTCCACTTCCAGTTCGCCGACTACGCCAAGCTGACCGTGATCGGCGTGGTCATTGCCTGCCTGGCCTGGCCGCTCGTGGTCCGGCTGAGCTCGGAGCCGCGTTGGGTCTTCGCCCGGCTGGCGGTACTGGTCACTGTGGTCCTGCTGCTCCCCGACCTGTATATCTGGCTGACAGGCCAGCCCGGCCGGGCGGTCCTGGTCCTGGTGGCCATGCATCTCGCCATCGCTCTGATCACCTACAACGTGCTGGTCCGGGTGGCCCCGGCCCGGCCTGCCGCGTGACACGAGGAGACGACACATTGCGAGCCTTCGCCCGCTGGATCAGCCCGGAGCCGCTGGCGGCCAAGGTGCCACAGATCGGATTGCTGTTCTGGGTGGTCAAGCTGCTCACCACCGCCGGCGGTGAGGCGTTCTCGGACTACCTGGCCCACCACATCGCGATCGGCGCCGTGGTCGACCTGGTGCTGATCGTGTCCGGGGTGTTCTTCCAGTTCCGCACCCGCCGGTACGTCGCGGCCGCCTACTGGTACCTGGCCCTGGCCATCGCGACGTTCGGCACCGGCGCGGCCGACGTCATGCACCTGGATATCGGCCTGCCCTACGCGGTGACCACGGTACTGTGGGCGATCGTCCTCGCGGTCGTGTTCTGGCTCTGGTACCGCAGCGAGGGCACGCTCTCCATCCACAGCATCGTCACCCGCCGCCGCGAGGTGTACTACTGGACCACGGTGTTTGCCACCTTCGCGCTGGGCACCGCGCTCGGTGATCTGACCGCGATCACCCTGCACCTGGGTTACCTGGGCTCCGGCGTCATGTTCGCCGTCATCATCGCGGTCCCGCTGGTTGCTTGGCGGATGGGCCTCAACCCGGTGGTGGCGTTCTGGTTCGCCTACATCGTGACCCGGCCGCTGGGGGCCTCGTTCGCCGACTACTTCAGCAAGCCGCACTCGCTCAGCGGCCTGAGCTTCGGCGACCTGCCCACCACGGCCGTCTTCGTCATCGCGATCGTCGTGCTGGTCGGCTATTTGCAGTTCAGCAAGCGCGACGCTCAGCCCGAGCACGAAGAAGACGAGCGGGTCTGGCCCCGGGCCCCATCCCCGGC
>CAXUJF010000761.1:0-2707 GCA_964250865.1 uncultured Streptosporangiaceae bacterium
TCGCCTCCACCGACCGGGCCGGCGACATCAGCATCAGAGACGGCAGTGCCGAGGGCGGCGCCACCATGCTGCGCCCGCACGCCCTGATCGACGCCCTCACAACCGAAGTCGCCGCCTACCACGGGGTCGGCTCCGCCTCCGGCCGCGTCATCGGCGACGGCAAAGATCCCGAGATCGTCCTCGCCGTCACCACCGAGCCCTCAGCCGACCTGCAGGCCCTGCACCAGCGCATCGAAACCGAAGCCCTCACCCACGCCCGCCAGGCAGCCGGCAACCCGTCACTGCCCGTTCAGCTCAACCTCAACTGAACAGCGGCGCCGCCGCCGCGTCACGCCTGGCCACTAGGACGGCTGGCAGTCCGTAGGGCTTGTGCCCGGCGGGCCGGCAGCCTGCACCACGAGGTAAGTCCATATCCAGCTCACTGAGGGGGCATCACATGACTACTCCTGTTAATCCTGAGGATCTGCAGGGCCGTACCGCGGTCGACGCGGACGGGGCGAAGATCGGCAAGATCGGCCAGGTTTACCTGGATGACCAGAGCGGCCAGCCGCTGTGGGTCACGGTCAGCACCGGGCTGTTCGGCACGCGGGAAAGCTTCGCCCCGCTGTCCGGCGCCCAGCCCGACGGGGACAACGTGCGGCTGGCGGTGACCAAGGACATGGTCAAGGCCGCCCCCGGCGTCGACGCCGACGGCCCTCTCGAAGAGGCCGAGAACAGCGCCCTGTACGAGTACTACGCCGGGCACCTCGGCGACACCGCCCAGTACCAGGACACCCAGTACGAAGGCACCCAGTACGAGGGCACCCGGTACGAGGGCGCCCAGGCCGGCGGCCGCTACGCGGGCGAGACCCGGGAGGACCTGGGCGCCCAGTCCGGCACCGAAGGCTACGGCACCACCGGGCGCGGCACCGATGACGCGATGACCCGGTCGGAGGAGCGGCTGCACGTCGGGACCGAGCGGGTGCAGGCGGGGCGGGCGCGGCTGCGCAAGTACGTGGTGACCGAGGACGTCACCCAGACCGTGCCGGTCAGCCACGAGGAGGTCCGTCTCGAGCGCGAGCCGATCACCGACGCCAACCGCGACGCCGCCCTGTCCGGCGCCGACATCACCGAGGAAGAGCACGAGGTCACCCTGCGGGCCGAGCGGCCGGTGGTCGAGAAGGAAGTCGTCCCGGTCGAGCGGGTCCGCCTCGCCACCGAGACCGTCACCGAGCAGCACGAGGTCAGCGAGACGCTCCGCAAGGAGCAGATCGACGAGCCCGACGTCGACAACGCCGCGCTGCGCCGCGACGACGACGCTGGGCTGCGCCGGGACGAGGGCCGCTGACCTCGTTACCGCCGGCACCCGCTGACGCCAGCCGGGCTCACCTCCTTCTGGGGTGAGCCCGGTGGCGTTCCCGGTGCCGCTGGCAAGAAGGTCACCACCGCCTGCCAGCGGTCACGCAACGGCAAGCCACCCTGACCTACTGCGAGCCGGTCACCTGGCCGGCCCGGCACCCGTGAAAGGAACACGATGAAACGCCTGGCAACCCTGCTGTTGTCGCTGACCCTGGTGGTCTTCCTCGCGGCCGGCTGCGCGAGCTCATCGTCGGGCAGCGCGGCCGGAACCACGACAGCGACCGCGTCCAGCTCTGCCGCCGCCGCAGCCACCTGTCCGGCGCAGGCCTCCGACTTCGCCAAGACCAAGTTCACCGCGCACGCGGCGCTGGGCTTCGGCGCGTTCCACCGCTACATCTACAAGCCGTACAAGGCCGGGACTTTCCGGTCCGGGGCGCACGGGCGGATCACGGCGTTCGTCAAGGCCGGCCTGGCCGCTTTGTTCATCAAACGGGAGATCCGGCTAGCCGCCGCGGCCGCGCAGAACAGCCCGGCGCTGTGCAAGGTGATCCTGAGCCCGCTGCGGACGGTCAGCGAGACCATCCAAGCCGCCGTGACCAAACTCAGGGGCGGTGACGCCTCCGGCATCGATGCCGTGCAGAACGCTGTCAGCCAGGCCGAGTCCGGTGCCTCCAGCCAGGGCGCAGGAATCACCGAGAACCCGGACCCGTCCCTGAGTTAGGGGCAGGCGGCCAGATTGCACTGCACCGGCCGGCCGGTTCAGTCCGGCTGGCAGGCTGCCCCGGCTCGCGGCAAAGGAGGACTAACCGATGACCACTCCACCACCCGGCGGAGGAGCCGCGGCCGGCGATGCCGGCCGGGCGGATGACGGAACCATGATCCGGTCGGAGGAACGGCTGCTGATCGGCACCGAGCTGGTCGAGTCAGGCCGCGTCCTGGTCAGCAAGTTCATCGTCACCCAGGACGTGACCCTCACGGTGCAGCTGCGGCGTGAGGAAGTCCGGCTGGAATGGCGGCCCGCCAGCGAGCCCAGCGCCCCGCAGCCCGGTGGCAGTGCGGCACCGGGCGGGGCGGTCCGCCCGGAGGCATTCGAGCTCATCCTGCACGCCGAACGCCCGGTCGTGACCAAGGAGATAGTCCCGGTCGAGCGTGTCCGCCTGGCCACCCGGATCGTTACCGGCAACGTGACCGTGAACGAGACACTCCGCAAAGAACAGATCCGCGACCCAGACATCGAGGTGAGCAACGGCCAGGACGCCGGCATGTGACCCGCCTGCACGGGCCGCGGCACGGGTGCGCTGGCCGGCCAGTGCGGATCCGGGCTGGCGACCCAAGTTCGCGGGCAGCCGGCCTGTGCCAGTCCCCTGCT
>CAXUJF010000762.1:0-2699 GCA_964250865.1 uncultured Streptosporangiaceae bacterium
GAGGATCTCGCCCGTTACCCCCTGTGGATGCGCACGGACCCGCACTCCGGCGGTCGGCCAGCGGCCCTCGACCGGGAAGGCCAGCTCCAGCGGGCCGGCCGCCGCCTCGGTGTACCCGGCCGGGGTGAATCCCTCCAGGAACCGGGTGCTGGCGGCCAGCGCGAACGGCCCCCGCGCAGCCAGCGTGAACGTAGCCATGCCGCTCAGCTGTGCAGGGTGACGACGTAGCCGTCCGGGTCGGCGAAGGCGAACGTCCGGCCAAAGGGGCCGTCGAACGGCGCGGTCACGATAGGGACGCCGTGACCAGTCAGATCGTCGTGCAGCTGGTCGACGTCGTCGGCCTTCAGCCAGAGGGCCACGCCCCAGCCGAGCCGGCTGGTGGCGTCCAGGTCGACGGCGGGCTCGCGGATGGCGAACGGGATCGGCTCGGTGGTGAACACCACGGCCCCCGGCGGGCCGGCCGGGGCTGGGGTCAATCCGAGCCGTTCGGTGTAGAAGCGCGTGGACGCCTCCAGGTCCCGTACCTGGAGGGCGACGAAGTCGGGTCCGGTGACAGCCATGATTACTGTTCCTTCGCTGTAGTATCAGGTAGACTTATACTATATCAGTTTGCCTGATACTGCAAAGGAGGGCTAGGTGGCCAGCAGCACCGAGCGGCCGGGGTGGCTGCTCAAGCGGGCCCAGGACGCGCTGAACGCGGCCATGACCGCGGCGCTGCGCGACTTCGGGGCCACGCTGCCCGAGTACGCGGTGCTCACCGCGCTAGCCGAGGAACCGGGGCTGTCCAACGCCGACCTGGCCCGGCGCGCGTTCGTCACCCCGCAGACCATGAACCAGGTGCTCCGGGAGCTGGAGCAGCGGGACTGGGTCAGCCGCCACCCGCACCCGGGCCACAAGCGCATCCTGCAGGCCGAGCTGACCGCGGACGGCCGGCGGACCCTGGCCGCCTGCCACCAGGGGGTGGACGCGGTGGAGGGGCGGATGCTGGCCGGGCTCGGGCCGGCGGAACAACGGCAGCTGGCCGCAGGCCTGCGGAGCTGTATCGAGGGGCTCAGCGCGGTGTTAGTCAGCCCAGGGTGAAGGGGTCGCGGGTCTCGCCGCTGAGCTCGACCCAGACCGACTTGTTCTCGGTGTAGGCCTGCACCGCGTCGATGCCGTTCTCCCGGCCCAGGCCGGACGCCTTGTAGCCGCCGAACGGCACGGACGGCGCGACCACCCGGTAGGCGTTGACCCAGACCGTGCCGGCCTTGATCCGGGCCGCGACCCGGTGGGCCCGGCGCACGTCGTTGGTCCAGACCGAGCCGGCCAGCCCGTACGGGGTGTCGTTGGCCAGCTTGACCGCCTCGTCCTCGCTGGTGAACGTGTAGGCCGACAGCACCGGGCCGAACACCTCCTCCCGGACCACGGTGGAGGCCGGGCCGACCCCGGTCAGCACCGTGGGCTGGACGAAGTACCCGCCCAGGCCCTCGTCGGCCACGCCGCCGCAGGCCACCTGGGCGCCCTCGTCGACCGCGGTCTTCAGGTAGCCGAGGACCTTGCGGTACTGCGGGCCGTTGGCCACCGGGCCCATCTCGGTGTCCGGGTCGTTCGGGTCACCGAGCTTGATCCGCGACGCGCGCTCGGACACCAGCTGGACCAGCTCGTCGTGCACGTCGGCGTGCACGATCAGCCGGGAACCGGCCATGCAGGTCTGCCCGGTGGCCGCGAACACCCCGGCCACGATGCCGTTGGCCGCCGCGGCCAGGTCGGCGTCGGGGAACACCACCTGAGGTGATTTGCCGCCCAGCTCCAGGGTGACCGGGTTGAGGTTCTCGGCCGCGGCGTGGGCCACGGCCCGGCCGGTGGCAGTGGACCCGGTGAACGCCACCTTGTCTACTCCGGCGTGCCCGGCCAGGGCGGCGCCGGCCTCCCGGGACAGGCCGGTGACCACGTTGACCACGCCGGGCGGGAAGCCCGCGTCCTCGATCAGCTCGGCGAAGCCCAGGGTGGAGGCGGGCGCGTGCTCGGACGGCTTGATCACCACCGTGCAGCCCGCGGCCAGGGCCGGGGCCAGCTTCCAGGTCATCAGCAGCAGCGGCGAGTTCCACGGCGTAATCGCGGCGACCACCCCGACCGGCTCCCGCCGGGTGTAGACGAGGTAGTTCGGGTTGGGCGACGGGATCTGGCGCCCCTCCAGCTTGTCGGCCAGGCCGGCGTAGTACTGGTACCAGCCGCCCAGCCCGTTGAGCTGGCCGATCATCTCCCGGTAGAGCTTGCCGGAGTCGTTGACCTCGAGCCGGGCCAGCCGCTCGGCGTTGAGGCTGATCAGGTCGGCCAGCAGCCGCATCAGCCGGGCCCGGCCGAATCCGGTCATCGAGCCCCACTCGCCGTCCAGCGCGGCCCGGGCGGCCTGCACGGCGGCGTCGACGTCCTCCGGGCCACCGTCCGGGATCACCGCCCACGGCTCACCGGTGTAGGGATTCTCGGACTCGAACGTCCGCCCGGAGATGGCGTCGACCGCCTTCCCGCCGATCAGCATCCGGAACTGCTCGAGTTGCTCGCTCACGGTTCGTCCTCCCTGGCGCCCTCGCCGGCCACCTTGCTATTCACTCCCGGCTGACGTGCAGCGTCAACCCGCCGGCGGCCCGATATCGGGTTGACGGCGGCGGGCGGGCCGGGCCAGGGTCGGCGGCATGCCCACTCCCCTGGTGCCGCCCGGC
>CAXUJF010000763.1:0-2695 GCA_964250865.1 uncultured Streptosporangiaceae bacterium
CAGCGCCGACCTCACCGCCGCCGCTTGACACTTACGACCGTGGGATGTCTAAGCCCCGTCGGCGGTGTGAAGGCAGGCTGGCGGCACGTAGCCTTGATCTTGACGGCCCGGTCCCAGCGCTGAACCGGGCCGAGACTACCGGCCAGTAGCTCTACGCGGTACGGTCGGTGGCGTCCGCCAGGGCAGGCACCGGTGAAGGAGACAGCGTCGTGCGCCAGCACAGCATCCCGGCTCTCGTGGAGATTTCCGGCTCGGACAACCTGGCCGCGATCGTGCCGCGGCGAGCCGCTGACGACCCACGGCAGATCGCGCTGCGCCGCAAAGACGGCGGCCAGGACAGCGGCACCTGGCGGGACGTCACCATCGGCGAGTTCCGTGACGACGTGACCGCCCTGGCCAAAGGGCTGATCGCGGCCGGTATCGGGACCGGCGACCGGGTCGCGCTGATGTCGCGGACCCGGTACGAGTGGACGGCCCTGGACTTCGCCATCTGGACGGCGGGCGCGGTGTGCGTGCCCGTGTACGAGACCTCCTCGGCCGAACAGGTCGAGTGGATCATGAGCAACTCCGGCGCGAAGGCGATCTTCGTGGAGAGCGCCGCGCACGAGGAGATCGTGTCCGGGCTGCGGGACCGGCTGACCGCGGTCGAGCACGTGTGGCGGATCGAGGACGCGCAGGGCCCGGCCGAAGGCAAGGCGCCGGGCCTGGAGACGCTGCGCACCGAGGGCGGGTCCGTCGGGGACGAGACCGTGACCGAGCGGCGGGCCGCCGCGGGCGCGGACGACCTGGCCACGATCATCTACACCTCCGGCACGACCGGGCGGCCCAAGGGCTGCGAGCTGACCCACCGCAATCTGCTCTCGGAGGTGCGCAACGCCAGCGCCGCGGCCCCGGAGATCTTCGCCAACTCCGGCGGCTCGACCCTGCTGTTCCTGCCGCTGGCACACGTGCTGGCCCGGGTCATCGAGGTCGGCTGCATCGACGACGGCATCGTGCTGGGGCACAGCCCGGACGTGACCAACCTGCTGCCCGACCTCGGCTCGTTCCGCCCGACCTTCCTGCTGGCCGTGCCGCGCGTGTTCGAGAAGGTCTACAACGGGGCCGAGCAGAAGGCCGACGCGGACGGCAAGAGCGCGATCTTCCAGCGCGCGGCGCAGACCGCGATCGCCTACAGCCAGGCCCTGGACGACCGGGCCCGCGGCGGCCGTGGCCCCGGTTTCGGGCTGCGGACCACCCACACGGTGTTCGACAAGCTGGTCTACGCCAAGCTCCGGGCCGCGGTCGGCGGCCGGGTCCAGTTCGCGGTCTCCGGTGGCTCCGCGCTGGGCGAGCGGCTGGGCCACTTCTTCCGCGGGGTCGGCATCACGATCCTGGAGGGATACGGGCTGACCGAGACCACCGCGGCCGCCACCGTGAACCGCCCGAGCAGCAACAAGGTCGGCACCGTCGGCCAGGTGGTGCCGGGCAACGCGATCAAGGTGGCCGACGACGGCGAGGTGCTGGTCAAGGGCCCGACCGTGTTCGTCAGCTACTGGGGCAACGCCGAGGCCACCGCGGCCACGCTGACCGACGACGGCTGGCTGCAGACCGGTGACATCGGCGAGGTGGACGACGAAGGCTTCCTGCGCATCACCGGCCGGAAGAAGGAGATCATCGTCACCGCCGGGGGCAAGAACGTGGCGCCCGCACCGCTGGAGGACCGGATCCGGGCGCACCCGCTGGTCAGCCAGGTCATGGTCATCGGCGACGGCAGGCGGTACGTGACCGCGCTGGTCACCATCGACGAGGAAGCGTTCCCGGCCTGGAAGGAGAAGCACGGCAAGCCGGCCAGCGCGACCGTGGCCGACCTGCGGGACAACAACGACCTGATCGCGGAGATCCAGACCGCGGTGGACGACGCCAACGCTAGCGTGTCCCGGGCCGAGTCGATCCGTAAGTTCCGCATCGTCGAGGGCGACTTCACCCAGGAGAACGGCCAGCTCACCCCGTCACTCAAGGTGCGCCGCAACGTGGTGGCCCGGGACCGCGCCGCCGACATCGAGGCCCTGTACGCCGCTTAGGGCCAGTTCAGCTGGCCCGGTTCAGCTGGCACGGAGTAGGGCGTCCAGGCGGCCTGCCACCCGCGACCAGTCCCACTCCTGCTCGACCCAGGCCAGGCCGCGCTGGCCCATGGCCCGGGCCCGGTCCGGGTCGGCCAGCAGGCCGGTGATGCGCTCGGCCAGCGCGGACACGCTCCGCCCCGGCACCACGTAGCCGGTCTCGCCGTCCAGGACCGCGTCCGGGGCGCCGCCCGAGTCGCCGCTGATCACCGGCAGGCCGGCCGCCGACGCCTCCAGGTAGACGATGCCCAGCCCCTCCACGTCCAAGCCGGCCCGCCGGGTGCGGCACGGCATGGCGAACACGTCGCTGGCCGCGTAGTAGCCCGGCAGGGCGCCGTCGGGAACGCTCCCGGTGAAGGTGACCGAACCGGACACACCCAGCTCACCGGCCAGGCGCTCCAGCGTGTCCCGGTACGGGCCGCCGCCCACCAGCAGCAGCCGCGCATCGGGGATCATCTGCCGCACGGCCGGCCAGGCCCGGAGCAGCGTGTCCTGGCCCTTGCGCGGCACCAGCCGGGACACGCACAGCACGATCGGGCCGCCCGGGGGCACCTCGGCCGGGCGCGCGTCGCGGAAGGTGGCCACGTCCCCGCCCC
>CAXUJF010000764.1:0-2692 GCA_964250865.1 uncultured Streptosporangiaceae bacterium
CCCGGTCCCGCCCATGCCCGCGACGGCCCCGCCGCGCAGGACCGCCGCCACCGCGGCCGGGGTGGACAGGCCGCCCGCGGCCACGACGGGCACGCTGGTCGCGCTGCGGACGCTGGCCACCAGCTCCGGCAGCGGGATCGGGGCCGGGATCCGCTCCGGCGTCCAGGTGCCCGAGTGCGCCCCGGCCGCCGACGCCTGCACGGCCAGCAGGTCCGGGCCCGCCTCGGCCGCCCGCTGCGCCTCGTCGGCCGAGGTGACCGTCTGCACGGTCAGCGTCCCGGCCTTGCGGAAAGCCTGGAATACCGACGCCGCGGGCAGGCCGAAGGTGAAGCTGACCGCCGGGACCGGATCGGCCAGCAGCAGGTCCACCTTGCCCGGCCAGGCGTCGTCGTCCGCGGCGAGCGCCGACAGGTCCAGCGCGCCGTCCAAGTGCAGGTCGTAGCGTTCGGCCTCGGGCTGCAGGGCCGCCGCGTAGCGGGCGAACGCGGCCGGGTCGGCTGGCACCGGGTTGGGCACGAACAGGTTGACGCCGAAGATCCCGTTCTGCCCACGGACCTCGGCGATCTGCGTGGCCAGCTGGTCTGGTGTCTTGTATCCGGCGGCCAGGAAGCCCAGGCTGCCGGCCCGTGCGGCCGCGGTCACCAGGGCCGCAGTGGTGGGGCCACCAGCCATGGGGGCGGCCAGCACGGGCAGGTCCAGGCGGAGCGGCGACAGCGGCGAGTTCATGGGCAGCCTCCTCGGCTCCACGCTAGCCGCGTCCGGCGGAACGCTCGGCGAACCAGGCCAGGAAGTCCTCGTTGCCGAACATGGCCGCGGTGTCGCTGGCGCTCGGGTGGCCCGCGGCTGGATCGGCGCCCGCGTCGAGCAGGGCCCGGACGATCTCCGGCTCCTTCTTGAACACCGCGCCGGCCAGCGGGGTCTGGCCCCGGTCGTTCGGCCGTTCGGGGTCGGCGCCGCGGGTCAGCAGCGCCCGCACGGTATCCGGGTGACCGTGGTAGGCGGCCAGCATCAGCAGGCTGTCGCCGCTGTCGTTGGTCAGGTTGACCGGCACACCCGCGTCCACGTAGGCGGCGATGGCCGCGGTGTCCCCGGCCCGGGCCAGGTTGAACACCTTGGTCGCGAACTCGACGAGTTCGGGCTCGGGCTCGGTCACGATCCTCAGCCTACGTGCGGCCGCCCCGCTGGCCCGGTCAGGCCGCGAAGCCAGCCCGGTCAGGGCTGGGGTGGCGTTCGCGGTAGCGGGCGTGCTCGGCGAACGCGGTGATCCGGGCTTCGAGGTCCTCGCGGGATGCGAAGTCGCCGCGGCGCAGGCCGCTCGGGGGCTACTTTGCTTGCGAGACTGTCGTCTCCCCGGCCAGCGGGGCGAGTCCGACGAGCTTGGAGAGGAATCGATCGGCTTGCTCGGGAAAGGGCGGCCAGGGCAGGTCGGGCTCATTGATCCGCAGAGACAGCATGCCGATGACGGCCGTCCGGAGATCGAGTGCGACGGTGGCGGCGTCCCCTGGCGAGGCAACCCCAGCGTCCATGCAACGCTGCACCGCAGCCGTAGTGCGCGTGAACGCGGCCTCCTTGAAAGGCATGCCGACCTTGCTCTCATGCATCACCTTGTAGAGGCCGGGATGCTCCTGCACCCAGGCCGCCTGGGCCAGGATCCGTGCGCGCAAGCCGGTAGCGGGGTCCTGATGTGCGGCCCCGGCCTCATCCGCAGCCTGGAGCATCTCCGCATGGCAGCGTCGCATGGCCGCCGCGACGAGCGCGTCACGATCTGGAAAGTACAGATAAACAGAGGTGGGGGATATCGACGCCGCACGGGCCACCGCGCGCAGCGACAAGGCCTCGTCGCCGGCCAGGTCGCCAAGCATCTGCACGGCGGCGGAAATGATCTCCTCCCGCAGCCGCTCCCCCTGCCCGCGCGCGTTGGGGCGGCGAGGGCCAGCAGAAAAACCTGCCGAGGTGGTGTCGTCCATCGCCCGGTCATTCTAGCTTCGCGCACTTGCCCTGCGGCTGCCTCTGACAATACGCTCGTTCATGCAAGAACAGCTGTCCACATAACTAGGGGATCCAGATGCCGCTAACGCTCCAAGAGGCTCAGACCGTCATCACTGGCGCACACGAGCGCGCCGCCAAGATAGGTGCACTGGTCACGGTCGCGGTCGTCGACGAAGGCGGGCACCTGCAGGCCCTCGGCCGCATGTACAGCGCGGCGCCGCTCTCAGCCCGGATCGCCGAGACCAAAGCGGCCAGCGTCGCCCTCTTCCGCCGCGACGGCGCCGCACTGCGCCAGATGCAGGAGGCCAACCCTGGCTTTTTCGCCCAGCTGGATCGGGCCGTGCGGGTGCCCATCCTGGCGGGCGCCGGCGCGTCGCTCATCCTGCGGGGGGACACCGTCCTCGGTGCGGTGGCGGTAAGCGGCGGAATGATGCCCGGGCAAGACGACGAATGCGCAGAAGCCGGGCTTGCCGTTCTCGCTCCCTAATGCCGCCCCTAACAAGTTCCTGACTGGTCCCGCGCCGGTCGGAGTGGCGGGAGTTCACGCTGTAGCGGACCGTCCACTTGTGGACGCAGTCGCGCACCGGGCCAGGCTCGCAGGTGTGCTGGCAGGTCCCGGCCGTCCCGGCAAAGGTAACTTTGGTCCCCCTCTTAGCTTGTTCTTTAACCTGTCTGGGCTGCGAGCTGGGTGTTTGGCGGATCT
>CAXUJF010000765.1:0-2692 GCA_964250865.1 uncultured Streptosporangiaceae bacterium
CCCACGGTCACCGCGGCCAGGCCCGCGAAACCCAGCGCTTTGCCCAGCCCCGTCCGGCGCCGGGCCCGCGCCACCAGCGAGCCGGCGTACAGGCCGATCGCCACGCTGTTGGCCGCGGCGTGCACCACCCCGGTCCGCAGCTGCTGTTCGTGCATTTCGGCCCAGTCGGCGCTCCCGGTCACCGCGGCCGGCACCGACGCCAGCAGCCCCAGCCCGATCAGGTGCCGGGCGCCGTCCCCGTCACCGAGCACGTCCAGGAACGCGGCCGACATCCACGCCCCCACCGGCACCTGGACCAGCGTCGGGTGCACCGGATGCCCCAGCCACACCCCGTGCAGCACGTCCCGCACCCGCCCCGGCGGTAGTTTCTGCACGACCTGCTGCACCGGGCCCACCACCCGGTCGAGCCCCTCCGCGTACTCCAGCCGGTCACTCAGCCGCACCCGCATGCCCATCCGCCCTGCCTCTCACGTACCGCCGGCGTTCCCAGTCCTGCCTCACTACCCCCTGTCACTCCCTCACACCGCCGGAGCGGAGGTACGATCCGGTCGTGTCCGCGTCCCAGAGCAGGACGCCGCTGAGCAGGAGGACGTTCCTGACCGCGGCGGTGGCCGGGCTGGGGGCAATTGCACTGGGGTCGGCCGCGCACGGGGACGCGCTCCAGGTACCCCCGCCGGCTCGCGTGCCTCGCATGACCGGCTACGCGCCGGACGGTACCGCCGGGCTGACCAGGGCTTTCCCGCTCAGTCAGGTCAAGCTCCTGACCGGTGCCTTCGAGCAGAACCAGCGTCGTAACACCAGTTATCTGCTGTTCCTCGACGCCGATCGGCTGCTCCGGTCCTTCCGGCTCAACTACGGGCTGAAGGCGGCGGCGGAGCCGTGCGGCGGCTGGGAAGCGCCCGATTCGGAAGTCCGCGGGCACAACACCGGGCATCTCCTGTCCGCCTTGGCGCTGACCTGGGCCAATACCGGGAACCCTGACGCCAGGGACAAGGGCCGCTACATCGTCCGGGAGCTGGCGGCCCTGCAGGGCCGGGCCGCCGCGGCCGGGTTCAACCCGGGCTACCTGTCGGCCTTCCCCGAGGATTACTTCGACCGGCTGGAGGCCGGCCGGCCCGTCTGGTCGCCGTATTACATGATCCACAAGTACCTGGCCGGGTTCATCGACCAGTATCAGCTGGCCGGGGACGAGATCGCGCTCGAGACGGCCATCCGCCTGGCGGACTGGGTGGGCTGGCGCACCGGCCGCCTCAGCTACGACCACATGCAGCGGGTCCTGGAGGTGGAGTACGGGGGCTTGCCCGAGGCCCTGGCCAACCTGTACACGATCACCGGCAACGACCAGTATCTGGTCACCGCCCAGCGGTTCTACCACACCCGGGTGCTGGACCCGATGGTGCGCGGGCAGGACCGGCTGGCCGGGCTGCAGGCCAACGTGACCACCCCGAAGGTCATCTCGTTCCTGCGGCTGTGGGAAGAGACCGGGAACGACCGCTACCACGCCCTGGCCATGAACTTCTGGGAGACGGTGGTCCGGCACCACAGCTACGTCGTCGGCGGGGTCAGCGACCACGAGCACTTCGGTCCCCCCGACGTCATCGCGGCCGCGCTGTCCAACTACACCTGCGAGAACTGCGTCACCTACAACCTGCTGAAGCTGACCCGGCTGCTGCACTTCCACCAGCAGGACCGGACCGACCTGCTCGACTACTACGAGCGTGCACTGTTCAACCAGATGCTCGGCGAGCAGGACCCGGACTCGCCGCACGGCTTCAACATCTACTACACCGGCCTTTCCCCGGGCGCGTTCAAGCAGCAGCCGCTGAACTACTTCCCGCACGGCGACCCCGACGTCTACGCCACCAACTACGGCACGTTCACCTGCGACACCGCCACCGGGATGGAGACCCAGGCCAAGTTCACCGACACCATCTACTCGCGCGACGACCGCGGCATCTACGTCAACTTGTTCGTGCCGTCCGAGGTGACCTGCACCGACCGGTCGATAACCCTGCGCCAGACCACGAGCTTCCCGGACCAGCCGCAGACCCGGATCGAGGTGATCAGCGGGCTGACCCAGATGACGTTGCGGGTACGGATCCCGGTCTGGGTGGCCGGGGCGCCGCGAGCCCGGCTGAACGGGCGGCCGCTGCACGTCACCGCCCGGGCTGGCGGCTGGCTGGCGGTGGACCGGATCTGGCAGCGCGGCGACGTCCTGGACGTCACGCTGCCGATGCGGCTGGAGCTCGAGCCCACCCCGGACCCGCCCGCGGTGCAGGCGGCCCCGTACGGCCCGCTCGCGCTGGCCGGCGCCTACGGCGCGGCCGCCGGCACGGCCCTGCCGCATCTCACCCCCGGCTCGATCCAACGGGATACGGGCCCGGAGCTCACCTGCACCGCCCGGGCCGGCGGCCGGGAGGTCACGCTGCGCCCGATCGCCCGCACCCAGCACGAGCACTACACCGTCTACTGGCGGACGGACTTATCGCCACCAGGGGGTTCGCCGCAGTTCGGCCACCCGGATCGCGGGCCCGCTGATCGTGTGGGCCCGCTCGGCTTCGACCGGCTGACCCGCCAAGGCGAGCCAGGCGCCAGGTGCGGCAGCTGGACGCGCCTGGTGGCGGCGACGGGCGCGGGCTCAGGCACAGAAAAATTCTACGGACCCGCCGTCCCGATACCTAAGAGTTAACCC
>CAXUJF010000766.1:0-2679 GCA_964250865.1 uncultured Streptosporangiaceae bacterium
CCCCCCCCCCCCCCCCCCCCCCCCCCCCCCCCCCCCCCCCCCCCCCCCCCCCGACCGGCTGGCCGACGAGCCGCGGCAGCCTCCGCTGACGGCCCGGCTGGCCTACGGGCTGACCGGCATCGGCCGCCGGCTGGCCCACGCCTCACTCACTCTGGATGCGGCGCTGGAAATCACCCACCCCAGACAAGGCCAGGTCCAGGCGGTCCAGCCGGCCCAGGTGGTGAAGACGGTCGACCAATTCGCCGACGGGGTGGAAGCGGCAGCCCGCGTGGTCGCAGGCTCCCTGCGCAGCCTGCGCCCCCCAGCCAGCATGCCGCCGCTGCGCGAGTTCCAGTCCGCCCTGTACCAGGAGTTCACCGCCGACTACGACCTCCCGGGTGACGCCGCTCCCCCGCTGGGCACGGCCGGCCTGGATACCGTGCTGGTCAGCGCGACCGACGAATACACCGACGCCTTCGACACCGCCGCCGACGTCCTGCGGCACCGCCTCGGCTCCTGACCCAGCCGCGCGGCTGAGCCAGCCCATTGCGCGCTGATCGTCCCCGAAATGGAACCGCGCCCCACTGTCAGAATTATTAATTTTGTGCTACACTGAGAGTAGTTGATCGTAACTTGAAGTTATGACTGCTTCGGATCCAATCACCGCTCCCAGCGTGACGGCACTGATGGCCGCCGCGGCGCGGGCCGCTCATCTCATCGTCGACTCCGAGCCGCGGATCTTCACCGACTCGCTCGCCACCGCCCTGCTCGGGGACCAGGCCGAAACGCTGCTCGGCTATCACCGCGCCCATGGCCGCCACGAGGTGCTGGTGACCGCGCGGGCCATGGTGACCACCCGCAGCCGGTACGCCGAGGACCGGCTGGCGCAGGCCATCGACCGCGGCCTCACCCAGTACGTCCTGCTCGGCGCGGGCCTGGACACCTTCGCCTGCCGGTCGCCGCAGGCGACGCGGGTCCGGGTCATCGAGGCCGACCACCCCGCTACGCAACGCTGGAAACGGTCCCGGCTGACCCGCGCCGGGATCTCGCCCCGGGGCGACGTCCGGTACGCCGAGACCGACCTGCAAACCGGCACGCTGGCCGCGGCCCTGGCCCAAGCGGGCCTGGACTTCACCCGCCCGGCCCTGATCAGCTGGCTCGGCGTCATCATGTACCTGGACCGGGACGCGGTGGCCGGCACGCTGGCCGCGCTGGGGCAGTGCGCGGCCGGGACCGAGCTGGTGGCCGAGTACCTGGTGCCTGAGGACCAACAGGGCGACCTGGGCCGCACCTACACCCGACTGGTCGCGCCGGTCGCGGCCGAACAGGGCGAGCCGTGGCGGACGTTCCTGCGCCCGGAGGAGGTGCCCGCGCTGCTGGCCGCGCACGGTTTCACCACGGTGGCGAATGTGCCGCAGCGCGAGGCGGTGGACCCCTCGCTGTGGAACCGCTCCGACGCGCTGCGGCCTACGAACCTGTCCTGGCTGTTCCACGCCCGCCGCGCGGGTTGACTGGGCCGATGACCGAAGCCACGATCACCGGTGCGGACGGCGCGGGGACTGGCCCTGGCCACCCGGACCATCACGCCTCGGCTGCGGTCGCGGCAGCGGCGGCCCTCAGCCCGGCCGGTGACTGGCACGATGGGGAGCGGCGCTGGCGGCGGGTGATGGTACCGGCGGCAGCGGGACCGTGACGGCTCAGGGAGGCCCGCGATGGAGACGGTGACCGCGGCGGCGTGGATCGACGCCCCGCCCCGGGCGGTGTGGGCCGTGCTCACCGATCTGGACCGGTACCCGGAGTGGAATCCGCTGTTCCCGCGGGCTGCGGGCGACCTGGCCGTCGGGCGGCGGGTCACGCTGCGGAGTACCCGCGACGGTGGCCGCTCCACCACGATCCGGCCCCGGGTCACGGTCGTGACACCCGAGACCGAACTGCGCTGGGCGGGCCATCTGCCGGGCTCCATCCTGGTCGCCGGCGAACACAGCTTCACGCTCAAACCGGGCAACGGCGGCACGCTGATCATGCAGCGCGGGGCCTTCCGCGGTTTTATGGTGCGCTTTTCGGGCCGCGCCCTCGATCACGCCGAAGCAGGCTTCCAGGCCCTGAATGGGGCGCTGAAGGCGCGCGTCGAGACCGGCTGATCGCGCCCGGGCCAGGTGGTTTACCGCAATGCCAATGTTGATGCCGACTCACGTAAAACGGATATACCGGTTGACATTCAGAGTAAACCGGTTGACCGGCCCAGAACGGCGCAGTTAATCTAGACCACGTTTTCCGCAAATAAAGCGCACATGCAGGCGAGTTGTTAAAAATGCACGTGCACCGATTTGTCCACCAGTGGCGCACAGGGGCCGTCACCGGTGGCGGATCAGCGGTCAGAAGCCGAAGCCCCCGGGCCGGCCGTTCCGGTCGGCGATCAGGCCGGCCAGCGTCGACAGCGCGATCTCCGGCGGCGTCCGGGAACCGATGTTGAGCCCGACGGGCCGGTGCACCCGGGCGATCTCCTCCTCCGGCACCCCGAATCCGATCAGCGCCGGGACGTACGGCGCGGGATGCCGCGGGTTGCCCATCACGCCGATCCAGCGGGCTTTCCCGGCCAGCAGGTCGCGCACGATCGCGTCCAGTTCCGGCCGGTGGTGGCCGGCCACCACCACGTCCGCCGCCGGCTCGACGTCCGCCGCCGCGCGGACGACCGTGCGG
>CAXUJF010000767.1:0-2676 GCA_964250865.1 uncultured Streptosporangiaceae bacterium
GGATCGCGAGGCTGCGGTGAGCCGGGCCCGCGAGGCGGAGTTGGCTGGGTGGTGCTCAAAAGCCGTGGCGGTGGGCGTGTTTGGTCGCGGCGGGCGGCACAATGGCGACATGGCCCGACGTTCTGCAGCCCCACCTCCCCCGCCGGATTTCGTGGAGAACATCGTTGATATCGATGTTGCCGAGGAGATGCGCGGGAGCTACCTCGAGTACGCCTACTCGGTTATCTACCAGCGTGCGCTGCCCGACGCCCGGGACGGGCTGAAGCCGGTGCAGCGGCGGATCCTGTACCAGATGAACCAGATGGGGCTGCGGCCCGACCGCGGGCACGTCAAGTGTGCCCGCGTCGTTGGCGAGGTGATGGGGCGGCTGCACCCGCACGGGGACAGCGCCATCTACGACGCGCTGGTCCGGCTGGCCCAGCCGTTCGCGATGCGGCTGCCGCTGGTGGACGGGCACGGCAACTTCGGCTCCCAGGGCGGCGACGACCCGCCCGCGGCCATGCGGTACACCGAAGCCCGGCTGACGGCCGCGGCCATGGAGCTGGTCGGCTCGATCGACGAGGACACGGTCGACTTCCAGCCGAACTACGACGGCCAGGAGACCGAGCCGTCGGTGCTGCCCGCGGCGCTGCCGAACCTGCTGGTCAACGGGGCGTCCGGCATCGCCGTCGGGATGGCCACGAACATGGCGCCGCACAACCTGGGCGAGGTCATCGCCGCGGTGCGGTACCTGATCAAGCACCCGGACGCCAGCCTGGACGCGCTGATGCGCTACGTGCCCGGGCCGGACCTGCCGACCGGCGGGAAGATCGTCGGGCTGGAGGGCATCCGGGAGGCCTACGAGACCGGCCGCGGCATCTTCCGCACCCGGGCCACCTGCCGGATCGAGCAGCTCACGCCGCGGCGGAGCGGCATCGTGGTCACTGAGCTGCCCTACGGTGTCGGGCCGGAGAAGGTCATCGCCCGGATCAAGGACCTGGTGCAGGCCAAGAAGCTGACCGGGATCACCGACGTCAAGGACCTGACCGACCGGCACCGGGGCCTGCAGCTGGTGATCGAGATCCGCAGCGGCTTCCACCCCGAGGCGGTGCTGGCCGAGCTGTACCGGCTGACCCCGATGGAAGAGACCTTCGGGATCAACAACGTGGCCCTGCTCGACGGCCAGCCCCGGGTGCTGGGGCTGCGCGAGCTGCTCAGCATCTACCTCGACCACCGCATCGAGGTCGTCCGGCGGCGCAGCGAGTTCCGGCGGCGCAAGCGCGAGGACCGGCTGCACCTGGTCGACGGCCTGATGATCGCGCTGCTGGACATCGACGAGGTCATCGGGGTGATCCGGTCCAGCGACGACTCGGCCGCGGCCAAGCAGCGGCTGATCGCCGTGTTCGACCTGTCCGACATTCAGGCTCAGTACATCCTGGACACCCCGCTGCGGCGGCTGACCCGTTACGACCGGCTGGAGCTGGAACGCGAGCGGGAGCAGCTGCGTTCGGAGATCGCCGCGCTGACCGAGATCCTGTCCTCGGACGAGCGGCTGCGCGAGGTGGTGTCGAGCGAGCTGGCCGACATCGCCAAGCGGTTCGGCACGCCGCGGCGGACCGTGCTGCTGGAGGGCAACGGGGCGGCGCTGACCGCTGCCGTGCCGCTCGAGGTGGCCGACGAACCGTGCACGGTGCTGCTGTCATCGGCCGGCCTGCTGGCCCGGACCAACCCCGCGGCCCCGGGCGAGGACGCCCCGGAGCAGGACGGCGAGCCGGAGCAGGCGGGCCGGGCCGCGCACGACACGATCGTCTCGTCCGCGCCCGCCACCGTGCGCGGCACGATCGGCGTGATCACCTCGGCCGGGCGGATGATCAAGCTGAGCGTGCTGGAGTTCCCGGCGCTGCCGCCCAGCGCGGCCTTCCCCGGCCTGTCCGGCGGTACCCCGGTCAGCGAGTTCACCGACCTGGCCGACGGCGAGAGCGTGGTCGCGCTGGCTTCGCTGGATAACCCGGAGGCCGGGATCGCGCTGGGTACGGCGACCGGCGTGGTCAAGCGCGTGCTGCCGGACTACCCGCAGAACCGCGACGAGTTCGAGATCATCGCGCTGAAGGACCGGGACCGGGTGGTCGGCGCGGTCCAGCTGACCAGCGAGGATCAGGACCTGGTGTTCATCAGCAGCGACGCCCAGCTGCTGCACTTCGCGGCGTCGGCCGTGCGCCCGCAGGGACGCAGCGCGGGCGGGATGACCGGGATCCGGCTGGCCGCCGGGGCCAGCGCGATCTGGTTCGGCGCCGTCGACCCGGCTCGCCCGTCGGGTGCGCTGGTGGTCACCGTGGCCGGCAGCGACGGCGCGCTGCCCGGGACCGGCGTGAGCTCGGTCAAGGTCAGCGAGTACACCGAGTTCCCGGCCAAGGGCCGGGCCACCGGCGGCGTGCGCTGCCACCGCTTCATCAGGGGTGAGGACGCCCTGGTGCTGGCCTGGGCCGGGGTACCGCCCGCGTTCGGCGCGACCGAGGCGGGCGTGCCGGTGGACCTGCCCGCCGAGCTCGGCCGCCGGGACGGTTCCGGGATCCCCCTGCTGCAGCCGCTGGCGGCGATCGGCGGGACGCCGGCGTCCTAGGGGCCCCAGTGCCCTAGGAGGCCGGCGTCCGAGCGTCGCTGGGCCCGCTGAGCCTTAGGAACGCGGCTTGGCGTAAG
>CAXUJF010000768.1:0-2674 GCA_964250865.1 uncultured Streptosporangiaceae bacterium
GTCCAGTCCCCCGTGACCACGGCCGGCCCCAGGGAGCGGGCCGGGTTCATCGACGCCCCGCTGACCGGGGCGCCGACCAGCCCGGCCAGGGCGATGAAGCTGCCGACCCCGAGCGCAGCCAGCGAGCCCACCTGCTGGGCGCCGGATGCGGTGCCGAGGATCACGCTGACCAGGCCGGTGGTCAGCACCAGTTCCCAGACCATGGCCACCGGGGCGGAGATGCCGGCCCCGGGCAGGGTCAGCCCCGCGTGGCCGTACCGCCCGAACAGGGCCCGCAGCAGCAGCGGCGCCAGCACCGCCCCGGCCAGCTGGGCCATGACGTACATGGGCACCCGCCGCCAGGGGAAGTCGCCGCGCAGCGCGAAGGCCAGGCTGACCGCGGGGTTGAGGTGCGCGCCGGACACCGTCCCCATGAACAAGATGATCGCCATCACCATCAGCGCGGGCGCGACCACCTGCGCCGCAGTGGGGATCACGTGACCGCCGGACCGCGCGTTCACCACTCCGCCGCCCGCGGCCACCAGGACGAGAAAGAACGTGCCCAGCAGCTCGCTGAACAGGCGCCGTCCCTCGTACTGGGCGTCCCAGAAGTCGAACTGCCGGGCAAAGGCGTTCGGGTGAGCGAGCGTCATGGTGTCTGGGTCTCGCACTGACGGCATAGCCCAGCGTAACGTCCCGGGAATCGGCCGCAGCGGGGCCCGGCGGCTGCGTACTCTCTCTGGCTATGGGTGACGTTCGGGGACACAGCTACCGGCGGTCCCGGTGGGCCGCGGGGGCCTGCGCGGGGATGGTGGGACTGGGAGCGCTGCTGAGCGCGTGCAGCAGCGGGCCGGGCCCGCAGACCACGGCCAGCGCGTACCTGTCCGCCTGGGCCAAGCAGGACTGGTCCGGGATGCAGCAGCTGGTCAGCCAGCCACCCGCGAACTTCACCGCGGTCAACCAGGCCGCGTTCACCGGCCTGACCGTGCAGAAGGCCAGCTTCACCGCGGGCACAATCACGACCAAGGGCAGCACCGCGCACGAGCCGGTGACCGGGAGGTTCCAGCTCCAGGGGCTGGGCACGATCACGCTCACGACCACGCTACGGCTGGTCAAGCCGGACAAAAGCAAGACCTGGCTGGTGCGCTGGGCGCCGACCACGATCACCCCGAAGCTCGGGCCGGCCGACAAGCTGGCGCTGCAGACCACCTGGCCGTCCCGGGCCGCGATCCTGGGCGCCAACGGGCAGGCCCTGACCACGCAGTCCAACAACGTCACGGTCGGCCTCGAGGGCAGCAGGATCAAGGACGCGACCACTCTGACCAAAGCGCTGGTGGCGGCGGGGGCGACCCAGCAGCAGGCCAGCAGCGCGATCACCGCGGCGCAGGCCCATCCGTCGTTCTTCGAACCGGTCTTCACCGTCACCCAGGCCCGCTACGAGCAGCTCAAGCCGACCCTGTACCCGCTGCCGGGCACGGTGTTCGAGTCGTCGGCGGCCCAGCAGGCCATCACGCCGGGCCTGTCGTCCGGAATCGTCGGCACGGTCGGGGCGGTCACCGCGCAGGAGCTGAACAGCCTCGGCGGCGCCTACAACGCGAGCAGCGTGGTCGGCCAGACCGGGCTGGAAGCCTCGGCCGAGCGCCAGCTGGCCGGGACGCCGACGGCGGTGGCCGAGGTGGTCACGGCCAAAGGCGCGCACGTGGCCACGCTGGAAACGCTGCCCGGCAGACCGGGCACGCCGGTGAAGACCACCATCGACCCGAACGTCCAGGCCGCGGCCGAGTCCGCGCTGGCGGCCAAGACGCCGTCCGGCAAGAGCTCCGCGCTGGTCGCGGTGGACGCCACCACCGGGGACGTGCTGGCCGTCGCTAACACCAACGCCGAAGGCTACGACCAGGCTGTGCTCGGCGGTTTCCCGCCCGGCTCGACGTTCAAGGTGCTGACCTCGACCGCGCTGATCGAGGCGGGGCTCACCCCCACCTCGGCGGCCAGCTGCCCGGCCACCACCACCGTGGACGGCGAGGTGTTCCACAACTCCGACGGCGAAGGGCAGGTCAGCGACCTGCTGCACGCGTTCGCCGAGTCGTGCAACACCGCGTTCATCGGGCTGGCCACCAGCAAGCTGAAGGCTCCGGACTTCCCGTCGGTGGCCACCGCCTACCGGCTGGGCAAGACCATCCAGATGGGGACGCCCGCCTTCGCCGGCTCCGTGCCGCTGCCGACGGACCGGGCTGACCTGGCCGCCACCTCGATCGGCCAGGGCAAGGTGCTGCTGTCCCCGCTCAACCTGGCCATGGTGGCCGCGGCCACCGACACCGGCACCGTCCGCGCGCCGCGGCTGGTCACCGGGGCCCCGGACGACACCGCCGTCACCTCGGCCCTGCCCCAGAACGTGGTCACGGACCTGCACCAGCTGATGGCCCAGGTGGTCTCGACCGGCACCGCGGCCGGGCAGGGCCTGCCCGGCGGCACCTACGCCAAGACCGGGACGGCCGAGTATGGCACCACCAACCCGCTGAAGATCGACGCCTGGCTGATGGGGTTCAAGGACAACGTGGCCTTCGCGGTGCTGACCGTCGACTCTCCGGGCAACGGCGGCCCGACCGACGGCCCGATCGCGGCTCAGTTCCTCGACCACATGTAGCGTTCACCGGGTGGAAAACTTCGAGGTAGTCGTCCTGGGGGCGGGTTCGGC
>CAXUJF010000769.1:0-2672 GCA_964250865.1 uncultured Streptosporangiaceae bacterium
GGCCGGCCTGTGCCTGCCGTTCCTGAACGGGCAGGTGCTGCAGCCCGGCTCGTTCGCCCAGGTGCCCAGCTACTGGAAGCAGGCGGCCGCGTTCATGGCCAGCCAGGCCAAGAACCAGACCACGCTGGTCGTCCCGGCCGACTCGCACGGCATCTACACCTGGGGCCAGCCGATCGACGAGCCGCTGGAGCCGCTGGCCAGTTCCCCCTGGACCGAGGACAGCCTGGTGCCCTACAGCGGCGGCGGGGCCAGCAACTTCGTGGCCGGCGCCGAGCAGGCCATCGAATCCGGCGCCGCCCAGCCGGGGCTGGCCGCCTACCTGGCCCGGGCCGGCGTCCGCTACGTGCTGGTCCGCAACGACCTCGACCCGGCTCAGCTCGGCTACGTCTCACCCACCGTGGTCCACGCCGCGATCAAGGCGTCCGGGTTCACCCGGGTGGCCGCGTTCGGCACCGCGCTGCCCACCCCGCCGGCCGGTGAGGGCACCTCGCTCCAGGTGCAGGCGATCACCCCGGCCTACGCGCCGGTGGAGATCTTCCAGGCGGCCAAGCCGGCCCTGCGCCCCAGCGGCCCGGTGTCCGTGCTGCCCACCGCGGACACCGCCCTGGTCGACGGCGGCCCGGCCGCGCTGCAGCAACTGGAGGCCCAGGGCCTGCTCGGAGCCGCGCCGGCCGTCGTGGCGGGCCAGGGCACCGCCAGCACCCCCGCCGCAACCAGTCAGGACGTCACCGACGGGCTGCGCCGGGCCGATACGGTGTTCGGCCTGCCGGGCAACAACACTTCCTACACCTACACCGCCACCGGGACCAACCCGCCGGACGACCCGCTCGGGGCGGCCGGCCAGGCGCCCCGGCAGCTGCTGCCGGCCGGCACCTCGGGTCACCAGACCGTGGCCGTGCTGCGCGGGGCCAAGAGCGTCACCGCCTCCTCGGCCGGATCCTGGCTGTGGGAGTACCCGCAGGGTGACCCGGTCAACGCCTTCGACGGCAACCCGGACACGTCCTGGGTCGAGGGCACGACCAAGGCCGCCGGGCAGTGGCTGCAGATCGACTTCAGCCACCCGATGGACGTGGGCACGCCGGTCGACATCAAACTGCTGGACGACATCCCGCGCCCGGTGGCCACCCGGCTGACCGTCACCACCGCCACCGGGCACGTGGACACCAGCACCAAGGTGACCGGGGCGACCCAGAAGCTGAACATCCCGTCCGGCACCACCAGCTGGCTGCGGATCACGATCGACGCCACCCAGGGCGGCACCGCGGGTGGCCCCGGGGCCGGCATCAGTGGGATCGCGGTCCCCGGGGTGTGGGTGACCCGTTTCCTGCAGCCGTCCCAGACCGCGGCCGGCCCGACGCCGTCGTTCAGCTTCGAGCGGGCCACGAGCACCTCGATCGGGCTGCCCGGCCAGCCGCCCGAGGCCGCGCTGAACCGGACCTTCACCACCGCCCAGCGTCAGCGCTTCCAGGTCGCCGGTACGGCCACCGCGGTGCCCGGGGCCGAGCTCAACGCGCTGCTGGCTTCGCTCAGCCCGGCTCAGCCGCAGCTGAGCATCACGGCCAGCTCGACGTTCGGCTCGCTGCCCGCGCTGAACCCGGAGAACCTGCTGGACGGCGGCGCGGCCGGCTGGGTCGCGGCCGGCCCGCAGGCCAGCCTGCACCTGACGTGGACCGGCCAGAAGACGATTAGCCAGCTCAACCTGAGCGCGCCCACCGTGGGCATCGCCGCCCAGCCAACCCAGGTGCTGATCAGCAGCCCGGCCGGGACCCGTGACCTGCCGGTCCCGCTGGGCGGCATCCTGCACTTCGCCCCGCTGAAGACGAACCAGCTGACTCTTCGCTTCCCCGGTGTCATGGCCACCACCGCCTACAACCCGCTGGTCGGCCGGGCCACCCAGCTCCCGGTCGGCCTGGCCGGGCTGACCATCCCCGCCCTCAGCAGCCTGACCACCGCGGTCCCCGGCGCCGGCACCCGGTTCACGCTGAGCTGCGGTCAGGGCCCGTCGCTGACCATCGACGGCAAGACCTACCCGACCTCGGTCTCCGGCACGGTGGCCGACCTGACCGGCCTGACCCCGCTGCCGGTGCACCTGTGCACCACCGGCACGGCGCTGACCCTGCCCGCGGGACGGCACTGGCTGACCTCGCCCGGCACCGGCCTGCCGCTGACCGTCAACGGCCTGAGCCTGAAGAACGCCCCCGCCAGTGGATCGACCGGTGCGACGGCCACGACGACCGCCGCCACCGGCCGGTCCTTCCACGTCACCTCGTGGGCGGACGAGCACCGAACCGGCACGATTGACGCCGGCGCCCAGTCCTACCTCGAGGTGCACCAGGCCGCCAGCCCCGGCTGGACCGCCACCCTGAACGGCCACCAGCTCAAGCCGGTCACCCTGGACGGCTGGCAGCGGGCCTTCATCATCCCGGCCGGCGCCGGCGGCCACGTGGTCATGACCTTCACCCCCGCCAGCGGCTACCACGTCTGGCTGATCATCGCCATCGTGGCCTTCGCCCTGCTCCTGGTTTTGGCCCTCTGGCCCCGCCGCAAGGGTCCGCCGCGCGGTTTCTTCTGGCGCCATCCCGTCGGCGACCCCACCGCCGCTGGCCCCGCCGGGGAGACCATCCCCGCCTCCGGCTCCGACTACGATCTGACCCGCCGCGACCCCGCAGCCC
>CAXUJF010000770.1:0-683 GCA_964250865.1 uncultured Streptosporangiaceae bacterium
ACGGGACCGAGCCCGGTACCCGGCCCGACCTGCTGTCGGCCCCGGCCGGGGCCGAGCACCCGGCCGATGAGCGGCCGGAGGCCGGCGGCCCGGTCACCCGGGTCTTCCCGGCGATCACGGCGGACATGCCGGGGAATCCCGGGGCTCCCGCCGCGCCGCAGTCACCGGTCGCATCGAGCAGCTACGCCGAACACTCTGATTACCTGCGGCGCACCGGTCGCCTGGGCCCGGCGGAGTATCCCGCGCCGGGGGAACCGATGTCCGGCCCGCAGGAGGCACCGGACGCCATGGCGGCCGAGCTGGCGGGCTGGGCGTCGGGTGAGCTGCCGGGTCAGGCCTCGGAGCAGCTGGCCGGCTGGGTCGCGGGCGATTCGGGCGGCCGGAGGCTGCGCCGGTCACGCTCGGCCCGCTGAGCCGCCGCTCCACCGCTGCAACCGTTAGCCCAGCTCAATCACGGTGCCGACCGCGAGCTACGGCAGGCATGGGGAAGTGCCTGACCGCCACGACCGGCGCCATGAACGGCCGGGCAGCGTCCTAAGAGTTTCTACAGCTTGGCCTCAGCCTGGCGTCAGGTACGGAGGCCAGCTTAATAACCAAGAGGGCAAGCTCTCTTCTCCCCAAGACGTGGGGGCGCCGCCCCGGCCCGCCCCCGCCCGGGCCCCCCCCCCCCGGGCTTACCCCCC
>CAXUJF010000770.1:693-2670 GCA_964250865.1 uncultured Streptosporangiaceae bacterium
TCTAAAAACCCACGCGGCCACGCGCTCTTCCCCCCACGCCGGCGGGCCCCGGCACGGCCAGGCCCCGGGCCGGGCCCAGACACCAGGGAATTCCCCGCTGACCGCGTGAGGCGGTGCCCCGCGACTCCATGAACCCTGAGTTACTTAGTGTTGCGCAGGTTAATTTCTGGGGTCTATGTGGCGACCGGGGCAAGGTTAGACCTTTTGGTCCTTGGCTCCCGTTACCTGAACTTATATGGTCATCATCCGGCATGTGCGCACGCCGATCATCGTTTTGTGACTCCCGGGACTCCGGGTTCTCCTGAAGGACGGTACGGATGATCAAGGGGTTCAAGAACTTCCTGCTGCGCGGGGATGTCGTCGTGATAGCGGTGGGCCTCGTCATCGCTCTGGCGTTCAGCAACCTGGTCACCGCGTTCACCTCGAACATCATCAACCCGATCGTGGCCAGGTTTCAGGGCAACAACTCGGCGTCCGGGCTCGGCGTCAACATCGGCAAGACCCACGCTACGTTCATCAACTTCGGCGCCCTGATCTCGGCCATCGTCTACTTCATCATCTTCATGGCCGTGGTCTACTTCGTGATCGTCGTGCCCTACCGCACGGTCCAGCGGCGGCGCGGCATCACCGTGTTCGGTGACCCGCCGCCGGTCAAGACCTGCCCGGCCTGCCTGTCGGCCGACCTGCCGGTGGCCGCCACCCGGTGCAAGTACTGCGGCATCGACCTGCCCACCGCCACCGCAGACGCCGTCTGAGGATCGCCGCAGCGCGACGCCGGCCGCCCGGCCAACGCCCGGCGGTCAGAACCAGTTAATTACTGCAGGGTCGGGGAGGGCTGGTTCTCCCGGGTGGCAAAGGAGAGCCGCCACTCGTCGTCGGCCTGGTCCTCCAGTTCCAGCACCCAGGTGAAGCGGCCGCCGGGGGACAGCTGCAGGACGGTGTTGAACGCGACCGGGACGTTGATCTCGGTGCCCGGGGCCAGCCCGGCCGGTCGCCCGGCCTCAAACTGGCCGCCGGCACGGACCTCCTGAGCGCCGTTCGGGCCGGGCTGGATCACCGGAGCCCCATCCTCGTCCTGCAGCCGGAGCGTGAACGAGATCTTCTCGTTCGTCCGCTGCCACGGGATGTGGAACAGCACCGCGACTCCGCAGGCGACCGGGCCCGGCCCGCAGACCGACCAGCCCCCGCCGGAGATGAACAGCTTGCCGTCGGCGACCTGCGCGTGGTCGGCCAGCATCATCGTGACCCTCATGGATCAGTTACCCCTCACGACGAGAAAACGGTCGGCCCGGTCAGCTGCACTGGAACTGGGCCAGCACCGAGCGGAAGATCAACAGAGAAGGTACCGTGACCTGCGTCAGCCGGTCCAGCCGGGCGTACCAGGCGCCCGGCTGCGCAGATCGTCACGGATCTCGCGGCCCAGCCGCCGGGTTTCGCCGCGGTTGAGCAACGCTCCCGCTGCGGCCCCGGTCAGCAGCGGGCCCAGCGACACGGCGCTGCGGCCGGCCCGGGCCGCCAGGCGGCGCTGCAAGCGGCGGGCCAGCGGGGAACCGAGCGCCAGCACGACCCCGCCCGGGGTGAGCGAAACCCCGCGGCGAGTGGCCCAGGAGCCCACGTAGGAGGTCATCCGGCTGGGCAGGTCGCCCGGCGGGCGCATGCCGTACACCTCGTGCAGTTCGGCGATGAGCTTGATCTCGATGCCGACCAGGGTCAGCGTCTCGGTGACGATCTCGGCCGGGAACGCGGGCGCGACCGGCAGCACCGACCAGACCCCGATGGTGGCACCGACGGCGGCGGAGGCCCGGGCCGCCCCTTCGATGAGCGCGTCGGCCACCTCGTCCGGGGACTTGCCCGGGAACTGGACCCGCAGCTTGGCCTGGTCCCGGACCGGCAGCCGCGGGGCCAGGACGATCACCTCGTCGGCCAGCCAGCGCAGGCCGCGCCCGGCCAGGCGCGTTCCGGGCACGCGTCCGGCCA
>CAXUJF010000771.1:0-2670 GCA_964250865.1 uncultured Streptosporangiaceae bacterium
GGGCCGGGGGGTCGCCCGGGTCGGCTGGGGGACGCCACAGCCGGGTATCGGCGTGCAGAAAGGCGTAGTAGCTGGCGATCCACTGGTCGGGCTGGCGGGTGAGGAAGTCGCGCGCGGCCCGGGTGGCGACGCCGGCCGCGGTGAGCTCGGGGACGGACAGCTCGTCGCGCAGGTAGCGCCACAGCAGGGGCGTTCCGTCTGGGGTGATGGCCGGGTCGGCGAACGAACGCGGGCCGCCCGCTTCGAGGAGGTCACCGAGCTGGTCCGGGTCGAGCAGGCCGATCAGGCCGGGGCTGGCGGCCAGGACGAGGTCGCCGGCGGCCCGGTACACCGGGGCGTCAGGGTCAGCCTCGGGGTCGGCGTCGGTAACGCCGGCCACGTGGGAGCCGGGGGCGGCCGCCGGGATCAGGGCGTCGTGAGCCAGCGCGTCCCGGACGGCGTCGAACAGGGGGCGGAACATCGACTCGGGCGGGAACCGGGCCGGGTCGAGCGGCAGGGCCGTCAGGGCCGGCACCGTGAGCAGGCCCGCGTCGCGCAGGCCACCCAGGACCTCGGTCAGCAGGATCGCGGTCTCGCGGACGAAGCCCTGGTTGGCGGGCTCGTGTTCCGGGACGTTGTCGCGGGCCGGGGTGGTCCGGTACGGGCCCTGGATAAGGAAGCCGAGGAACGTCTCCTTCTCGGTCGGGAAGTACACGTTCAGCGGGGACCGGTCCAGCGGGCTGACCCGCGGCGACGCGTCACCGGGACCGCCGGTAAAAGCGATCTCCACGTCGAGAGCCACGCCCCGCGGACCCGTCTGCCCGAGTCCGCGCCGCCAGACCAGCCACGTCGGAGTTTGTTGAACGGAAGATTTAGATACACCGATCCGCTGGCCCGCCGCAGGCCCGGGCGACACCGTGCGCCGCAGCAGCACCTCGGGCACGCCGGCCCCGCTGACCCGCAGCCGGCCGAGGTGCCGCAGGAACAGCAGCGTGGCCGGCTCGAGGCCGTTCAGCGCGGCGGCGATTTCGGTCACCGCAACCGCAGCGGGCACGGTTTCCAGGTCGAAGGGGAAGATGAACAAGGTTCCCGCTCCCGGGCCAGCCAGCTCACGGGGAGGATCGGCGGGGAACGGGCGCACGAACGACTCGATCCGGAAGCGTTCGTCGCCGCTGAAGATCTGCGGGTTCCTGGTGTAGGCGTAGATCGACTTGAAGCCGATCCCGAACCGGCCGATCGAGGTGAGGTCACCCGATTTCGTGCTCTGGGCCACGCCGGACACGCCGCGCACGTCGGCCTCGGTGAACGGGCGGCCGTCGTGCCAGACCTCCAGCCGGTCCGCGGACAAGGTGAAGGCCAGCTCGGACGCGCCGGCGTCCTCGGCGTTCTGGATCAGCTCGAAGATGAAGTGGGTCCGGTCGCTGTACAGGTGGCCGAGCAGATCGAGCACCGCGGTGTCCCACCCGTACCGGGCGATGTTCTCCGCGCGGATCGTGCCGTAGTCGGCTGGCACCGATACCCTCCACCTTGTCGCTGTTACCAGGCTTACCAGGCCTCCCCCAGTCTGGCCCTTGGTCATGATGGGAGAGAACGACGACGACGTCCGAACCGACGCCCCGGCCGCCCCGGCCCGCCCGGAGGCACCGGCGCTGGCGCACCGTGCTGGCCGCCGTGGCCGTGATCGTGGTGCTGTTCCTGGCCGCCACGGCCCGCCTGTTCGTCTGGCCCGACCGCGGCATGCCGCCGTCGGTCAGCGCGATCGTCTCGCTGGACGTGCCCGACGGGGCCGTCGCCGCGGCGGTCCGGCTGGCCGAGCAGCACCGGGCCCCCTACCTGGTGGTCTCGCTGGGCCGGCCCCAGTCCAGTTACGGCTGCCCGGCGCCCGTGGCCGGGGTCAGGCTGATCTGTTTCAACCCCGCACCGGCCACCACCCAGGGTGAGGCCGAGTTCGTCGGCCGGCTGGCCCGCACGTACCACTGGCGCTCGATCACGGTGGTCACCATCACCCCGCAGGACACCCGGGCCCGGCTGCGGATGGAACGCTGCTTCGACGGCCCGGTCTACGTGCTGACCACGCCGATCCCGGCGGGCAAGTGGCCGTACCAGCTGGCCTATGAGTGGGGCGCGCTGACCAAGGCGCTGGTGTGGCAGCGCTCCTGCTGATGTATCAGGGCCAGCTGTATCAGGGCCAGCTGTATCAGGGCCAGCTGTATCAGGGCCAGCTGTATCAGGGCGGGGGCGCCGGCGATCTCGTGAGGTATGAGCCATGACGCCGACGGCCCGGTTCCTATCGTCATCGCCACCGCGCTGCGCGAAGAGGGCATCACCGGCGTGCACACGCACGTCCGGCAGCTGCGCCGCTACCTGACCGGGCACGGTACCCCGGCCACGTTGCTGACCCCGTTCTCCTGGGGCGGCCCGCTGAGCGTGCCCGTGTTCGGCCTCCGGCTGGTGCTGCACCGGATCAGCCGGCCCGCCGGGGTGGCCTGGTACCGGTACTGGCACGAGGTCTTCCTGCGCCGGGCCCTGCGCCGGCACCTGGCCACGGCCGGTCCCTGCGTGGTCTACGCCCAGGGACCGCCGGAGGCCCGGGCCGCGCTGCGAGCCCGGCGCGGCGGGCCCCAGCGCGGGGGGGGGGGCGGGGGGGGACGCCCCCCCCCCCCCCCCGCGCGGGGGGCGCCCGCGCGCCCC
>CAXUJF010000772.1:0-2659 GCA_964250865.1 uncultured Streptosporangiaceae bacterium
GCCTACAACCCGCCCGCCATCACCCGCCCCGAGCTGCGCCGCCGCGACCCCGGTGACCGGGCGGCCGCATGATCCCGGCGGGAGTCGGGGGACGGACCTAGGACGCCTTCAGCGCATCGGTCAGCAACGTGACCAGCGCCTCGAGCTGCACGTCGCCGGAGGAAGAGATCTCCTCATCCGAGCCGTCCAGCGCCCGGGCGGCCAGCCCGGCCTTGCTGTCGATCAGCTCGGCGATCCGGGCGTCGATGGTCTGCGCGGCGATGATGCGCCACGCGGTGACCGGTTCGGCCTGCCCGATGCGGTGGCTGCGGTCGATGGCCTGGGTCTGTTCCGCATCGGTCCAGGACAGCTCGGCCAGCACGATGTTCGAGGCGACCTGGAGGTTGATGCCGACACCGGCCGCGGTCAGCGAGCAGACCGCGATCGCGACGTCCGGGTCGTTGGTGAAGGCGTCAATGTTGGCCTGCCGCGCCTTGGGCGTCTGGTCGCCGCGGATCGACGCGAAGCGGACCCCCTGCTTGGTGAAGGTCGCTTCGGCCGCGTCCATCACGTCGATGTGCTTGGCGAAGAAGACGACCTTGCCGGCGCTGCGGGCCAGCTGGGCCGCGTAGTCGGCGGCCAGCTCGGCCTTGGCCTGGCCGATGCGCCGCATCATGGTGAACACGTTCTCGCCCGACTGGGCCTTGGTCGCGTCCTTCAGCTCCGTCCGGGCGACCACGCGGACCAGGTCGTGGTCGATGCCGTCGGGACCGGTGCCGGCGTCGGCGGACCGGTTCGCGAGCGCCTTCTCGTACTGCGTCACCATCCGGCGGGCCAGGTTCCGCTCGGCCGCCCGGATGGACCGGCCGGCCTGTCCGTCCAGCTCGACCGGGAGGTCAGCGATCCGGCGGGCCGGGATGTCGGCGGCCACGTCGAGCTTGCGCCGGCGCACGATGCCGAGGTCGATCACGCTCTGCCGCGCCGCGGCGGCGAAGCCCCGGTCGGCCGGGGTCAGGCCGGTGTCTTCGAGCGCGTCGACCAGCTCATCGCGGGGCTTGCTGTCGCCGATCCAGCCGAGGAACTGCCAGATCGCCCGGAAGTCCTCGATGTCGTTGATCAGCGGGGTGCCGGTCAGCGCCATCAGCAGGGGCCGCGCCGTACGGGACCGGATGCGTTCGGAGAGCGCCAGGACGTGCTGCGAGCGCTGCGAGGTCTTGTTCTTGATGAAGTGAGCCTCGTCCACGACCATGCCGCGGAAGCCGAAATCACGGAGCCAGCCCATGTGGCGGTGGAGCACCTCGTAGTTGATCACGATGATGTCGGCGAAGCCGTCGGCCGCGTCGCCGTCGCCCTGGACCACGGTGGCCGGGCGGTGGGGCGTCCACCGGGCCGCTTCCCGGACCCAGTTGGTCTTGACGACGTTCGGCACGACGACGAGCAGCGGGTAGGCGTTCGCCGCTTCCGCGGCCAGCAGCGCCTCGGCCGTTTTGCCCAGGCCCGGCTCGTCGGCCAGCAGGAACGTCCGGTGGCCGGCCGCGGTCGCGGCGACCAGCTGCCCCTGGTGTGGCATCAGCTCCAGATCGGCCGGGGTGAACCGGGCCGTCGGGGCCGGGAGCGTCATGCAGGCCGGAGCTCCGCCGCCGGCGTGCTCGAAGGAGCTGAACAGCGGGCCGAGCAGTTCCCAGCCGTCCAGGTGGCGCACCCGGGAGGTGCGTTGCGGAACGGCGGACAAGTCGGGGGCGAGGAAGGGGTTCGCCAGCTGCCGGGAGATCACCGACTGCGGCACGACCCGCGGCTCCGTGCGGGTCGGAGCGGCCGTGGGCTCGGCCGGTGGCGCTATCTCTTCGGGCGCGAGCTCGATACCGAGATCTCGCGCCATCTCCCGCTTGAGCGACCGGGCCGCGTCGGAGACGCTGGCGTCGTCGGACAGCAGGGCCAGGAGCCCAGTGTCCCGGACGGCGGTCGTGGCCAGGATGGTCGCGATGCCGTCCAGCCGCTTGAGCTGCTCAGCCCGGTGGCTGTCGCTCACGTCCGCCGCCCGGATGCGGGCGCGCTCGTCCCGCAGCAGCATGGCGACGGCCTGGAACTTGGTGCGGACGGCCGGCGTCACCCGGCCGCGCTGGACCGCCGCTTCAAGCTCGCGGGCGGTTCGGGCGAGCATCGAGACGACGTCGCCACGGTGGCTGACGCGCCGCTGCTTACGCGGGGCGTTACGGCGAGCGCTCGTCTGGCGCTGGCCTGGTCGAGCCAAAGACTCCTCCTCAGGGATGCCGAGGCACGGTGGCCGCGGCAGCATGCCGCACAGTCCCGCGGCCGGGGCGAGGAACGTCCCGAGCAGCGGGCCTGGCTTCTAACGCCGAGCCGACTTGCGGATCTCCGAGGATCGGCGTAGCGGGCCTCGGCAGGCGTCTCACAAGGACCCGGAGCCGCCGGTGGGTGGACTAATGACCACGGCACGAGAAAATCGTCGCCGGACGACCGGATCAGTTCTCGGATACTTCACCCGCATCAACGCGGGCTAGGTAGAGCATAATTCCCGGGCCGCCTCCGCTCAACCAGGGGAGGGCCAGAACTCACATCGTGGCGGGTGCGGACCAGCGTCATCCGGCCCTAGGCGGCGGACTTTGATCGTACCGGCCGGGCGCGGACGGGAACGCTATTGAAGCCGCGCAGCACGAGC
>CAXUJF010000773.1:0-2657 GCA_964250865.1 uncultured Streptosporangiaceae bacterium
CGCCGCGGCGGGCGTCGGGGGAGCTGGCCGAGCACGTCCTGGAGGTGATGGTGGCGGTGCAGGCCTCACTGGAAGGGGCCGCGTTCGAGCCGATAGATTCGGATTTCGTCATCCCGCCGCCGTTGCCCGAGGAATGGGATCCGTATGCCCGCACGCTCTAACCAGCCGGATACGCCAGAGCTCGGTATCGGGCTGGTGGGTTACGCCTTCATGGGCGCGGCCCACTCCCGGGCCTGGGCCACCGTGGGCCAGGCCTTCGACGTGCCGCTGCGGCCCCGGATGAACGTGCTGGCGGGCCGGGACGAGGCGGCCACCCGGCGGGGCGCCCCCCCCCCCCCCCCGCGGGCCCCCCCCCCCCCCGGGGGGGGGCGGGGGGGGGCGGCCACCCGGGCCGCGGCCCGCCGCTACGGCTGGCGGCACGCCGAAACCGACTGGCGTGCGGTGATCGAGCGGGACGACGTGCAGCTGGTGGACATCTGCACGCCAGGCGACACCCACGCCGAGATCGCCATCGCGGCCCTGGACGCGGGCAAGCACGTGCTGTGCGAGAAGCCGCTGGCCAACACGCTGGCCGAAGCTGAGGCGATGACCGCGGCCGCGGCCCGTGCCGCCAGCCGCGGCGTACGGTCCATGGTCGGGTTCAACTACCGCCGGGTTCCGGCCATCGCGCTGGCCCGGCGGCTGGTCGAGCAGGGCCGGATCGGCGCGCTGCGGCACGTCCGCGCGGCCTACCTGCAGGACTGGCTGACCGACGCGGCCGTGCCGCTGACCTGGCGGCTGCAGGCCGAACGGGCCGGCTTCGGGGCGCTGGGGGACATCGGCGCGCACGCCGTCGACCTGGCCCAGTACCTGTCGGGTGAGCACCTGACCGGGGTGTCCGGGCTGACTACCACCTTCACCGCCGAACGGCCGGTGGCGGCCGGCAACGGCAACGGCCAGACCGGCCCCGTCACCGTGGACGACGCCGCGTTGTTCAACGGGCGGCTGGCCTCGGGCGCCGTGACCAGCTTCGAGGCGACCCGGGTCGCCGCCGGGCGCAAGAACGCGCTCAGCATCGAGCTGTACGGCGAGCTGGGCAGCCTGGCCTTCGACCTGGAACGGCTGAACGAGCTGGCTTTCTACGACCGAACCGAGTCTGAGGAGGTGGCCGGATTCCGGCGCATCCTGGTCACCGAGCCCGGTCACCCGTACCTGGAGGCCTGGTGGCCGCCCGGGCACGTGCTGGGCTGGGAGCACACGTTCGTCCACCAGGCCCGCGACCTGCTGACCGACATCGGCGGCGACGACGACCCGGAACCGTCGTTCGCGGACGGGCTTCAGGTGCAGCGGGTGCTGGACGCGGTGGCCTCCAGCGCGGCCCACGACAGTACCTGGACCAAGATCCAGTCCCCTTGACGTCCCGGAGCCCGGAGGTCGCCATGCCGCACTCGTTCACGTTGTTCACCGGCCAGTGGGCCGACCTGCCGCTGGAGGAAGTGGCCCGGCTGGCCAGCTCGTGGGGGTACGACGGGCTGGAGCTGGCCTGCTGGGGTGACCACTTCGAGGTGGACCGGGCGCTGCACGAGGACGGCTATCTGGCCGGCCGGCACGCGCTGCTGGAGAAGTACGGGCTGCGCTGCTGGGCGATCTCCAATCACCTGGTCGGGCAGTGCGTGTGCGACCTGATCGATCAGCGGCACGCCGACATCGTCCCGGCCCGCATCTGGGGTGACGGCGACCCCGAAGGTGTCCGGCAGCGGGCCGCGGCCGAGATGGCCGACACGGCCCGGGCCGCGGCCGCGTTCGGCGTGGACACCGTGGTCGGTTTCACCGGGTCGTCGATCTGGCACACGGTGGCCATGTTCCCGCCCACCCCGGATTCGATGGTGGCGGCCGGGTACCGCGACTTCGCCGAGCGGTGGAACCCGATCCTGGATGTGTACGACGCCGAGGGGGTGCGGTTCGCGCACGAGGTCCACCCGAGCGAGATCGCCTACGACTTCTGGACCACCAAGCGGGCGCTGGAGGCGGTCGATCACCGGCCCGCCTTCGGGCTGAACTTCGACCCCAGCCACTTCGTCTGGCAGGACCTGGACCCGGTGGCGTTCCTGGACGCCTACACCGACCGGATCTACCACGTGGACTGCAAGGAGGCCCGCAAGCGGCTGGACGGCCGCAACGGCCGCCTGGGCTCCCACCTGCCGTGGGGCGACCCGCACCGCGGCTGGGACTTCGTCTCCGCCGGGCACGGCGACGTGGCCTGGGAAGACGTCTTCCGGATGCTGAACGCGATCGGTTACGCCGGGCCGATCTCGGTCGAGTGGGAGGACGCTGGCATGGACCGGCTGGCCGGCGCGCCCAGCGCGCTGGAGTTCCTGCGCGGCTTCGACTTCGACCCGCCGCAGGCCTCGTTCGACGCCGCGTTCAATTCGTAACTTCTCGGTTGCGCGACCCCTAACCGCGCTCGCACGGCCCCTAACCTCCCTGTTTACGCGGCCCCGACCTCCCCGCTTACGCGGCTCCGACCTCCCCGCTTACGCGGCTCCGACCTCCCCGCTTACGCGGCCCCGACCTCCCGCTCAGGCACCACCCTCGCTCGCACCCCACCCCCACTGAGCAAACCGTTTCGCGCGAATGCTTTGATCATCCTGTCGGTCGCGCTGAGCCGGGAGGAACGA
>CAXUJF010000774.1:0-2650 GCA_964250865.1 uncultured Streptosporangiaceae bacterium
CGGTGGGCGAGGACGGGGCGGGCGAGAGTGGGACGGGCGAGCGCAGCGGCTGGGTCGTCACGTGGAATTACCGGCCCGGCAGCTTCACCCCGCTGACCCAGTCCGAGCACATCCCGGCGGCCGACCTGGCCGAAGCCCCCCAGGAACAGATCGACCAGCGCTTCTACGCGATCGTCACCGACCTCGTCGGATCCCCGACTGAGCTGACTGATCCCGACGGAACCCTGGCCGGCCACCAGCAGCACACCCTCTGGGGCCACACGGCCTGGCGGAGGGCGGCAAGTACCCCGCTCCGGTTCCCCGGCCAGTACGCCGACCCGGAAACCGGGCTGCACTACAACCAGCACCGTTACTACGACCCGGAGGTGGGGGCGTACCTGACGCCGGACCCGCTGGGGCTAGCAGCGGCGCCGAATCCGCATGCCTACGTGATGAACCCGCAGGTGCTGACGGATCCGCTCGGGCTCGCGCCGTACGCCGTCGGTGAGGTCGGAGTCGACACCAACTCGCTCATTCGCGGGCTGGACTTCGGCGAACTGGACAAGCTGGCGGACGCGCTGGCTGGCCGGTCGCCGGTCATCTCACCACAGGCCCTGAGCGAGTACCTGGAAAGAGGCAATGCTGCGCGTCTGGATGACTTCCTCACCGCTCAAGGTGGCAGGATCGGATCGCAGGTGAGTGAGGAGACATCGGCGGCGTTGAGGGCCCAGGCCAACTCGCTGGCGGATCGATTCGGGAACGCTCGCGCGCTCGGTGTCAAGGACAGCTTCGTGATCGGATCAGCCATGCGTGATGGGGTGTCACTGATTACAGCGGACAGGCAGGTCATAGTTTTTCTCCGGGCCATTAATTATTCAGTGGAGGCGTTTGGATGAGCGCGTACAACACGGTCGTTCTGCCGCGCCAGACAAATTGCCCCCACTGCGGCTCCGGAATCAGGCCCCGGATCCAATTCAAATACGGGGATACGCATCAGCACGATTACTCGGTCGGTGACCGGATCAAATGGGGCGGTAACGACATCGGAAAGCCAGCCCGGCTGGTGACGGCGCTGGGCTATCCGGAGGACTGCCCGGTGTGCGGTAAAGAACTGGGCGGGGTGTTCGATGTCATCGTGCGGGATGGCGTCATCACGGATGTCGTCCCCGGGCAGACGCAACCTTATATGGACGCGGACAACGCCAACTACCTCGTGCTCGAGCCGTAGGGCATCAGGCCACTAGCGCTGCTGGCGTTCATGGCTGGGCCTTAGGGAACAGGCCGTAGCGCCGAATTTGACCATCTGGCCACGGCGCGTTCGCTGGCCGGGTCTTAGCGCACGTTAATGGGTGATCAGCCGGTTCCCGCGTGGACTGCCTGCTTAGTGGCGACGCTTGGGTTTAAGGGTGGGCCGGAGGTGAGGCCGCCGATAAGCAGTGGCATGGCTGGTGCGCTGGCGTCGATGATGTTGCGGTGGAGTCTTTGACGGCGCCGCGAACCGCGGAGTCCCGAGTTGCGCTGTTCGGGGTGGATGCGTTCACTGACCGGCCCTTCAGCGGCAACCCGGCGATGGTGTGCCTGCTGCCAGAACCTGCCGACAGTAAGTGGATGCAGCGGGTCGCGGCCGAGCTGAACCAGCCGGCCACCGCGTTCCTGCACGATCGGCGGCTGCGATGGTTCACGCCTACCAGCGAACTGCCGCTCTGCGGGCACGGCACCCTGGCGACCGCGCACGTCCTGTACGAGGCCGGCCTGGTGGACCTGGCCGATCCGATCGTCTTCGAGACCATCTCAGGTCCGCTTCCGGTGTGGCGCCAGGACGGCCTGATTTGGATCGGGTTCGCCCCGGTGGGCCTTCGGGAGGCGAGTGCCCCGGGGGACGTCGCGGCAGCTCTCCAGTTGCAGAGCGCAGTCTGGTTCGGCCGCAACGAGGACGAGTACGTCGTCATACTCCGCACCCCAGGCGAGGTCGAGGCCGTCCGCCCCGACCTGGAAAGAATCCGCCGGCTGCTGGTCAGCCGCGTCCTGGTCACGGCGGCCGGGGGTGACGGCGCGGACTTCACCTCCCGCAACTTTGCCCCCGCCGTCGGCCTGGACGAGGACCAGGCCACCGGCTCCGCTCACGCCGTCCTCGGCCCGTTGTGGGCCGGACGCCTGGGCCGTCGCCGTTTCAGTGCGCTCCAGTCGTCCCCGCGTCGCGGTCGCTTGGCCGTCGTGGTCGAGGACGACCGGGTGCACGTCGGCGGCCAGGCCATCACCACCATCCGGGGAGAGTGGGCCCGCTAGCGGGAGCTGAGTCGGCTAACTCGTGGCCTGGGCGGAGTGAGTGGCGGCGCCCGGGTCCAGGGGTGGGCCCGCCGGGAGCAGGTCGAGAATAGCGACGGGGAGAACGGCCGACTGGGACTTGAGGTCGTAGCCGAGGACGGCGGCCACCGACCGGGCCGGTAGGGCGTAGCGGGTGGCGCCGGTGAGCAGGAAGTAGGTGGTGACGCCCGCCGAGGTTGGGCCGGGAGCCGCGCCGATTAGGGCGCCGTGGGCGGGGGGGAGCCAGACCTGGGTGAGCGCCGTTGATGAGGTGGCGGCGGTGTTGGGGGTGGCGCCTGCGGGCACTGTGGCGCTGGTGACGATTTGGCGGCCTAGCGTCCGGCTGTAGGTGACGCAGAGGGGGGAG
>CAXUJF010000775.1:0-2643 GCA_964250865.1 uncultured Streptosporangiaceae bacterium
GGGGTCCGCCCCCCCCGCGCCGGCGGCGAGCGGCCCCCCGCCCTCGGGCCCGGGGTCCATGGCCGGGGCGGACAGCCGCACGCCGGCCACCCCGGCCGCGGACCGGGGGGCCACGTCCGGCTGGCTGGGCTGGTCCGCGGCCCGCAGGGCGTGCCCGGTCATGGTCTCAGCCGAGAACATCACGTCCGCGTCCAGCGGCTCGCTGGCCCGCGAGGTCAGGGTGACGCGGAACGCGGCCAGCGGTAGCCCGCTGGCCTCGGCGTCCCCGGGCACCAGCGGGTTGAACGCGGTCACGGCCACCTCGACCGGGAAGCCCGGATCGGACAGCACGACCCGGCCGAACGGGTAGCTGGCGCCGAACTCGCACTGGGCGAACCGGGGCAGCCCGGCCAGCGGGGCCGGCGACCCCTGCCAGCCCTCGACCTCCTCGTCGAACAGTGCCCCTTCGCAGATCCGGGCCTGGGCCGGTGTCCCGGACGCGCCTCCGGCCGAAGCCACCCGGCAGGCGAAAAAGGAGAGCGCGGAGGTCAGCCCCTTGGATGGGTGGTTCTCCAGCTCCCAGTCGCGGAACTGCCCGCGGCCGCCGAACCCCACCGTCCCGGTGCCGATCCCGCCCAGCGGCAGCGAGATCCGGTTCAGGTCTGGCCCGGTATAACTACGCGCCACCGGCCAGGAGCCCGCCTCATCCATATCCCGCTCCACTTTTGTCACCTCTCCGGACCCTTGAGTCACAAAAACTTCACCAGTCACACCAGAAACTCGGTCACCGCGAGACGCCGCTGTAGCCGATGCCCTCCATCAGGCGGCGCTGCAGGAACACGAACCCGATCACGCACGGGACGCACAGCACCGACAGGCCCGCGAACACGGCCCCGATCGGGCCGCCCCCGGCCACCGACTCGAGGTTGTACAGGGCTAGCGGGGCGGTCATCCGGCTGGTGCTGTTGATGTACAGGTTGGGCCAGAAGAAGTCGTTCCAGATGTACTGGCCGGTGATGACCATGACGGCCGAGATCGCGGGCCAGGACATCGGCACCATGATGCGGCGGATGATGGTCAGGTGGCCGGCCCCGTCGATGCGGGCCGCGTCGTCCAGGTCGGTCGGGATGGTGCGGAAGTGCTGCCGCAGCAGGAACACCCCTACCACCTGGATCAGCGCCGGGATGATCAGGGCCAGTTGAGTGTTCAGCAGGTGCAGGTACTTGACCACCACGAAGCTGGGCACGGCCGACACCTGGCTCGGCAGCGTCAGCGCGGCCAGGAACAGCGTGAACAAGACCTCCCGGCCGCGGAACTCGATCCGGGCGAAGACGTAGGCCGCCAGCACGCTGACGATGGCCGCGCCGACCACCACCGCCACCGTGACCAGGACCGAGTTGAGGATGTTGAGCGCGAACGGCGACGCGCTGAACAGCGTCTGATAGCTGTGCAGCGTGACCGAGGTCGGGATCCAGATCGGGGCGACCGAGGTCTGCTCGGTCGCGGTCTCGAAGGACTGCAGCACCACCCACAGCACCGGGGCCAGCATGGCCGCCCCGACGACGATGAGGATGGCGGACAGCACCCACTGCGACGGCTCGATCCGCCGCCTGCGGGGCGCGGCCGTTGGCACAGCTGATGGCACCGCTGCTGGCAGGGCCTGGGGTTGGCTCATGTCGGCTGCCCTCCTATACCCGCTCGTAGTGGACCCAGCGGCGGGCCAGCAGGCCCATCACGACCACGAAGCTGACCAGGATGGCCACGTTGATCAGCGACACCACCGCGGTGTAGCCGAACTGGTAGTTCTGGAACGCGTCGCGGTAGATGTAGAGCAGGACCGTCTGGGTGGCGATACCGGGGCCGCCGTTGGTGTCGATCAATGGCCAGGTGAAGATCTCGAACGCCCCGATGAACCCGGTGGCCGAGGCGATGAACGTGGCCGGGGACAGCATCGGCAGCGTGATCCGGCGGAACCGGGTGAACGCCCCGGCCCCGTCGATCGAAGCCGCCTCGTACAGTTCGGCGGGGATCGACTGCAGCCCGACCAGGAAGATGATGAACGTGAAGCCGAGGGTGGCCCAGACGTCGATGATGACCAGCGACGGCAGCGACCAGGTCCCCGAGGCCAGCCAGTTCGGCGGGTGCAGGCCCAGCTTGGTCAGGTAGTAGTTCAGCGGCCCGGTGGTGTCGGCCATGATGTAGGACCACATCAGCGCGACCACGCCCGCCGACATCAGGAACGGCGTCACGATGGCCGTCCGGGCCCAGAAGCGCACGGCCCGCGACCGCACCGTGGTCACCGCGATGGCCAGGGCCATGCCGAGCACGATGTGGATGGCCGTGGTCATGATGGTGAAGAAGAAGGTGTTGGACAGCGTCTGCCCGAGCTGGTGGTCGTGTCCGATCGCCCGGTAGTTGCCCAGCCCGACGAAATGCGGCGGGGAGATCAGGTCCCACTGGACGAAGGAGATCACCACGATCCCCACCAGCGGGATGCCGATGAACGCGATGTACAGCGCCAGGGCCGGGCTGAGTAGCAGGTAGGCGGCCAGCGACTGCCGCCGCCCGATGCCCCGCCGCCGGGGGCGCCCGGGCGGCGAGGTCGCCGTCACGCCGCCGCCGCGCCGGCCAGCGGCGTTCCTCACCGTCCCGGCCACCCCGGAC
>CAXUJF010000776.1:0-2642 GCA_964250865.1 uncultured Streptosporangiaceae bacterium
GGGCTGGGGGCGGCGCAGTTCGCGATCCCCGGCGCCGTGGACCGGATGCGCGCGCTGGCCCAGCCACCCGGCGGGCCGGCTGACCCGCTGGCCACGGCGCTGAGCGGCGGGCCGGTCCAGTACCGGGGCCAGGCCTCGGGCGGCGACGGGGCGTTCACCGACCTGTGGGCCTACGAGCGGGACGGCGACCCGCCCGCCCCGGCCGAGGAAGCCGACGACCGGCAGCCGGGACAGGTCATCGTGCTGGCCGCGGCCGACCCGGCCAACGCCTACGGCGCGTCGCTGGCGTGGCCGGAACGGCCGGACGAGACCCCGGGCGGGCACCGGCCCGGCCGCAAGGCTGGCGCGCTGGTCATCCTGGCCGACGGTGAGCTGATCCTCTACGTGGAGCGGGGGGGCAAGACCCTGCTGTCCTGGACCGACGACCTTGACCTGCTGCGCCCGGTGGCGGCGGCGCTGGCCGATGCGGTGCGGGCCGGGGCGCTGGGCCGGCTGACGGTCGAGCGGGCCGACGGCGAGGGGATCTACGACTCGCCGCTGGCGACCGCGCTGGAGGAGGCCGGGTTCCGGCCCACACCCAAGGGGCTGCGGCTGCGCGGCTGAGGGCCCGGCTCAGAGGCGTTCCAGCAGGCCAAGCGCTTCGGGTCCGCGCTCGAAGTCGACGAACAGGTGGTCGTGGGCCAGGCCGGCGATGACGTTGCAGCTGATGCCAGCCTGGGCCAGGACCCGGCTGACCTCGGCGGTCAGGCCGATCGCGGCCAGGTCGGAGCCGATGGTGAGCGTGATGCGGGCGGCCACGTAGCCGTAGGGCAGGCCAAGCCGGTCCGCCTGGCCCTGGGCCAGGACCAGGGTGATGCCCTCGTCCTCGCGGATGACCGCGAACGGGCCCGGCCCGCCGCCAGCCGGCACCTCCGGGACCTGAGCGAACACGTAAGGGTCCGGATACAGGCTGGGCCGCAGGTCGTGCCAGGCCGTGGACATGACTCGTGGTTACCACATCAAGGCTCAGCCCATGGTCTTGGCACCGTCGAGGGCCTCGCGGATGATATCGGCGTGGCCGGCGTGCTGGGCCGTCTCGGCCAGGACGTGCAGCAGCACCTGGCGGTCGGACCACTGCGCGCCCGGCGGGAACCAGGGCGCCTGCGGCAGCGGGTGGACCGCGTTCAGGTCGGGCAGGGACCGGACCAGGTCGTCGGTCCGGGCGGCCGCCTGGGTGTAGTGCTCCAGCACACCGGCCAGGGTCTCGCCGGGCAGCAGCCGGAATTCATCGGTGTACCGGGCCCGGGTCTCTTCGGTCATCGCGTCGAAGTCGTCGGCGGGCGAGGCCCCATGCACGATGAAGTTGGCCCAGTGCTCCTCCTGGGCGGCGACGTGCTTGATCAGGCCAGCGATGGTCAGCTCGCTCACTGTGGTGCGCCGCGTGGCCTGCTCATCGTCGAGGTCGCGGGCGGTGAAGCGCAGGAACTGCCGGTGCTGGGCCAGGGTGCTCAGAAGGTCGGACTGCTCGCTGATGGCAAGGGTGTCGTTGCTCATAAACCCAGGCTAGAGAGGATTGCGGTCATTTTCTGGCCTCAATCCCGGGCAGAATAAAAACCATGGCGAACACCAGCACGCGGACCCTGCGGTTGCTGTCCCTGCTGCAGGCCAAACGGTACTGGCCCGGCGACGAGCTGGCCGACCGGCTGGGCGTGTCACCGCGCACGCTGCGGCGGGACGTGGACCGGCTGCGGGAGCTGGGCTACCCGGTCGAGGCCCAGCGCGGGGTGGACGGCGGCTACCAGCTGGCCGCGGGCGCGGCCCTGCCGCCGCTGGTGGTCGACGACGAGGAGGCCGTCGCGCTCGCGGTCGGGCTGCAGGCCGCGGCGCAGGGCCCGGTCGAGGGCATCGCGGACTCGTCGGTGCGCGCGCTGGCCAAGGTGGTCCAGGTGATGCCGGGCCGGCTGCGGCGCCGGGTCGAGGCGCTGGCCGCGATGACCGTGCCCGCGGCGTGGGACGCCGGCCCGCAATCCTCGGCGGCCCCGGCCGTCTTGGACCCCAGCGTCCTGACCACGATCGCGCTGGCTTGCCGGGACTCCGAGCGGATCCGGTTCGCGTACACCGCGGCCAGCGGAGCCCAGAGCACCCGGCACATTGAGCCGCACCGGCTGGTCAGCCTGGGGCGCCGCTGGTACCTGGTCGGCTACGACCTGGACCGCCAGGACTGGCGCAGCTTCCGGATGGACCGGCTGAGCGAGCCGTCCGGATCCGGGGCCCGGTTCCGGCCGCGGGAACTGCCGGCCGAAGACGCCGCGGCCTTCGTCCGGGCTGGGATCAGCTCGGCCTGGAACACCTACGAGGTGGACGTGGTGGTCGACGCGCCCGCAGACCAGGTGCGGGCCCGGATCGGCCGGTGGGCCACGGTCCATCCGGCCGGGGACGGCCGCTGCCGGGTGCGGATGAGCACGGACTCCCTGGACTGGCCGCTGATGGCGCTGGGGACGGTGGGAGCCGAGTTCTCGGTGGTGTCGCCGCCGGAACTGGTGGATCAGGTGCGCGACTGGGGCGGCCGGTTCAGCCGGGCCGGCCGTGAGACTCCGCAATAAGGCGGGAGGAGGGCCACTCTGGGCGCTGGCAGTCTTGGAGGCGGGGAGGGTCATCGGGGC
>CAXUJF010000777.1:0-2631 GCA_964250865.1 uncultured Streptosporangiaceae bacterium
CCCCAGCAACCCCACCGGCCCCAGCGGCGACGGCCAGCGGCGCGGACGGGGCGATCGCAACCGCGGCGGCGAGCGGTTCATGGTGCCGAAGGCCGAGTTCCGGTCCTACTACGGCCGCCCGATCATCAAGGAGCCGGTGTGGGAGGTGCCGGACGTGCCCGGCTACCTGTTCTTCGGCGGGCTGGCCGGTGCGTCGTCGGTGCTGGCCGCGGGCGCGCAGCTGACCGGCCGCCCGGGCCTGACCCGCGCGGCCAAGCTGGCGGCGCTCGGCGGGATCAGCATCTCCACCGTGTTCCTGATCCATGATCTGGGCCGTCCGGCCCGGTTCCACCACATGCTCCGGGTATTCAAGCTGTCCTCGCCGATGAGCGTGGGTTCCTGGATCCTGTCCGCCTACGGCCCGATGGCCGGCGTCGCCGCGGTGACCAACCTGGCCGGACTGCTGCCGTCCGGTGGGAAGTCCACTGGGAAGTCCCTTGGCCGGGTCCTCTCCGCGGCCAAGACCGCCGCCGCCGTGATCGGTCCGCCGGCCACCGCTGCGGCCGCCCTGCTCGGGCCCGCCGTGACCACGTACACCGCGGTCCTGCTGTGCGACACCTCCGTGCCGTTCTGGCACGCGGCGCACCGGGAGATGCCGTACGTGTTCGCCGGCTCGGCCGCCAGCGCGGCCGGCGGCTTCGGGCTGCTGGCCGCCCCGCCGGGGGAGCAGGGGCCGGCCCGGCGGCTGGCCGTCATCGGCTCGGTCGCCGAACTGGCCGCCCGCCAGCTGCTCGAACGCCGCTTGGGGGAGGACCTGGCCGAGCCCTACCACCAGGGCAAGTCCGGGCGGATCCTCCGGGTGGCCGAGCTCCTGACCGCGGCCGGGGCGGCCGGGGCCGCGCTGACCCGGCGCACCCGGATCGGCTCGGCCCTGTCCGGGGTGACGCTGCTGGCGGCCTCGGCGCTCACCCGCTACGGCATCTTCGAGGCTGGGATGGCCTCCGCTCGTGACCCGAAGTACACGGTCGTACCGCAGCGTAAGCGGCAGCAGGCGCGGCAAGAGCAAGAGCAGGCGCGGCAAGAGCAGACGCGCGCCACTGGGTGATCAGCTCGCACACGTTTACCCTGATGGTAGGGACATCAGGGCCAGGGAGGTTGTTCCGTTGCCGATCTACGCGCTGGGCGATGTCGAGCCCCAGATCCACCCCGACGCCTACGTTCACCCGGACGCGGTGATCATCGGGGATGTCCGGCTGGGCGAGCAGGCGTCGGTCTGGCCCTGCGCCGTGCTCCGCGGCGACCACGGCTTCATCGAGGTCGGCGGGCGGACATCGGTCCAGGACGGGACGGTGGTGCACACCACCGCGCAGTGGCCGACGATCATCGGCGCGGACTGCGTGGTCGGGCACAACGCCCACCTGGAGGGCTGCACGGTCGGCGACCGCTGCCTGATCGGCTCGGAATCCACCACCCTCAACCGGTCCGTCGTCGGTGACGGCGCGCTGGTCGGTGCGGGTGCCCTGGTCCCCGAAGGCTTCAAGGTGCCGCCGGGCGCGATGGCCCTCGGCGTACCCTGCAAAATCCGCGAACTCAAGCAGCCGGACGGGTGGATTGACTCCAGCGTGCAGCACTATCTGCACTCGGCGCGCCGGTTCCGGGCCGAGCTCCGCCGCATCGGCTAGCCGTGACCGCTCGCACCGCGGAATCGGCCTTCGTCCGCACACGTTTTTTCGCACTGCGCGGGTAGGTTGCCGCCGTGAAGGCCGTGGACTACGCCCTGACCCTGGTGGCCGCGTTGCTGCTCGGGGTCGGCTTCGTGCTTCAGCAGCACGCGGCTGAGCAGGCGCCGCAGTCCCACTTCCTCAGCCCCAAGCTGATCGGTGACCTGTTCCGGAACCGGCTCTGGCTGGCCGGCATCGGGGCCATGATCGCCGGGCAGATCCTGGCCGCGTGGTCCATCGGGAACCTCGAGCTGTCGATCGTCGAACCGCTGCTGACCACCAACCTGCTGTTCGCGCTGATCCTGGCCGTCCCGCTGTCGCACCAGACGGTCCGCGTCACCGAGGTGGCCGGGGCCCTGCTGCTCATTGCCGGTGAGGGGCTGCTGGAGCTAGCCCGGTCTGCGCAGCCCATCGGGCAGTCGTTCGGCTCGTTCTCGCACTGGCCGCTGGCCGCGATCATCGCCGTCATCGCGGCCGCGATGGTCTTGGCCGGGCGGCACCGGTCCGGCCGGTACCGGGCTTCGCTCACCGGTCTCGGTGCCGGCCTGGTCTTCGGTATCCAGGACGCGCTGACCCGGCAGACCCTGCAGATCCTGAAGTTTCACGGGTTGAGCGGGGTGGCACAAAGCTGGTCGGTCTACTGCCTGGTGGCCACCGGCGCGGTCGGCGTGCTGCTGATGCAGAACGCGTTCAACGCCGGCCCGCTGCACTCCTCGCTGCCCACCATCACCGCGGGCGAGCCCGTGGCCGGCATCCTGCTCGGCATCGCCGTGTTCGGCGACCGTGTCTCGCTCACTCCCGCTAGCCTGGCTATCCAGGTGGGCGGCCTGTTCGCCTTGGTGATCGGCGTTGTCCTGGTCGCGCGCGCCCCAGCCCTGTCCAACCTGCGCAAGGCGGTCACCGAGCCGGTGCACCTGCCGCACCCGCACCG
>CAXUJF010000778.1:0-2625 GCA_964250865.1 uncultured Streptosporangiaceae bacterium
GCGGGGGGGGCGGCGGGGGGGGGCCCCGGCGCCATGCGGGGCCTGGCACGGGCCGCCGGCGCCGCCGGCGGGCGGGTACGCCCGACCGGCCCGCCGCCCGACACCGACCAGGTCAGCAAGGTAATCGACCCGGTCGTGCACGCCCTCGGCATGGACCTGGAAGCGGTCAAGGTGACCAGCGCGGGCCGCCGCCGGCTGCTCCGGATCGTGGTCGACAGCGACCACGGGGTGAGCCTGGACGACGCCGCCCAGGCCAGCCGGGAGCTGTCGGCCAGGCTCGATGCGTCCGATGTGATGGGTGACCTGCCGTACACGCTGGAGGTTTCCTCCCCGGGCGTGGACCGGCCGCTCACCCAGCCGCGGCACTGGCAGCGTGCCCTGGGCCGTCTGGTCCAGGTCCCGCTGGCCGAGTCGCCGTCTGATCCCGTCCGGGGCCGGGTGGTCGAGGCGGACGCCTCCGACGTGGTCCTGGACATCGACGGCACCCGCCGCCGGTTCGGCTACCCGGCCCTGGGGGCCGGCCTGATCCAGATTGAATTCGACCGGCCCAATGAGGCGCCGGACACGGGGGAACCCGATGGACATTGATCTCAGCGCCCTCCGCATGCTGGAGAGCGAAAAGGACATCTCGATGGAGACCTCGGTCAAGGCCATCGAGGACGCGCTGCTGGTGGCGTACCACAAGACCGACGGCGCGTCCCCGACGGCCCGGGTCAAGGTGGACCGGGCCACCGGGCACGTCACCGTGTGGGCGACCGAGACCGGCGCCGACGGGACTCCTGCGCGCGAGTACGACGACACCCCCGACGGCTTCGGCCGTATCGCCGCCACCACGGCCCGGCAGGTCATCCTGCAGCGGCTGCGGGACGTCGAGGACGAGATGACGTTCGGCGAGTACGCCGGGCGCGAGGGCGACATCGTGGCCGGCGTCATCCAGCAGGGTAAGGACCCGCGCTCGGTGCTCGTCGACCTGGGCAAGCTCGAGGCCGTGCTGCAGCCCGCCGAACAGGTGCCGAATGAGCAGTACCTGCACGGCGAGCGGATCCGCTGCTACGTGCTGCACGTACGCAAGGGGCACCGGGGCCCGTCGGTCATGCTGTCCCGCACCCACCGCAACCTGGTCAAGAAGCTGTTCGCGCTGGAGGTGCCGGAGATCGCCAGCGGCGCGGTGGAGATCGTGGCCATCGCCCGCGAGGCCGGGCACCGGACCAAGATCGCGGTCCGCTCGAATCAGCCGGGGGTCAACGCCAAGGGCGCCTGCATCGGCCCGATGGGCAGCCGGGTCCGCAACGTCATGGCCGAGCTGCACGGCGAGAAGATCGACATCGTGGACTATTCCGACGATCCTGCGTCTTTTGTCGGCAACGCGCTGTCGCCCGCGCGGGTGACCGCGGTGGACGTGATCGACGCCGAGGCTCGCGTGGCCCAGGTGACGGTGCCCGATTACCAGCTGTCGCTCGCCATCGGCAAGGAGGGGCAGAATGCCCGGCTGGCCGCCCGCCTCACCGGCTGGCGCATTGACATCCATTCCGATGCGCAGCCCGAGGGGGCCAGCGGCAAGCCCGGAAGGTCCGCCGAACCTGAGGGTTCCGGGAGGACCGCCGCCCACGCCGCCCGCCCGGCGGCCCAATCCACCGGTGCCGCAGACGCGCCGGCGCGGTAGAGTTACGAAGGAATTGGCCGGGCCGTCCGATCGGCCTGCGCGACGCGTGCCTCCGGTGCGCACCTGCGTGGGCTGCCGGCAGCGCGCGGCCAAGTCCAGCTTGCTCCGTCTGGTGGTGGCCGGGGACGCGATCGTGCCCGACCCCGGAGCGTGCTTGCCTGGCCGGGGTGCGTACCTGCACCCGAGTCAGGGATGCCTTGAGCTTGCGCAGCGCCGGCGGGCGCTGGTGCGCGCCCTGCGCGCGCCCGGCCCCCTCGGTACCGCCCAGGTCACGGAGTATCTCGGCTCAGTGAATACTCCGGCTGCTGACGAGCGCGGTCTGGAGGCCCACCGCGACTGGGCATAGCATGGAGACAGCAAGGCACGAACGGCAACCTGTCGGAAAGCAGGTCGAGACAGCGATGAGCGCTCGATGAGCACAAGGCGATGAAGACCACAGGCTGACGTCGGCCCGGAGCACACTCTGTACCCCGGACCGGCGCGAATGGTCCGGTTTAAGGCCCGGTTTGTCCCGGGCCGGGTAGAGGAGAGTAGTGGCGAAGGTCCGGGTTTACGAACTCGCGAAAGAGTTCGGTGTCGAGAGCAAGACCGTGATGGTCAAGCTCCAGGAAATGGGTGAGTTCGTACGTTCGGCGTCCTCGACGATCGAGGCGCCCGTCGTGCGCAGGCTCAAGGAAGCTTTCGGCCCCGAAGGGGGCCCAGCTGGCCGATCGGGTGGCCGGGCCGGCGGCGGTGCGCCGCAGCGGCAGGCCCCGCGGCCGAACGGCAACGGTAATGGGAACGGCAACGGCAACGGGCAGGCTCGTCCTGGCCCGCGGCCCGCTGCGTCGTCCCCCGCGGCCAGCGCGCCCGCTGGCCCGTCTGCCATTGCGTCGGAGTCCAGTGCGGCGGCCCCCGCTGCCGCCCACCCGGACGTGACCGCTTCGAGCGCTCCGTCCGCGGGCGCCCAGACGCAGCCGCCC
>CAXUJF010000779.1:0-2616 GCA_964250865.1 uncultured Streptosporangiaceae bacterium
GGCGCCTGCGCGGGTTGCGCTGCCTGGCCCGTGTCAGCAGGCTGGCCGGTACCTCGGCGTCCGCGGTCGCGGCCACTCTGTCGATGCCTTCGCGCAGGATTTCACTGACGTCGTGAGTCATGAGTTGTTCTCCGTCAGCTCCGTGATGTGATCAGGAGCGGCTAGTTCGCGCAGGTGCTGCAGGCCGCGGGAGGCGGCCGACTTGACCGTGCCTTCCGAGCAGCCCAGCAGGGCGGCGGTCTCGGTCTCGCTGCGCTGCTCCCAGTAGCGGAGCACGATCACCGCGCGCTGGCGCGGCGGCAGCTGGCCGATCATCCGGACCAGGGCGTCCCGCTGGTCAACCTGGCTGGTCTGATCTGGCTCGGCGTTGCGGGTTTCGGCGCGCAGGACGGGCAGCAGTTTCTGTTTCCAGGTCCCGCGCCGCCGCCACCCGTCGGCGGCGAGGTTGTAGAGGACCCGCCGCAGGTAGCCCTCGACGTCGCTGTCACGGTTGAGGCGCCGGGGCTTCCTAAGCACCCGCTCCAGGGCCGCCTGCAGCAGGTCTTCCCCGTCCGCGCGGCTTCCGGCCAGTGCAATTGCCGCAGCCAGCAGCGCGGAACCGCGCTCCGCGACCAGGCGTTCAAGCTCCGTGCCGTCCCGGTCACGTGCCATGGTCCGCCTCCTCGTCACCCACCAAGGACGAGTGACGGCGGCTCAACGTTGCCTCAGAGTCCGCTCAATTTCAACGGAACGCTTGGTGGGCGGCCTGAGTGGCCTGGCTGGGGCGGCGGCGCGGCGGTCAGGAACCGGCGGACGAGGTGGGAGCCAGGGCGGGGCTGGTGAAGTAGTAGCGGCTCACGATGTCGGCCACGCAGGCGGGCTTGTCGCTGCCTTCGACCTCGATGGTGACCCGGGTGACGAGGTGGACCGCCTCGTCGGAGAGCTTGTCCAGGCTCTGGACGGCGGCCCGGGCCCGGATGCGGCTGCCGACTCGGACCGGGGTCGGGAAGCGCACCCGGTCCAGGCCGTAGTTGACGCCCATCGCGACGTTGTCGACGGTGCGGAGCTGGCTGGACAGGTACGGAATGAGCGACAGGGTCAGGAATCCGTGCGCCACCGGGGCACCGAACGGGCCCTTGGCGGCGCGCTCGGGATCAATGTGGATCCACTGGTGGTCCTCGGTGTCGTCGGCGAAGCCGTTGACCCGCTGCTGGTCGATCTCGAACCAGTCGGTCGGGCCAATCTCCTGGCCCACCGCGGCTTCGAGCTCCGCCACGCTGTGGTAGCTCTCCATCGGTTCTCCCGTTCTGGCCGGTGCGCGTCGGTCGCCGGGCTTTATTACTGGCGCGTACTACCGAGGGGATCATCTGGGCGGCCCGGAGCGCAAGAGAGGGATGATCCCTTAAACAACGTGCCGCAGCCGGAAAAGGTGCGTAACGCCGGCCCGGGAGGCCCGTTTCAGTGGTGACAGCAGACCGCTACTTCGGGAGAACCTCCATGACGAGCCCCAACGACGCTCAGCAGTACATCGGCCGGAACGCGGTGGACCTCGAGGGCAACAAGATCGGGAAGATCGGCCAGGTTTACCTGGACGACCGCACCGGCGACCCGCTGTGGGTCACGGTGAGCACGGGCCTGTTCGGCAACCGGCAGAGCTTCGCGCCGATTGCCGGATCGGCCTTCGACGGCGATGACGTCCGGCTGGCCGTGTCCAAGGACACGATCAAGGACGCGCCCAACGTGGACGACGACGAGCACATCAACGGCGACGAGCAGAACGCCCTCTACGACTACTACGGCGACACCATCGCCTCCCGTGGCACTGGCGTGCAGGAAACCGGCCGGGCCGGGTATGGCGACCGGGAGGAAGCTGGCTACGTCCAGGACACGGCCGGTTATGCCTCCGGGGAGACCACGGGCGACGACGCGATGACCCGTTCCGAGGAACGGCTGAACGTCGGCAAGGAAACGGTGGAGGCGGGGCGGGCCCGGCTGCGCAAGTACGTGGTGACCGAGAACGTCACCCGCACCGTCCCGGTCAGCCACGAGGAGGTCCGGCTCGAGCGTGAGCCGATCACCGAGGCCAACCGCGACGCCGCGCTGTCCGGGGAACCAATCAGCGAGGAGGAGCACGAAGTCACGCTGCAGGCCGAGCGGCCGGTGGTCGAGAAGGAGACCGTGCCGGTGGAACGGGTCCGGCTGGCGACCGACACGGTGACCGAGGACGCTCAGGTCAGCGACTCGGTGCGCAAGGAGCAGATCGACGACGTGGATGTCGACAACCCCGGCCGCAACCAGTAGTTATAGCGCTGACCCGTGGAGGCGGCCGCCCGGGTGGGGGGCGCCCCCCCGGGGGCCGGGGCGGCTCCCGGCGCCCCGCCTGGGGCCGCCCGGGACCCGCAAGCTGCGCAGCCGGACGGCAGCGCCAGCCCCGTTCCTCGTAAATGTGTTTATTTTGGACGAGACAGTCCCGCACGACGACGGCGACATCAAGGAGCACCGCCATGGCAGTAGACATCGCGATGAGCGACACGGTGGCCGGCCACACCGCCGCCCGCCACCCCCTCGACCCGCTCAGCGGGGCCGAAATCGAGCAGGCCGCCGCCGTCATCAAAGCCAGCGAGCACGCCACCGAGC
>CAXUJF010000780.1:0-2616 GCA_964250865.1 uncultured Streptosporangiaceae bacterium
CGGTCCGGCGGCGGCGGAGCGGCCAACGGCGGTCGACTCGTTACCCGGAGTGTTCGTGGCCGGCGAGGGCGATTGGGTAATTGTCACACCATTTGGCGCCGGCGACGTTGACCGGGCCGGGGACGCCCCACCGGCCCGGCCCGGCTTAACCGTCTCAGCCTGCTTACCCGCCTCGTCGGTCCGGCCCGGCTCACCCGCCATATCGGCGGCGGGAACAGATTCGCTGGTGGGGGAGGGGTTTTGGTGGCCTGCGGGGACCTGCGCGTCGCCGGTCGCCGGGGCAGGATCGACTGACGGCCGCGCGGTCTCCGGATCAGCGGAGGACCCGCTGGCCAGGAGAATATTTCCGCGCGGTACGGGATCGCGCTCATCGTGGCGCATACCTGCTACCCCCACCGCCGCCGGCAGCCAGTGCGGCTATGTTCGGACATCTCAACACACAGTGTTACGTCATTTCAACCAATATGGCCAGTTGCGCACGGTTCGATACCCATCGTGACGAGCCGGCCAGCGCTCGTCTGCCCGCTCTGATGGGGTTGGCCGACCGGTTCTTCGGCGCCGGTCGCGCTGGCATTGACGCCAATGTCAATGCTGGGACAATGGGCCCCATGCCCGCGACACTGTGGTCGGTGCGGACCGGACGGGACCGGCTGGACAGCCAGACCAGGGCCGCCCTGATCACCGCGGCGACGGGTGCGTTCTCCGAGCTCGGTTACGCCCGCACCACGGTGGCCGACATCACCGGCCGGGCCGAGGTCTCGCGCGCCACCTTCTACGTGTACTTCGCCTCCAAGGACGACGTGTTCCGGGTGCTGACCGAGCAGCTCAGGGACGAGTTCCTGGAGGCCCAGCGGGCCCGCGCGGCCGACCCTGACGACCCGGTCGGCGTGGTCACGGCGGCGGTCACCGACTTCGTCGACGTCTACGCGGCCAACCTGGCCTTCATCACCGTGCTGGAGCACCAGGCCCTGACCGATCCGCAGGTGCGGGCGCTGTGGCAGGGGATCCGGGAACGGCTGCTGAAGCGGGTGGTGCGGTTCGTCCGGACCCTGGTCGCCGATGGGGTGGCCCACCCGCTGGCCCCGCCGGACATGGTAGCCACGGCCGCGTCCGGCATGGCCGTGCGGTTCGCGCCGCTGATCGCCGCCCGGCCCGCGGACCGGGACCAGATCATGGGCCATCTGATGTGCTTGTACCTGCAGACGCTGGGCATTGACTCACGGGCCCGGATGGGCCGGACGGAGGAGCCATCGTGACCAGAGCGGCAATGGGCGCCGTGGTGACCGGAGGCGGCAGCGGAATCGGGCGCGCCCTGGCCCGGCGGCTGGCCGCGGGCGGGGCCCGGGTGGTGGTCAACGACATCGACCCGGGTGCCGCCAAGGCCGTGGCCGATGAGATCGGCGGCCTGGCCGCCCCGGCCGACGTCGCCACCCGGGACGGGGTGGCCGGCCTGGTCGCGGCGGCCCGCGACTACCTGGGTGAGATCGACCTGTACTGCTCGAACGCCGGTCTCGCGGCCGCCGGTGACGTCAGCGGCGAGGGGCCGGCCGCGGCCGAAGCGGCCTGGCAGCGCTCGTGGGACGTCAACGTCATGGCCCATGTGCGCGCGGCCGAGCAGTTGCTGCCGGGATGGCTGGCCCGGGGCGACGGCCGTCTGGTCATCACCGCCTCGGCGGCGGGCCTGCTGACCATGCTCGGCACGGCACCGTACTCGGTGACCAAGCACGGGGCGGTCAGCTACGCGGAATGGCTGGCCGCGACCTACGGGCACCGCGGCCTCAAGGTGCACTGCCTGTGCCCGCAGGGGGTACGCACCAACATGCTGTCCGACGCCGGGCGGGCGGGCGACGTGGTGCTGCGGGAGTCTGCGATCGAGCCCGAGGCCGTGGCCGAGGCGGTGTGGTCGGGCATCGCGGACGGGCGCTTCCTGATCTTGCCGCACCCCGAAGTGGCCGGCTACTACGCGCTGCGGGCCGGCGATACGGACAAGTGGCTGCGCGGCATGAACCGGTTGCAGCAGCGCATCGATACGGAGCAAGGCTGATGAGTGAACTGGGAGGCACGCGGTGAGGGCATGGCAGGTTCATCAGTTCGGTGAGCTGCGGGATGTGCTCACCCTCGCCACCGACGTCCCCGATCCCGAGCCTGGCCCGGGCCAGATCTTCGTACGCGTCCTGGCCGCGCCGGCCAACTTCCCGGACATCCTGATGTGCCAGGGCGGCTACCAGGTCAAGCCGCCGCTGCCGTTCACCCCGGGGGTGGAGCTGTGCGGTGAGGTGGTCGCGCTCGGCCCGGGGGTGACCGGGCTGACCCCCGGTGACCGCGTGGTCGGCACGGCCGCCCTGCCCGCCGGCGCGTTCGGCGAGGTGGCGATCATGGACGCGGCGTCGGCCTACCCCGCGCCGGAAAGTTTCGACGACGCCGAGGCGGCCGCGTTCTTCATCAGCTACCAGACCGGCTGGTTCGGCCTGCACCGCCGGGCCCGGATCGCCCCCGGCGAGACCCTGCTCGTGCACGCGGCGGCCGGCGGGGTCGGCAGTGCCGCGGTCCAGCTGGGCAAGGCCGCCGGGGCCCGGGTGATCGTCGCCGGCCCCAACGCCGAGTCGGCTGATATCC
>CAXUJF010000781.1:0-2614 GCA_964250865.1 uncultured Streptosporangiaceae bacterium
GCGGGCCGGTGGCCGGGCGGGTGCGGTGCGAGTGGTCACCGGTGGGCCGGGGCACGTCGGTGGTGGCCAGGTTCAGCAGGGCCTGCTCGCCGTGGCCCTTGACGCACTCCGGGTCCGGGCCGTCCAGGGGCAGGCCGGTGAAGAACTTGGCTGCCATGCAGCCGCCCCGGCAGGCGTCGTAGGCCGAGCAGGACGTGCAGGCGCCGCCACCCTGCGGCTGGCGCAGCTCGGTGAACAGCTCCGAGGTCCGCCACACCCCGGCGAACCCGCCCGGCTCGCGGACGTTGCCGGCCAGGAAGTTGTCGTGGATGGCGAAGGGGCAGGCGTACACGTCGCCCACCGGGTCGATCAGGCACACCACCCGGCCCGCGCCGCACAGGTTGAGCCCGGGCAGTGCGCTGCCGAAGGCGGCCAGGTGGAAGAACGAATCCCCGGTGAGGACCTGCTCGCCCCGGGCCACCAGCCAGTCGTACAGCTCACGCTGCTGCGCGGCGGTGGGGTGCAGCTCGTCCCACACGTCCGCGCCCCGGCCTGACGGCCGCAACCGGGTCAGCCGCAGCTGGGCGCCGAACCGGTCGGCCAGCGCCTTGAACTCGTCCAGCTGGCCGATGTTCTGCCGGGTGCAGACCACAGAGATCTTGAACCCGGCGAAACCCGCGGCGGCCAGGTTGGCCATCGCGGTCAGCGCGGTGGCGTACGAGCCCTCGCCCCGGACGGCGTCGTTGACCTCGGCGGTCGCGCCGTCCAGGGAGATCTGCACGTCCACGTAGTCGCTGGCCGCAAGCTGCCGGGCCACGTCCGGGGTGATCTTCACCCCGTTGGTGGAGAACTTGACCCCGACGTGGTGGTCGGTGGCGTAGCTGACCAGCTCCCAGAAGTCCGGCCGGACCGTGGGCTCGCCGCCGCCGATGTTCACGTAGAACACCTGCATGCGTTCCAGCTCGTCGATGACGGCCTTGCACTCGGCCGTGGTCAGCTCGCGTGGGTCCCGTCGGCCGGAGCTGGACAGGCAGTGCCGGCAAGACAGGTTGCAGGCGTAGGTCAGCTCCCAGGTCAGGCAGATCGGCGCGTCGAGGCCGAACTGAAACTGCTCGACCAGGGGCAGCGTCGTCCCGGTCGGGGCTGGCCTACTGGGGGTTTTAGTAGACACCGCACATGCCGTCGATCGAGATCTCCTCGACCAGCAGCTCTTCGGCACGGGGTTCGGCGTCGGGGACGGCCTCAGTATCCGGCTCGCGGACGGCGGTGCGGGCCTCGGCGATCGTGGTCGTCTCGCTCATACCAGCTCCTCAGCTGCGAAGACGGTGCCTCAACATATTTCGACACCGCGTGACGAATACCTTTTAATTTTACGGCACCTGGTGACGCAATCAAGAGGCAGGCCTACAATTCGAGGGCACTGATGGACAATCTTCAGCCTTCACCAGACTCAGTCGCCCGCCGGGGCCGGCCTCCAGGAACCAGCAGGCGGACGCTGGAACTCATCGCGCTCCGTCTTTTTGCCGAGCAGGGCTTCGACGAAACCCCGATCGAGCAGATCGCGGCCGAAGCGGGCGTGAGCCGGCGGACGTTCTTCCGGTACTTCGACTCCAAGGCCAGCGTGCTCTGGGGCGAGTTTGACTCCGAGGTCACGGTGATCCGGGACGCGCTGGCCCGGGTGCCGGACTCGGTACCGATGATGGACGCGATCCGGCAGGCCGTAGTGGCGGCCAACCACTACCGGGTCGAGGACGTGACCGAGCTGCGGGCCCGGATGAACCTGATCGGCTCGGTACCCGCCTTGCAGTCCAGCGCGGCCGTGCACTACGACGACTGGGAGCGGGCGGTCAGCGAGTTCGTCGGGACCCGGATCGGGCAGCCGCCGTGGTCGCTGTTCCCGCTGGTGGTGGGGCGCTCCACGCTGGCCGCGTGCCGGGCCGCCTACGAACGCTGGAGCGCGCGGGCCGACAGTGACCTGACCGTCTACCTGGACGCGGCGCTGACCGCGGTCGCCAGCGGGTTCACGGTGGCAGGCATGACCTTCGCCGAGGAACGGCTGGACGGCCTGTCCCGGCCGGAGAAGACCGGCTAGGCCACGGCGGCCAGATCGGCCAGCAGGGCCTGAGCGGCGGCGGACAGCCGGCGGCCCTGGGCCACCGCCACTGACACGCTCCAGGTCAGGTCGGCCCCGGTCACGGTCAAGGCGGCCACGTCGGTGAACTGCCGGGCGGACGAAGCGGGCATAAACGCCACCCCGAGCCCGCCGCGGACCATGGCCACCATGGTCTGGTAGTCGGTGACCTCGAACCGGACCGTGCGTTGCAGGCCGAGAGCGGCGAACGCCCGGTCGGCCACGCCCCGGTTGCCCCAGCCGGACGGGGATTCGATGAACGGCTCCCCGGCCAGATCGTCCAGGCCGATACTGGTCCGCCCGGCGTACGGGCCGTCGAGCGAGGTCAGCAGGACCAGGTGCTCAGCGGCCAGGGCCCGGGCCACGATGCCCGCGGGCGGCGGCCCGGCCAGCGCGACCAGGGCGATGTCCAGCGCGCCGTCGCGCAGGTCCCGCAGGTGCGCGGCGGTACCCTCGGCCGCCTGCCGGGCGTGCACCACCACGTCCGGGTGCGCGGTGTGGAAC
>CAXUJF010000782.1:0-2602 GCA_964250865.1 uncultured Streptosporangiaceae bacterium
CTCGCCCGCTTTCCGGACTGGGGTTGCTGCTGGGCATCAAGCTGACCGCTGGTTCTCCCGATCCGGCCTCATCGTCCGATAAGGACTGGCCGGGTGAGGACCAGCCGGTGACGGGCGTCACCCACGACTCGCGGGCGATTCAGCCCGGCGACCTGTACGCCGCGCTGCCCGGCAGCCGGGTGCACGGCGCCGAGTTCAGCGCGGCCGCGGTAGCGGCCGACGCGGTGGCGATCCTGACCGACCAGGACGGCCGGGACCGGGCCGCCGCGAGCGGGGTGCCGGTGTTCGTGGTGAACGACCCGCGGGCCCGGCTGGGCGAGGTGGCCTGCTGGGTCTACGGCGACCCGTCGCGGCGGCTGCGGCTGATCGGGGTCACCGGCACCAGCGGCAAGACCACCACCAGCTACCTGCTCGAGGCCGGGCTGCGGATGGCGGGCCACGTGACCGGGCTGATCGGCGGGGTGGAGACCCGGATCGGCCCGGAGCTGCTGGCCAGCGAGCTGACCACGCCCGAGGCCACCGACCTGCAGGCGCTGCTGGCCACGATGGCCGAACGCGGCGTGACCGGCGCGGCCATGGAGGTGTCCAGCCACGCGCTGGCCCTGGGCCGGGTGGCCGGTACCCACTACGACGTCGCGATCTTCACCAACCTGTCCCAGGATCACCTGGACTTCCACGCCGACCTGGAGGACTACTTCGCGGCCAAGGCCCGGCTGTTCACCCCTGAGTACGCCGCCGCGGGGGTGGTGAACATCGACGATGGCCACGGGCGCCGGCTCGCGGCCAGCGCGCCGATCCCGGTGACCACGTTCTCCGCCACCGGCAATCTGGACGCGGACTGGCGGGCCGAGAACGTGCGGGTCGGGGCGGACGGCAGCACGTTCCGGGTCATCGGCCCCGGTGGCGTGGAAGCCGACGCACAGCTGGGCCTGGTGGGCCCGTTCAACGTAGCCAACGCGCTGGGCGCGATCGTGGGCCTGGTCGAGGCGGGCATCGGCCTGGACGACGCGGTGGCGGGCATCGGGTCCTGCCCCGGCGTGCCCGGCCGGCTGGAGCGGATCGACACCACGGGCATCGACACCGACCTGACCGTGCTGGTCGACTACTCGCACAAGCCCGGTGCGGTCGAGGCCGTGCTGGGCGCGCTGCGCCCGGTGACCCAGGGCCGGCTGACCATCGTGCTGGGCTGCGGTGGGGACCGGGACCGGGCCAAGCGGCCGCTGATGGGCGCGGCCGCGGCCGACCTGGCCGACGTGGCCATCTTCACCAGTGACAACCCACGCACGGAGGATCCGCTGGCTATCCTGGCGGCCATGCTGGATGGTGCGGTCACGGTGCCGGAGCGGCGCCGGGCGCACGTGATTGTGGAGCCGGACCGGGCCGCCGCCATCGGCCTGGCCATCGCCACCGCGGGCAAGGGCGACGTGGTGCTGGTCGCGGGCAAGGGCCACGAACGAGGCCAGTACGTACAGGGCACCGTGCTCCCGTTCGACGACCGTGAGGTCACCGCGGAGGCGCTGCGGCGCCGCACCCAGGCGGCGCGGCCGAGGGGAGAACTGTGATCCCGCTCTCGCTCGACGAGATCGCCCGGGTCACCGGGGCCCGGCTGGACGGCGGTGCCGATCCGGCTGCCGTGGTGACCGGCCCGGTCGTGATCGACTCCCGCCGGGCGGCCCCGGGTGGCCTGTTCGCCGCGGTCGAAGGCGAGCGGGTGGACGGGCACGACTACGCGGCCACGGCCCGCGCGGCCGGTGCGGTGGCCATGCTCGGCACCCGCCCGGCCGGGGTCCCCGGGCTGATCGTGGACGACGTGCCCGGCGCGCTGGCCAAGCTAGCCCAGGCCGTGATGGCCCGGCTGCCGCAGGCGACGATCGCCGGGCTGACCGGCTCGGCGGGCAAGACCTCGACCAAGGACCTGACCGCGCAGCTGGTGGAACGGCTCGGCCCGACCATCTCGCCGGAAGGCTCCTACAACAACGAGTTCGGCTTCCCGCTCACCGTGCTGCGCGCGGATGAGCAGACCCGTTACCTGGTCCTGGAGCTGTCGGCCCGCGGGGCCGGCCACATCGCCTACCTGTGCGAGATCGCCCCGCCCCGCATTGGTGCGGTGCTCAACGTGGGGCACGCGCACACCGGCGAGTTCGGCGGCATCGAGCAGGTGGCCCGGGCCAAGGGGGAACTACCCGCGGCGCTGCCCGCGGCGGCAGCCGGCGGGGTGGCCATCCTGAACGCCAACGATCACCGGGTGCGGGCCATGGCCGGGCGGACCGAGGCCCGGATCGTCACGTTCGGGCTGGGCGCTGGGGCCGACTTCGGTGCCGCTGATATCCGGCTGGACGACCTCGGTCGGCCATCGTTCACGCTGATCACCCCGGCCGGGCGGGCTCCGGTCCGGATGGGGCTGCACGGCGCCCACCAGGTGCCGAACGCGCTGGCCGCCGCGGCGATCGCGGCCGAGTTGGGCCTGGACCTGGACGGCATCGCCGACGGCCTGTCCAGCGCCCCCGCCCGCCCCCGGGGGGGGGTGGGGGGGGGGGGGGGGGGGGCCCGCGGCCCGCAGGGAAGCCCGGCCCGGTGATGGCGTATGCCAGGTGTCCAGCGC
>CAXUJF010000783.1:0-2588 GCA_964250865.1 uncultured Streptosporangiaceae bacterium
GCCGCCAGGCTGGCCCCCTCCCGGCCGCTGCCCGGTCGCGGCATCAAAGCCGCCTGCTCCGCCTGGCTGTGCCCGGAGAATGCTTGTTCTTGCATTCGATTGCGGAACGGCCTGAAAACAGAGTTTGGGTCATCCGGCCCCTGCCCCCCGTTGGGCCGCACGTCGAGCGTGACGGCCAGGCTTTCGGCCACCTACAGCATGGTGGGGGCTATGGGCCCGGCGACAGGAAAGCTGCCCGCGAGCTTGGGCGTGGCGCATTTGAAGCGGAACGCCGGCCGCGGGTCGCTGGTGTCGGCCGCCAGGCCCAGGCTGAGCGGGTTCAACAGCCCGCCCGAGCCGGTGGTGAGCAGGCTCTCGTAGGTCAGCTTCCTCGAAGCCTGATTGAAGGTCACCTTCTCGCTGGTCAGCAACTGCGCCAGCCCGGCGTCCGCCACCCGCCCGGCTCCCTCCCGGGCGGGTGGCGGCGCCCGGCCGACTGGAACCGATGATTCGAGGTCCGAGACGATGACCGTACCCGCCACCCAGACGCGCGTCCGGCCGCCCGAGCCGGGCGGGCCGAGCCGGATCGCCGCGCTGAGAAACTGGTCCGTGTTCGACCGCAGGTTCTTCGGGCTGGCGGCCGTTCCCGCGTTCCTGGCGGTGTTCGTCATCACCGTGGTCCCGCTGGTGATCGGCCTCGGCCTCAGCTTCTCCAGCGTCACCAGCACCCACAATGGTGTCTTCCCGCTCACCCTGAAGAACTACTCGCACATCTGGGACGACTCCGAGGTCCACACCGTCCTGCTCAACACGCTGATCTACGTGGTGCTGGCGGTGGGGCTGGAGACCCTGCTCGGGCTGGGCCTGGCCCTGCTCATGACGCGCAAGAACCGGGCCATCTCGGTGTTCCGGGTCATCTTCCTGTTCCCCCTGACCGTGGCCGGCGTGGCCGCCGCCATCAGCTGGGGTGCCCTGCTGAACACCTCGCAGGGCTGGGTCGACTACTTCCTCAAGCTGGCCCATCTGCCCCAGCCGAACTGGCTGGCCGGAGCGTCCACGGCCCTGCCGTCGGTCGTGCTGGTCGACCTGTGGAGCGGGGTGCCGGTGGTGACCGTCATCGTGCTGGCCGCGCTGATCTCGGCCCCGCGGGATCCGATCGAGGCCGCGCTGGTCGACGGGGCCGGGGCGTGGGCCCGCTTCCGCTACGTGACGTTTCCCGCCATCCGGCCCGCCCTGGTGCTGGCCGCGCTGCTGCGCACGGTGGCCGCCTTCCAGCAGTTCGCGCTGTTCCAGATCCTCACCGGCGGCGGCCCCGGGCTGAACACCACGGTCCTCAACTTTTACGTCTACCAGCAGACGATCGTCTTCAACAACATCGGCTACGGCGCCGCCCTGGCCATACTGCTGCTCGTGGTGATGGCGGTGCCGCTGGTGATCCTCTTCGTCCTCTCGCGGCGCCGGTGACCCCGGCCGGCCGGCAGAACAGGAGACCCCGATGAGCATCCGGGCCGACAAGCTACCCCCCCGGCCGGCCTCGCGCCGGCCGCTGAGAACGGTTCAGCGGGCCAGCGGCAGGGTGGTGACCTACGTACTGCTGATCATCGGGGCGGTGTTCGTGCTGCTGCCGCTGTTCTGGCTGCTGTCCACCGCGTTCAAGACGCCGGCGGCGGCGTTCGCGCTACCGCCGAAGTGGATCTCCCGTCCCACCACCAGCAACTTCACCACGCTGCTGACCGGCCAGTTCGGCCACTCGGTCCTCAACTCGCTCATCGTCGCGGCCGCGTCCACCGCCGTGGCTCTGCTGCTCGGCATCCCGGCCGGCTACTCCTTCGCCCGGGCGCCGGTCCGGGGCGCCCGGATCATCAACTCGTGGTTCATCCTGGCCTACGTGGCGCCGCCCGCCGTCTTCATCATCCCGCTCTACATCATCTACCAGCACCTGAGCCTGCTCGACACCTACTGGGGACTGGTCCTGGCCTACGAGACCGGTCTGCTGCCGTTCACGGTCTGGCTCATGCGGGTCTACTTCGCCGAGGTGCCGCGCGAACTCGACGAGGCGGCCTGGATCGACGGGTGCAGCAAGATGCGCGCGCTGTGGCGGGTGGTCCTGCCGACGGTCTGGCCCGGGGTCAGCACGGTCGGCCTGCTGGTCGGCCTGGCCTCCTGGGGCGAGTACTTCGGCGCGGCCATCCTCACCGGCCCGCGCACCCAGACCGCGCCGGTGGCGGTGTACTCCTTCGTCGGCACGCTCACCACCAACTGGAGCGAGCTGGCCGCGGCCGGGCTCATCGTCGTGGTGCCCGCGCTGATCGCCACGATCGCGGTCCAGCGCGGCTTCGTCAGCGGCCTGACGTTCGGCGCGGTCAAACAGTGACCCGCTCACGCCGCCCCGCCGCAAATCGCTCGGAGACGACGTCGCCGACCGGCTCCGTGAGGCCATCCTGCACGGCGAACTGCAGGCCGGCCAGCACCTGCGCGAAGAAGAACTGGCCGAACGGCTCCAGGTCAGCCGGGGTCCGGTCCGGGACGCGTTCGTGGTCCTGGAGCGCGAAGGCCTGGTCCGCTCGTCCCGGCACAAGGGGGTCACGGTCGTCGAGCTGACCCTGGAC
>CAXUJF010000784.1:0-2580 GCA_964250865.1 uncultured Streptosporangiaceae bacterium
GGGCGGACGGCAGCCTGGGCCTGCTCGGGGAGGCGGGGCTGGGCCCGGCCGAGGCCAGCCGCTGGCGCTGGATCCCGCCCCAGATGGACTGCCTGGAACAACGGGTCGCGAGTGGCGGGCCGGACCTGTGGCGGCCCGGTCCCGGTGCGGGCGAACCGCCCGAACCCGCACTGCCCCTGGCCGGCCACTGGCCGGACGGCGCGCGGCCGGTGCTCGCGCTGCACGACCACGCCTCCGCCCTGCTGGGGGTGAGGGAGATCTGCTGGCCGCGACCGCGGGCGGACTTCCCGCTTTCGCTGCGGCAGCAGGTCAGCGACCTGACGCGGGCGTGCGCGCAGCTGCTCAGCGCCCGGGTGGCGCGGGGCGAGCTGACCCTGGCGCGGTCCCGGCCCGCCCTGCGCGGCCTGCTCGGCGGGCTGCTGGAGACCGTGCTGCTGGCCTCGGCCGTGCGCGACGGCACCGGCACCGTGACCGACTTCCGCATCGACTACGCCACCAAAACGGCCGGTCGTCACCCCGAGGGCCAGCACGCCCACGGCCAGACCGCAGGTAGCCAGCACCCGGGCCGGCGCGAGGCCGCCGACCCCACCGGGCGCACGCTGGCCGAGGCGTATCCGGCCATGGCGGTCGACGTGCTGGACCGGGCGGTGCGGGCGCTGGCCACCGGCGAGCCCCAGTACCTGCCCGGCCCGGTCAGCAGCACCCCGGCCGGGGCCATGACCGGCGCGATCGCCGACGTGCGAATCGCCCGGTTCTTCGACGGGGTGGTGATCACCTGGCAGATCGCCACCGAGGCGGACCGGATCACCGCGCTGCTGGGGCAGATCCAGCGGCTGGGCCGGATCGGCGGCTGGCAGGAGAACCTGCTCACCGGGCGGCCGGACTGGACCGACGCCGCGTTCTCCCTGTTCGGGCTGCCCGCCCGGGCGGGCACCGCCATCTCGCTGGCCGACCTGCACAGCTACGTGACCGGGGCGGACGTGCCCGCGTTGCGCGAGTTCCGTGACACGCTGCTGCGGACCGGGCGGCCCGCGAGCACGACGTTCCGCATCGTCCGGGCCGACGACGGCAGCGTGCGGCAGATCCGGGTGTTCGCCGAGCCGGTGCTCGGGCCGGCGGGCACGGCCGAGTCGGTGCGCGGCGCGTTCCAGGACATCACCGCGGAGTACCGGACCCGGGTGGTGCTGGCCGCGACCCGGGACCAGCTGGCCGACAGCGAGCAGCGGGCCGAGGAAGAGCACCTGCTGGCGGTCCGGCTGCAGCGGGCCATCCTGCCGCCTACGGCCGAGCCGGTCGAGGCGGCCGGCATCGAGGTCGCGGTGCGCTACCGCCCGGCCGGCCCCGGTCACCTGGTCGGCGGGGACTGGTACGACACGCTGCTGCTGCCGAGCAAGGACGTGCTGCTGGTGGTGGGAGACATCGCCGGGCACGGCATCGACGCGGTGACCGGCATGGTCGCGGCGCGCAACTGCCTGCGCGGGCTGGCCATCACCGGAGCCGGCCCGGGCGAGCTGCTGGCCTACCTGAACAGCGCGGTCTGCCACCTGATCGACGGGGTAGTGGGCACGGTGGTGTGCGGTTTGTACCGGCCGGCCGAGCGGACCCTGCGCTGGGCCCGGGCCGGGCACCTGCCGCCCGTGGTCATCCGCGACGGGCAGGCGACCATGCTGCCGTTGCCGCAGGGCGTGCTGCTGGGCAGTGACCCGGACGCCCGGTACGAGGAGCTGACCACCCCCCTGGCGCTGGGGGACACGATGCTGCTGTTCACCGACGGGATGGTCGAGCGCCGGGGCACGCCCATCAACGAGGCGCTGGACGAGTTCGCCCGGCGGGCGGCCCAGCCCTTCCAGACCATGGCGTCCCCGTCGGCGGCCGAGCTGGCCGACCACGTGCTGGCCCACGCGGCCTCCGACACCGGCGACGACGCCTGCCTGGTGACGGTGCGGATCCGCTGAAGGCGGGCGCTAGGACGGGGCGGGAAGCTCCTGGTCGGCCGAGGAGGCCGGGGGCTCCTGGCCGACACCAGCGATGGCCTCGTCCACGCTGTCGTACAACGGCAGCCGGTAGGCCAGCCCGGTGATCCACAGCGCCTTGGCCGGGCGGTACTGGGCCCCAGCCAGGATCAGGCCACCGGAGGCGGACAGGCGCTTGTAGTGACCCATGATCACGGCCAGGCAGCCGGTGTCCATGAACGTGACGTCGGACATGTCGATGATCAGCCGGCGGCTGAGGCGACGGGTCTGGGTCAGGTACTGGTCGAACTGGTCGCGCGAGGTCAGATCGAGGTTCCCGGACACCCGGACCACGGTGAACGCGCCCCGTTGCTCTGATGACAGGGACAGCATGTGACCTGCACCCCTTCGATCATGGTCCTGAGGTCACCGACCACGATACCGCCCGGACGGCCCGGTCAGCCCAGGCTCATCCGCAGCAGTACGGCGGTGCCGGCCTCGGTCGCGTTGATCTGCATTCCGTCGCAGACCATCCGGGCCACCTCCAGGCCCATCCCGCCCTGCTCGGCCGCCCGGCGGGGCAGCGGCGTGGGCGCCATCGCGCCCGGCCAGTGCCCCTGGTCGCGGA
>CAXUJF010000785.1:0-2579 GCA_964250865.1 uncultured Streptosporangiaceae bacterium
CGGTTACATCGTCGTGTTCCCGCGCCTGTCCGCCGGCCAGGGGCGCGCAGGAGGGTTGTCGTTGGCCACGGGCTGCGCGGCCCTGCTCACGGTGCCGTTCTGGCTGGCCAATGACCCCGGCCGGATCTTCACGCCGCGGATCCTGCTGCTCGGCGCGGCGGTGGCGCTGCTGTCCGACGTGCTGTCGTACAGCCTGCAGAGCGAGGCGCTGGGCCGCATGCCGGGCAGCCTGTTCAGCATCTTGACCAGCACCGAGCCCGCGGCCGGCGCGCTCATCGGGCTGATCGCGCTCGGTCAGCAGATCAGCCCGGCGCAATGGGCCGGCATGCTCGCGGTCGTCGCCGCCTCGGCCGGCGCGACGATCACCCGCGCCCGGGCCGAGCCGGCTAGCTGACCACGGTGGGCTGATCGGCTATCCATAGCCAGGAGCGATCGGGCCGCCGGTCGCGCCCGGAAGAGGTGGCGCTCTATGAGAGCTGAAGAGTTTGACCAGAAGTTCGACGACGGCGAGGACATAACCGGTGATCTGGACCTCGGAGCGATCCGCCGCCCTGCTCTGGAGCAGCGCCGCGTCAATGTCGACTTCCCTGCCTAGATAGTCGATAGGCTCGACCGAAGCCCGGTGCGGAAAAGCCGTTGATCCTCGGTCTCGGCGGTGCGCATGCTGAGGCTATGGCGCTCAGGCTCGAGGTTCCGGAGATGCCCGCCGCGGGCCTGGTTGAGCTGCTCGGAGACCCGCACCGGTCGGTCCATGCTTACACGCGGCTGCTGACGCTCGGGCCCGCGGCCGCGGCGGCGGCCCGGGGTGGGCTGTCCTCCCCGGAGGCGCGGGTGCGGGAGCAGTGCTGCAAGATCCTGGACCACCTGATGGACACCGACAGCATTCCCCTGCTGATCGAGGCGCTGGCGGACCCGGCCGCGCCGGTGCGGATCCAGGCGGTGCACGCCCTGGCCTGCGATCGGTGCAAGGCGGATGCCTGCCGCCCGGCGCCGGAAGCGGTGCTCCCGCCCGCGATCGCCCTGCTGGCCAGCGACCCGTCCGCGCACGTTCGCGCGTACGCGGCCGAACTGGTCGGGCGCTGGGTCCACAGTCACCCCGCCGCCCGCGCCGCGATCGATCTCGCCGTCGCGCAGGATCCGTCTCCGGCGGTCAGGAAGAAAGCATCGTGGTACGCCTTCGGCGGCTCCATTTACCGGCGGACAAAACCGGCGAAACGGAGCGCTGATACCGTGCTGCGCTGACACCTGAGCCGACCGGTCAGGGCCGCACCTCCCCCGGAGTTCCCGTGCTGACCTCGCTTCGCCGCGCATTGTTCCTGGTCCAGCCGGGCCTGGACCTTCCCCGGCTTTCCTGCCGCCACATTCCTGGCCAACGACGACAGCACCGTCTACGTGGTCAGCTGCACCCGTAGAAGGACAGCCAGTCCGGCCTGTGCGCGCAGATCACGCTGGCCGCGGTCGCCGCCTGAGGAACCCGCGGGCTCAGGCGGTTTGCGTGCGATTATGGCGGCGTGAGTTCCCCGGGTACGGCGGCGGCGTGGACCGAGCAGCAGATCGGCCTGGTCCGCGACGATCCGGCTGGCCGGATGGCCCTGATGCAGCGGTGCTACTACGGGCCGTTCGGCCGGGCCCCGCGACACCTGCCGTTCCGCCGGGCGGCGATGTCGTTCATGCGCTGGCAGGTCCGGCGCGGTCTGCTGCACCCGCTGTCCGGTGACCGTCCCGGCAGCCCGTGGTGGCGGGCGGTGAACGAACGCATCCTCCGCGACGGCTGCGAGGCGGTGGCCCTGAGCGGGGACCTGCCCGGGCCGACCTCCTCGCGGACCGTCGACTACTGGATGTCCTTCGCCGATTATCCGACCGCGCGAGCCTGGTACCGGGCCCACAACGGGAGCGTGGTCGCCGGGTACCTCGAACACCGCGACCTGGCCGAGGCCGAAGACGAGGCCGAACGATTCTTCATGAACGTGGTGCTGTGCCGGGTGCTGTACGCGCACGCCCTCATCGCGGCCCCGCGCATCTCGCTGGGGTGGCTCCGCCCGCTCGGCCCGTTCCTCGGTGACCCGAGGCTGGGCATGACGGGCATCTTCCTGCAGCTGTCTCGCGTGCTGCCGGACCAGTACCCGCTACGCGGCAGCGCCCGGTCCTACCTCACGAACGAACTCGGGTTCGGCCGGCTCCTCGACTACGGGGTGATCGCCCCGCGGCTGCAGCAGCTCTACCAGTGGTCAGCGCACGAACTGGCCGCTCCGGGCCTGCTGGACTGCATCGGGGACGGAGCCCTGACCTACGCCTGGCCCGCCGAGGACCGCGACGTCTGGCAGCCGCCGAAGTCGTTCATGGTCCAGCTGGCCCACCGGGCGCTCCCGCCCGCGCGCCGGGCCTGAGGGGCGGCCCGGCCGCTCAGATTGCTGGCCCTTCATCGTTGGGGTGTAGGTGGTCATCGCTCGAGAGTTTCTTGCTGGTCCGGTTGCGGCTGGCGGTGCACAGGCGGCCGCGGGGCCGCATCGGCCCCGGGCGGCCGGGGCGCCGGGCGCCGGCGGCGCGGGGCCCGGCGGGGGGGGGGGTGGCCGTTACGG
>CAXUJF010000786.1:0-2576 GCA_964250865.1 uncultured Streptosporangiaceae bacterium
GTCCAGGCGGGCGCCGGCCAGCCGGACCAGAGCCTGGCGGGTGACGATCACACCGTCGCCGAGGTGAGCGCTGGGGCCGCCCGGCGGCAGCACGGCGGTCCCGACCATCCGCACCGGCACCAGGGGGGCGTCGTCGTGTTCGGCGTGGCCGGTCAGCGTGGCCCCGGGCCGAACGCCGAGCTGGGCCGCGGTGTTGGCGCCGAACGCCACCTCGTCGGCCCCGGCCGGGGCCCGGCCGGTCAGCATGGCGGCGCCGAAGGTGCCCTTGACCGGCGCGAAGGCGAACCCCAGGAACGTCTGGCCCCGGAACTGGAAGTCCACGCCGGTCTGAATGTAGGCCGCGGTGGCGACGTCCGGGTCGGCCCGCACCACCGGCTCGGCGGTGTGGATCGCGCCGGGGCCGTTGTTGTTCCAGATCTCGGTGTCCCAGGTGACGCCGTAGAGCGGCGGCGAGGTGAGCAGGTGGCTGAGGCTGGCTCCGAAGACCAGCGCCGCCACCATCGCGGCCAGCCCGACCACGGCGGCGCCGATGCTGGTGCGCACGGGCACGCTGGCCGGGCCGCTCCCCCGTTCCAGGGCCATGCGCACGCCGGCCGTGAGCGTAACCGGGAGCCCGGCGCGGGCGCTGGCCCCGGCCACGACCGAGCGGCGGGCGGCCCCGTGCTCTTCCGCTGTGCTCAGCGCGGCCGAAGCCGCCCCGGCCGTGCGCCAGGCCGGCCAGAGGGCCAGGAGGACCACGAGGGCGATGGTGATGGCCGCGGCGACGGCCAGCACCGGGACGTCGACGGCGAACCCGGGGTGCGGCTCGGCCGTACGGGCCACCCCGATCGGGGTGAACGGCGACAACGCGATCGCGACGGCGACGGCGAGGACGGCCCCGGCGACCCCGATCGCGGTGCAGCGCGCCGCGATCAGGCCGGTCAGCTGGCGCCGGGTCAGGCCGAGGGCGTGCAGCACCGGGTAGCCGGTGGCGTCGAGGGCGATCTGCCGGGCCAGCAGTTGCCCGAGGGCGATCGCGGCCACCACCGCGAGCAGCCCGGCCAGCAGCCACAAGGCCACGGCGACCAGATGGAGGGACCGGTTGACGTCGCGGGCCTGGTCCGCGAGTTGCTGCACGGCGACCTCCCGCCCGTGGCCCAGGGCGTCGAAATGACGCTGAGCACTGGCGGTCTGGCCGGGGCGCAGCCGGACCAGACTGAACTCATAGGCCGCGACCGAGGTCCGGTGGGCCTGATAGAAAGCCGGGGTGAGGTAGTAGTCCGGCTCGTTGAAGTAGCTGTTGGTGGGGAACGGCGGGAACCGGCTGGGCGCGGCCACGACGCCGACCACGGTGAAGGTGGCCCAGAGCGGGCGGGCGGACAGATCCGGGTCGTGCGTGTCGCCGTGTACGGACGGCACCAGCGGCACGCGCACGTGCTGGCCGATCCGGACGTGGGGCACGGTGAAGTCCGCGACGGCCTCATCGGTGCGGGCGGGATCGGGCAGGCGTCCCCGCAACAGCTTGGGCCGGTTCAGCCCGGTGCCGAAGGCGCGCCCGTCCGGCGAGGCGACCAGGTTGAAGCCGATGTCGGTGACCGGCCCCAACACGCGAAACGAGTCCGCCTCGGCCACCGACGGCTGGGCCGCGACGGCGGCGGGCGCCAGGACGGCGGCCTCGGAGTTGGGCACGAAGTCCTCGACCAGGTAGCTGGCCCCGTGGTTGGCCTGCACGAACCTGACGTAGGCGTCGTCTGTGCGGCGGGCCCCGGCCGCGGCCGCGGTCACCACTCCCCCAAACAGGCCCACCAGCACGGCCAAGCCCAGCCAGGCACGCCACCGCCGCCGGGCCTCGGCGCGCACCCCCAGCCAGATCGCGCTCACAGGGCCATCAGATCGCGGGCGCGGGTCGCCGGGCAAGGATGCCTGCCGCCCCCGGCCGGTGATGCCAGCCCCACCATGAGGGGTTCAGCGGCGGGTGCCTCAGAGGTCCTGGACCGGTCGGGAGAGCAGGCAGAACTCGTTGCCCTCGGGGTCGGCCAGCACGACCCAGCTGGCGTCGGCGGGCTGCCCGACGCCGGTTTGGGTGGCGCCGAGGCGGTACAGCCGGTCCAGCTCGGCCGCGGTGGACATCCCGTCGGCGCGCAGGTCGAGGTGCACCCGGTCCTTGATCGTCTTGGTTTCCGGCACCGGGGCCACGTCGATCGTCGGCCACGAACCGTCGGCGGCCGCGATGGTAATCACGCCTTCCTCCTCCCCGACCACCTGCCAGCCGAGGACCTCACACCAGAAGCCGGCGATCAGTTGCGGGTGGACGGCGTCGATGACGATGGCGGCGATGCGGCTGGACATGCCGCCATTGTCGCCTCCACCGGGCCGCCTAGCGGGGATCGCGGGTGAGTTCGGGGGCCGGGACGTCGGCCTTCGGGCCGCGCCGGGCCAGGCGGCCGGCCACCGCGTCGATGATGAGGGCGGCAAGCAGGACGGTGCCGACCCCGGCACCCACACCGGCGATCGTGTCGGTGAAGTAGTGGAAACCCTGGGCCACCATGGCCACCGCGACCGCGGTGGCCAGCACGTAGGCGGCCAGCGTGAGCAGG
>CAXUJF010000787.1:0-2570 GCA_964250865.1 uncultured Streptosporangiaceae bacterium
GGTTCGCGGGGCCGGCCGAACGGGTCCTGAGCTGGTCGGCCTGGCGCTGGCGGAGCAGGTGGGCCACCTGGGACGGCTCGAGCAGGCCGGGCAGGCCGAGGAAGTCTTCTTCCTCGGCTGAGCCGGGGGCGGTGGCCGTGCCGAACTCACCGCCGTCGTAGAGCACCCGGTCGAAGTGGGCCGAGGCCTTCAGCACCTCGATGGACGGAGCGAGCAGATCGTCCGGGGTGTCCCGCTGGCGCTGCGCCTGCGCCAGCTCGTCTTCCTCGGGCGCCTCCGACGGCGGGTGCAGCACGTGGTCCCGCTCGGCCTCCAGCTCGGCCGCGAAGCCCAGCAGGATCGGCACCGACGGCACGAACACCGAAGCGGTCTCACCCCGGCGGCGGGCCCGGACGAACCGGCCCACGGCCTGGGCGAAAAACAGGGCCGTGCTGATGCTGGTGGCGTAGACGCCTACGGCCAGCCGGGGGATGTCGACACCCTCGGAGACCATCCGGACCGCAACCATCCAGCGGTCTTCGGAACTGGCAAATGCGCCGATCTTGCGGCTGGCCGTCGGGTCGTCGGACAGCACCACCACCGGGCGCTGGCCGGTGATGCGGCGCAGCAGGGCGGCGTAGGCCCGGGCGTCCTCGTGGTCACCGGCGATGACCAGGCCGGCCGCGTCGGGCATGCCGCGGCGCACTTCGGTCAGGCGCTTGTCGGCCGCCTCCAGCACCCGGACCACCCACTCGCCCCCCGGGTCCAGCGCGGTCCGCCAGGCCTGCGCGACCTGTTCCTTGGTCAGCGGGGTGCCCAGGGTGGCGGTGATCTCGTCGCCGGCCCGGGTCCGCCAGCTCATCTCGCCCGAGTAGGCCAGGAAGATCACCGGCCGGACGACGCCGTCCTCCAGCGCGTCGGCGTAGCCGTACACGTAGTCCGACGAGCTGCGGCGGGAGCCGTCCAGCTGCTCGCCGTAGGTGACGAACGGGATCGGGTTGGTGTCGCTGCGGAACGGCGTGCCGGTCAGGGCCAGCCGCCGCCGGGCCGGCTCGAAGGCCTCGCGGACCGCCTCACCCCAGGACAGGGCGTCGCCGGCGTGGTGGATCTCGTCGAAGATGACCAGCGTGCGGCGGCCCTCGGTGCGCTGCCGGTGCAGCATGGGGTGGGCCGCGACCTGGGCGTAGGTGACGGCCACGCCGGCGAAGTCGGCCGAGGCCCGGCCCTGGGCGTTGCGGTAGGAGGGGTCCAGCGCGATACCGAACCGCAGCGCCGAGGCCGCCCACTGGTGCTTGAGGTGCTCGGTCGGCGTGACCACGGTGATGGCCGCGATCTCGCGCCGGGCCAGCAGCTCGGCCGCGATGCTGAGGGCGTAGGCGGTCTTGCCGGCGCCGGGGGTGGCGTTGAGCAGGAAGTCGCGCCGGGGCACGCGGAAGTACTCCACCCACGCCTCGCGCTGCCAGGCACGCAGCATGCCCAGCAGGTCGGACCGGATGAAGACGTCGTCGCTCAGAGAATCAAGGGAAGGAGAGGTCATCAGGCAGAAGCTGGCCCGCTCACTCGCCCTCGCCGCCGCCGTCGGGCAGCGACTCGTAGATCTCCTTGCACTCCGGGCAGACCGGGAACCGCTTGGGGTCCCGGCTCGGCGTCCAGACCTTGCCGCACAGCGCGACCACCGGGTCACCGGTCACCGCGCTCTCGACAATCTTGTTCTTGTCGACGTAGTGGGCGAACCGCTCGTGGTCCCCGTCGCCGCCGTGGGAGAGGTCCGGCCTGACGTCAGTCTTGATCCGGGTGCCACTTTCGGTCTGAGTAGCAGTCTCCGGAAGAACCTCGGTGCTCATACCTTCGAGTTTAGGGCTCGTACGGGGGCTGGCGGTTCAGTTCTGGCTCGGGTCGTCGGGGAACGTGGCGGTGAAGGCCATCTCACCGCCCTGCCGGCGCAGCACGTCGGCCCACAGTCCCGCGGGCTCGCCGGCGAATGCGTCGGCGGGCTCGGCGGGCACCACGTACCAGGCGCCCTCGTCGATCTCGGCGTTGAGCTGACCTGGCGCCCAGCCCGCGTAGCCCGCGTACACGCGCAGCCGGTTGATGGCCGGGGCCAGCAGGTCCGGCGGCGCGTCCAGATCCACCAGCCCGAGCCGGGAGATGGCCGCCGCGCCGTCCAGCGCGTGCCAGCCGAGCGGCTCGGCGTCGCCCGGCACCGAGCCGATGGCCAGCGCGCTGTTCGGCGCGACCGGGCCGCCCTTGAACACCACCGAGGGGCCGGTGACCAGCTCCGACCAGGCATCCAGGACCCGGTCCACGGGCACGTCGGTGGGCCGGTTGAGCACTACGCCCAGGGTGCCCTCCGCTGCCTCGTGCTCGACGACCAGGATCACGGTCCGGCGGAAATTCGGATCCGCGAGCACCGGCGTGGCAACGAGCAGGCAGCCGGTCAGGCTGTCGGTGGCCATTTCGTCCCTGTGCCCATCATCGCGGGAGATTAACGGTACGGCCGCGCTCAGCGGCCGTCGCCCCACCGGGCGCCGGGGGGGGGGGCCGGGGGCCCGGGCCCCGCCGCGCCCGGCGCCGGGCCCCCCCCCCGCCCC
>CAXUJF010000788.1:0-2552 GCA_964250865.1 uncultured Streptosporangiaceae bacterium
TTGCCGCAGCCGCTCTCACCCACCACGCCCAGCGTGCGGCCGCTGGGGATCGCGCTGGCACTGCTGTCGGCGGCCGGTTACGCGCAGTCCGCGCTGACCGCCCGGTGGGCCGGGCGCCCGGAGCCGACCGGGCCCGCCGGGTCAGACGATGGCGCGTCGACCGGGCGGCCTGGCGGCCGGGCCGCGGATCCGGTCGTGGTCACGACGTGGGCGTTCGGCTTGGGGGCGGTGCTGTTGCTGCCGTTCACGCTGGCCACCGGGATCCTGCCGCACACCGCGCACCCGGCCGAGGCGCTGGCCGTGCTGGGCTACCTGGCCGCGGTGCCCACCGCGCTGGCCTACCCGCTGTACTTCGCGGGCGCGGCCGCGGTGCGGGCCGCCACTGCCTCGGTGGCCATGCTGATCGAGCCGGTCAGCGCGGCCGTACTCGGGGTGGCGATGTTCGGCGAGCCATTGACGGCGGCCACGCTGGGCGGCGGGGTGCTGTTGCTGTCGGCGGGCACGGCGCTGGCCCTGGCCGACCTGCATTCAGGACGCGGGCGGCAGGCTGTCCGGGGACGGCGAGTCCGGCGGCCCGGCTGGGCCTCCGCTATCGGTGTGCGTCAGCGGGACCAACAGCGCGGCGAAGGCAGTCCCGGCGATGGCCCGGTACTCGATAGAGTGCCGGTCCCGGTTGCGCTCGGGCTGGACCGGCAGGACAACGAAACAGCAGGCCGACGGGCGCGCCGACGATGGTGACCGACCCGGTGAGGAGTCGTAATAGGAACCCACGCCGACTAGCCTGCCGGCTGGCAGGCTAGTTCGCCACTGACCTGGACTTTCAGGAGTCCAGGTCAGGGTTACGGCCGATCAGGGATTCTTGAAGGCATCCTTGACGTTCTTGCCCGCGTCCTTGACCTGCTCCCCCGCCTGCTTCGTGCCGCCGGCCACACGGTCGCCCTGGCCTTCGGCTTCCATGCTGCGGTTGTTGGTGGCGCGGCCGACGTTCTGCTTGGTCCGGCCTTTGCCCATCTGCAGCTTGTTCTTGAGCTTGTCGAATGCACCCATGACTGCTCCGTGCCCGCGATAGAGAACTTCATGCGGTGCGGGGCGGGCTGTTTGCCATCCGCAACCGTTGCCGAGGAACAAACGGGTGGGCGAGCGGGCGCTTGGGAGGCCCCGAGGGCCAGTGGGGTCCGTGGTCGCTGAGGCCGGGCGGGCTGGCCCCGCGTCCCGCTGGGCGGGAGCGCAGGGTCGTTGGCGCTTTTGAGCCGGCTATGGCGTGGTCTTTGGCGCCATCGACCCGGCTGGTTTGGTGCACGGGCGGGCCAACCTGATCGAAGGCGGCACCGTACCGGCGAAAGCCGGATGGATGGCGCCACGGTACAGGTGGGAGTCCGGTACGGATGGGACTCCGGCGTGCCGTGAGACTCCCGAGGCTCGTGGTGTTGGGGCCTACGGGTGCGGAGGCTTAAAAGACGCGAAAGCTTGAAGGATACGAAGGGCTCGAGGTCCCGGACGGGAGAGCGGCGGAGAGACGCGGGGCTCCAGGCTCGGGGGACACGGGACGCCAGGTCGGGGGGCGGGGTTATTGAGTGAGGCAACGAGGCCGTCAGGCTCTTTCAGGCGCTGGGGTGGCAGGCTGGGAAGCGGAGACGGTGACCGGGATCTCTCCGCCGAGCCGATGATCGCCGGCCAGCCGCAGGCCATCGCCGCTCCAGAACCGGCCCAGATCATACCAGCTGGTCTGGTGACGGCCGTCGAGCAGGCCCATGGCCTGGTAGGTGACGGCCAGGACCTCGGCGCAGTAAGGCCGTCTCCAGCACCGCTTCGGCATCGGGGCGGCTGAGCCCCCGGAGCTTGGCCACGGACGGCAGGCAGCCTAGGGACGGCAGCTGGCTCAACGATGGCCGGCCGGGGAGGGACGGCACGCGGCCGCGGAGCCAGCGCGAGGCCATTCCGGCGGACGACGGGAATGGCGTGCCGTCCAGCCGGGCGATCGTGCGCAGCACCGCGTCCTCGGTTTCCGGGCCGGCCGGCGGGTCCAACTGGCGCAGCCAGGCCTGCTGGCCGTACCGCTCGCCCCACACGGTCACCGCCGCGCGCAGGTCGTGCAGCTGCACGCCACGGTGGCGGCTGCCGGACCATACGTCGGTCAGAGACCGGCCCAGCTCGGCGTGCCACAGCAACGCGGGCAGGTCGTCCAGCACCACGGCCATGCCGACGTGGTTGACCGGGCTGTTCGTCGCGACCTGGATGGCCCGGTCGGCGGCCTTGTGGCCGCGGAACAGCCACAGGTCACCGGTCCGGGTCAGCCCGGCCGCCTCGTCGAGGCTGACACGGGGGCCGGTCCCGGCCTGGTTGGGCCTGATCTTGTTCGGCACGGTCGTAGCCTAGGCGGGTGCAGTGGTCAAGCGGACGAACCTGGAAGATCCTGGGCCTGGCGGGTTTCGCCGGCGTCGCCGCGACGGGGGTGGTGGTCGTGCGGGCCGAGCGCCGGCGCCGCGCCTACACCCCAGATGAGATCCGGGCCCGGCTGCACGAACGGCTGGCCGCGGCCGACGGAGCCGACC
>CAXUJF010000789.1:0-2538 GCA_964250865.1 uncultured Streptosporangiaceae bacterium
CCTCCCCCCCCCCCCCCGGGGGCCGGCCCGCCGCCCCGCCCGCCGCGGCGGCCCGGTGGGCGGGGCGGGGGGCGGCCGGGCCGGGGGCGGCCACGCGGGTGGCGACGTCCGGGTGGAAGACCGACGGGATGATGTAGTTCGGGCCCAGCTCGTCGGCCGAGACCACGTCGGCCAGCGCCCGGGCCGCGGCGACCAGCATGTCCTCGTTGATGGTCCGGCTCTGGGCGTCCAGCAGCCCACGGAACACGCCGGGGAAAGCCAGCACGTTGTTGATCTGGTTGGGGTAGTCGCTGCGGCCGGTCGCGATCACCGCCGCGTACTCGCGGGCCTCGTCCGGGTCCACCTCGGGCTCCGGGTTGGCCAGGGCGAACACGATGCTGTCCGGCTTCATGGTGGCCACGTCGGCACCGGTCAGAATGCGCGGAGCCGACACCCCGATGAACACGTCGGCGTCCCGGACCGCCCCGGCCAGGTCGCCGGTGTAGCACGCGCCGTTGGTGTTCTCGGCGATCCAGCGCAGGTGGTCGTCGCCGGCCAGGTCGGAACGGCCACGGTAGACGGCACCGATGTGGTCCACCGCGCACACGTCCTTGGCCCCGGCCGCCAGCAGCAGCCGCAGGATGGCCGAACCGGCCGCTCCGGCCCCGGCCATCGCGATCTTGACCGAGCTGAGGTCCTTGCCCACCACCCGCAGCGCGTTGGTCAGCGCGGCCATGACCACGATCGCGGTGCCGTGCTGGTCGTCGTGGAACACCGGGATGTCGAGCAGTTCGCGCAGCCGCCGCTCCACCTCGAAGCAGCGCGGCGCGCTGATGTCCTCCAGGTTGATGCCACCCCACCCGGGCGCGATGGCCTGCACGGTGCGGACGATCTCGTCCGTGTCCTGGGTGTCCAGGCAGATCGGCCAGGCGTCGATGCCGGCGAACCGCTTGAACAGGGCGGCCTTGCCTTCCATGACCGGCAGCGCGGCGTACGGGCCGATGTTGCCCAGGCCGAGCACGGCGGACCCGTCGGTGACGACGGCCACGCTGTTGCGCTTGACCGTGAGGCGCCGCACGTCGTCGGGGTTGGCCGCGATAGCCAGCGAGACCCGGGCCACGCCGGGGGTGTAGGCCATGGACAGCTCGTCCCGGGTGCGCAGCGGCACCTTGGACCGCATCTCGATCTTGCCCCCGAGGTGGAGCAGGAACGTCCGGTCGCTGACCTTGTGCACGGCGACGTCGGGCAGCTCGGACAGCGAGGACACGATGGCTTCGGCGTGCTCGGTGTCCCGGGCGGCGCAGGTGACGTCGACCCGGAGGCGCTCGTGGCCGGCCGCGTTCACGTCGAGCGCGGTGACGATACCCCCGGCGTGCTCGACGGCGCGGGTGATCTCGCTGACGGCCCGGCCGCGCGAACCGACCTCGAGCCGCACGGTCATCGAATAGGAGATGCTCGGCGCCATGGCCACGATGCTGCCGCCTTCCCTCGCACTGCGGGTCCGCTGGTTCAAAGACCTGGCTAGACCCTAGCCGGGCACAACGCCCGCCGCGTTGCTGCTGGCAGTGCTGTGACCAAGGGTACGTCCGGGTCCACAGCGCTCGTTTCGCGTACGCTGGCCAGATGGCGCAGGAAATCGTGGTGACCGCGACGGAGCAGTCACCAGCGGCACCCTCGATCGACGCGACCCGGCTGCGGGTGGCCATCGCCCGGCTGTCCCGGCGGCTGCGGCACCACCAGCTGGCCGGGCTGACGCCCACCCAGCTATCGGCGCTGGCCACCGTGGAACGGCACGGGCCGATGCGGCTCGGCGACGTGGCCGCGGCCGAGGGCATCGCGCCGTCCACCCTGACCCGGCTGGTGACCGCGCTGGAGGAGCGCGCCTACGTGGAACGCTGCGCGGTCCCCGGCGACGCCCGGGCCAGCACGCTGACCATCACCACCCACGGGCGCCAGATCCTGCAGCGCATCCGGTATGAGAGCACGGCCATGCTCGCGCAGAGCCTGGCCATGCTGGCCCCGGACCAGATCGAGGTGCTGGCGCAGGCGCTGCCCGCGCTGGAGCAGCTGGCCGAGATCGACCCCCGCGACCCGCAGCCCCGCTAGAACAGCAGGCTGGACAGCTGCCCGCGGGCCTTCTTCACCCGGGGGTCCTGCGGCGGGAAGATCTCGAACAGGCCGATGAGCTGCCTGCGGGCCTCGTCCCGCTGGTCGCCCGAGGTGCGCCGGACCACGCCGAGGAGCCGGTCGAAGGCCTCCTCGATGTGCCCGGCACTCACGTCGATGTCCGCCACCCGGGACTGAGCCTCCACATCGTCCGGGTGCTCGGCCGCCTCGCGCCGGACCTTGGCCTCGTCGTAGGAGTCCAGCCGGCGGAACAGCTCCACCCGGGCCAGGCCGACCTTGGCCACCGGGTCCGCGGGCGATGCCGACAGGACCCGGCGGAAGGCGTCGGCCGCGGCGTCCATGTCGCCCCGCTGCATGGCCTCCTGGGCCTCGGCGAAGGCCGGGTTGGACGGGTCGGGACCGCCCGGGCCCGTCGGGCCGCCGGGGCCGGGC
>CAXUJF010000790.1:0-2536 GCA_964250865.1 uncultured Streptosporangiaceae bacterium
GCTCGACCGGACGGGCCGCGTCCGCGCCGCTCTTGGCCCGGGCCGGGGTGGCGGTTCGGGTAGTCCTGGACGGGGCGGGGGCCGCCGCGCTGGCCCGCCCGTTCTTGGCCGCGCTCTTGTCCGTGCCGTTCTTGGCCGCGCCGTTCTTATTCGTGTCGTTCTTGGTGCCGCCCTTGGCCGTCGTCTTGGCGCCGCGGGCCGTGGCGGTGGCGCGCGAGCCGGCGCGAGGCTTGGCCGCCGCCATCAGAGCTTCTTCTCCAGCGCCTTGACCGCCGGGGTGCAGGCCGAGGCCGGCTGGTTGCCGGTCAGCTGGCAGATGGCCGCCGTGATGTAGTTGGCGGTGCCGTCGATGGCCTTGGCGATGGAGCTGGTCGGGTCCTTGAGCGCGGTGGCGATCTGGCTCCACGTCTTGCCCTGCAGCAGCTGCGGGCTGTAGCTGGCCCCGCTGATCAGGTACTTGTTGCCGAAGTCGACGAACGGGATCGCGCCCGCATCCTGCGAGGAAACGTACGGCGGCGCGTCGTACTTCTTCAGCAGGGCCTGCTGGGCCGACGTTGGAGTCTGCAGCGGGGTGTAGCTCTGGCCGTCCGACGCGAGCTTATTGGTCGTCTCTTCCACCGGCGTGAACGTCAGGTACTTGCTGGTGTAAGTCGACTTGTAGAACGTCCAGGTCGCGGTGTTCGGGTCCGTGTCGCCGCTGGCGGAGTGCGTGGTGCCGAGGTTCGTGAACGTGCCGAACCGGCTGAGCGCCACCACCATGCCCCACCGCTCGGCGGCGCAGTAGGGGCAGTACTCGGCCCCGATGTAGAGCATCTCGGGCTTGCCGCCCGAAGTCAGCGCCGAGCCGCCGCTGAGCTTGGCCGGGACCGTGCTCACGCTGCCGGCGCCGACCGAGTCCAGCGTGCTGGCCGGGACGGTGGTGGTGTTCTTGACCACGGTCGCCAGCGCGGTGCCGGTCGGGCCGGTCCCCGACGCGGAGGACCCACTCGAGCCGTGCGAATTCACCTTGACCAGGACGAAGGCCAGCACGATGGCGATGACCACCACCACGCTGCCCGATGCGATCAGGATCCGGTTGCGGATCTCGGTCCGGCGCGCCGCGGCACGCTGCGCTGCGATCCTCTGCTGGCGGGAGCTGCCGTCCCGCTTAGCTTTGCTTGCCTTACCCATCGGCTGCCGTAACCTAGCCTCTCGCTGTGATCGTCCGGCTGCGGTAACCACCGGGCGGCGTCGCTGACATCACGGCAGATGATCCGCCGGTTGGCGCCTCAGGCCCGGTCGCCAGGTCCCCATCATATTCAGAGCTGACGCTACGACGAATGCCCTTCAGCTTGTCCTCAGCTTCCTGAGAGACCGGACCCAGCCGACACCTCAATGCGCGACCGTGGCGGTAATTGTAGAGCTCTGACTGCTTCGCCGGTGACGTTAGAGCGCTAGCGGGCCAGCGTCAAGCGGCGACGCCACGCGACCGGGCGGTGTCGGACAGTGGCCCTGGCTCGTGGCCGCCTTAGCCCCAGCCACCTGCGCTTCCACTGGCGACGGCCAGCCGACACTCGGCCTTGCGTCGTTTCAAGTTTGTGTCTCATATATGAACAAGCCGTGTTATCTTACCCGTGGTTTCGTCGCAGCTGGGGGGTCCCACGTGCCGCTGGTGCATGTTGAAAACTTTTCGTATGGCCCGGTCAATCCGGTGCTGGGCTTCCTCATGTCCTGCCTGGGCGCCTTCATCGGCCTGCGCTGCCTGACCCGGGCCCGGGCCTACACCGGACGCACCCGGGCGCTGTGGCTGTCGCTGGCGGCCATCGCGATCGGCGCCACCGGGGTGTGGGCCATGCACTTCATCGCGATGCTGGGCTTCACCATCCCGGGCGAGACCATTCGCTACAACGTGCCCCTCACCATCGCCAGCATGCTGGTGGCGGTCGCGGTGGTGGCGATCGGCCTGTTCATCGTGGGCTTCAGCCGCAACCAGGGCCGGGGCCCGTTGCTGACCGGCGGTGTCATCGTCGGCCTGGGCGTGGCCAGCATGCACTACCTGGGCATGGAAGCCATGGAAATACCGGACATGATGAGCTACAACATCCCGCTGGTGCTGCTGTCGGTGCTCATCGCCATCGCCGCGGGCACGGCCGCGCTCTACGCCGGCCTCAAGGTCCGCGGGGTGGGGGCCACGCTGGGCGCGTCGCTGCTCATGGGCGTGGCGGTGAGCGGGATGCACTACACCGGCATGGCCGCGATGAACGTGACGGCATCCTCGGCCGGCGTGTACGCCGCGACCAGCAACGCGGTTGGCGGCGCCACCGCAACCAGCTTCCTGCTGCCACTGGTCCTCGGCATCGCGGTGTTCACGTTCCTGGCCACCATCGTGATCATGCTGGCTCCCTCGGAGGAGGACATCGCGGCCGACGCGCGCCTGGCCCAGCGGCTGTCCGAGCGCCCGATCAGCCACCACCGCCGCTGATCCCGCCGGGGCGGGGCTCGCTGCGGAAGCGTAGGGGGCGCTGGTGAGGGGACGCGGTATGGGGAGACTGGGGGC
>CAXUJF010000791.1:0-2533 GCA_964250865.1 uncultured Streptosporangiaceae bacterium
CTGGCGATGAACCCCGGCCAGGGAGCGCCGAATGCCGCTGCCCCGGCGGCGTGCAGGCGGGCCAGGTCACGGCCGAAGGCGGCGGCCGCGGCCGGGGTGGCCGGGCCAGGCGGGAGCCAGCTCAGGACCAGGGCCTGGTCGTCCCAGCCCAGGACTTCGGGGATCGGGACGGCGCCGGGCGCGGCCAGCCAGTTCAGGCCCCGGGCCTCGGCCTCGACGGGGCTGCTGGGGGTATTGGTGAGTTTGGCGAAGACTTCGCGGCCGTCGGTGAGGGTGGCGCGGTAGTGCATGGTGCCGTGCTGGGCACCGGCCGGGCGCAGATCCCGCACTTGTGCTCCGGTGAGCGCGCTGATCCGGGCGGCAACCGGGTCGGGTGGCACGCCCGGTTCAGGCCGGGGCGTGGCCGGCCAGCAGGACCGCGAGCTGGGCGACCAGGTCCCGGGCCCCGGCCTGGATGAGCTCCAGGGCGGCGCTGAAGTCGTCCGCGCTACCCCCGTAGGGATCGGGGATATCCAGGTAGTCACCGGCGCCGCTGGCGGCACGCAGGCCGCTGGCCTCGCCAAACAGCCGGACCCGGTCGGCGGGGACGTCGGCCTGGGCCGCCATCAGGCGCAGGTCGGCCAGGTTGCGCCGGTCCATGGCCAGGAACAGGTCCCGGCCGGGCAGCCACGAAGCGTCGATCTGCCGGGCCCGGTGCGCGGACCCGTCGTACCCGCGCTGTTCCAGTTCGGCCCGGGCCCGCTTGTCCATCGGATGCCCGATGTGCCAGTCACCCGTACCCGCGCTGTCCACGGTGACGGCGTCGGCCAGACCGGCCGCGGCCAGTTCGGACCGGAGCACGACCTCGGCCATGGGTGATCGGCAGATGTTGCCCAGGCACACCAGGCAGACGGTGTACGGCGGGTCAGGCTGGTGGGGCGGCGGCAGCGCCGCGGCAGGGACGGACATGCCTCAAGGATGCCCGACGCGGGCTCCCGGCTAGGCCGCGGCAGTCTCCGTACTGGTAGACGTCGGCCCGGACGTGCTGCAGCACGTAGTAGCTGAGATGATCGAACACCACGAACAGGGCGGCGAATCCGCGCAGCGCGTCCAGCCAGGCCCGGCCGCCGGCCCGCGGGAGCGGGCGTCCAGGAAGGCTGAGGGACCCGTGTGACTGACGTGAGTTGGGGGCCGGCGTCAGCCAGGGGCAGCGTGACTCAGGCCGGCTTGGGTCAGGGAGTGAGCTTGGCCGTGCGGGCCAGGGCGGGGACGAAGCGGGCGGCGTCGATCGTGCCCCAGCCGCTGGCCAGGTCGTAGCCCGGACCGGCCTTGAAGCCGGTGACGTCGCCGAACGTGTTGTCGCCGGTGGTGACGTCCAGGATGCCGGTCTGCAGCGCGTCGGCCTTGATCCGGCTCTCGGCGCCCAGCGTGTACAGGGCGGTGTCGATGTTGCCGAGCGGGTGGCCGGCCTTCTGGCTGGCCAGAGCGACCACGCCGGCGAACAGCGGGGTGGCCTCGCTGGTGCCGCCGAGGATCTCCCAGCCGGCCCCGCCGGGCTCAAAGCTCTGGTAGACCCAGGCGCCGCCGCTGACCGCGGCCGACATCGAGATGTCCGGGGTGCCGCGGTGACCCTGGACCAGGGTGGCCACGTACTTCTGGAAGGCGGGCTGGGGGAAGACGGCGGACCGGCCGCCGCCGCCCGCGCCGTAGTCGTCGTTCCACACCTGGTCGGGCTGGATCTTGTTGCCGTCCTGGGCCAGCAGCAGCTGGGTGCCGCCCACCGAGGTGACCAGCGGGTCAGACGAGGGCCAGGCCACCGCCGGGTACGGGTAGAGGCTGGCGCCGTCGGGCTCGTCGTCGGTGGCGCCGGTGTCCCCGGCCGCCGCCAGCACGGTGACACCGTGCTGGGCCGCGTCCTGGAAGGCGTAGCGCAGACTCTGCAGGCTGGCGAACGAATGCTTGGCGAAGCCGGGGAAGGTGTCTTCGGTGGCGCCGAAGCTCTGGCTGATGACGTCGACGCCGCCCCGGTCGATCAGCGCCTTCTCGGCCGCCATCATCTGCGGGAAGCCGGTCACGCCCTCGGTCTCCGCGACCGGCGTCTCGACCAGGTCGATGGCGGCCTGGGGCGCGACCGCGTGCGCGTACTCGACGTCCAGGGTGGCCTCTTCGGCCCACCCGTCCATGGTCGCGTTGGACTTGTCGAACGGCGGCAGCTTGCCCAACACGTTGAGGGTCGGGTCGGGCAGGCCCCACTGCCGGTCGAAGTAAGCCAGGTCATGGCGGATCGTGGGCGAGCCGAACGAGTCGACGATCATGATCGTCTGGCCCTTGCCGGTGACGTTGGCGGCGTACAGCGGGCCCAGGTCGTAGGCCACCCGGTACTGCAGCGGGCTGTAGCAGCGCAGCTTGATCGTGGCCAGGCACTTGGCCGTGCTGAGCGGGTTCGGTGACTGCAGCTGAACGGCCCAGGCCCCCGCCAGCGACGGGATCGGGGCGGCGGCGTCGCCGGCCGCGGCGGCGAAGGCGGCCGGGCTGGCAATGGTCCGGTACGTGA
>CAXUJF010000792.1:0-2526 GCA_964250865.1 uncultured Streptosporangiaceae bacterium
GCGGCTGGTCCCGGCGGCCCAGCCGTCTCAGCTGACCCTGGCGGCGCGCCGTCGGGGCCTGCGACCGGTCCTGCTGCCATGAATGTCACCATAGAGGTATGACCAGTGACGACGCGGAGCAGGCGGCTTTCGACGCCGGCCAGCCTTACGAGATGCACCCGCAGGTGGCCATCCGCCCGGAGAGCTTCGGCGCCCTGGCCTACCACTACGGGAACCGGCGGCTGGTGTTCCTCAAGGCTCCGGCCCTGGTCAAGGTGGTCGAGACGCTGGGCGACTTCCCCACCGCGGCCGACGCGATCGCCGCCCACGCGCCTGACGCCCAGCGCGACTCCTTCTGCCAGGCGCTGGGCGGCCTGCTCACCTCGGAAGTGATCCGGGCCCGCTGAGACTGATCATGATCAGGTACTGCGGAGTACGCCGAGCACGGCCGAGCCCTCGGCCACGAACAGCGGCATGGCCTCCAGCGGCGCGGCAACCGTGATCGTCTGCCCGCCCTGGTACGTGGTCCCCGTGGCCACGTCGGCCCAGGTCCGCCCCTCTGGGAGGTAGACCGGCCGTTCGCGCAGGCCGTACTGCAGCAGCGGCGCGACCAGCACGTCCGGGCCGAACAGGTACTGGTCCTCGATCTCCCAGGCGTGCGCGTCCGCGGGGAAGTCGTAGAACAGGGGCCGGATCACCGGCGTACCCCGCTCGTGCGCCGCCACCATCTGCTCGGCCACGTAGGGCCGCAGCGCCTCCCGGGTACGCAGGCAGCCGGCCAGGATCTCGTACACGTCCTCGCCGTAGCTCCAGATCTCGTTCGGCGCGCCGGAGCCGAGAACCTCGTTGAACGTGCGCCAGGCGTCGGTCTCGGCGAAGTCGTACGGCAGGCGGAACCCGTGCAGCCGGGTCACCGGGCAGAACACGCCGTACTGGAACCAGCGGACCAGCAGCTCACGGAACTCCGGGTCGTCGGCCTGCCCCCCGAAGAAGCCGCCGATGTCGGTCGTCCACCACGGGATGCCGGACAAGCCGGCGTTCAGCCCGGCCGCGAACTGCATGCGGAACGACTCGAAGGTGGAGTGCACGTCGCCGGACCACAGCAGGGTCGCGTACTTCTGGCTGCCCGCCCAGCAGCACCGGACGAGGTTGAGGATCTCGTTCTGGCCCGCGGCCTGCTGGCCGTCGTAGAAGGCCTTGGCGTAGCCCACCGGATAGAGGTTGCCGACCTTGAGGGCGGGCCCGCGGTGGAAGCGGATCAGATCCCAGTCGTACTGCCCCGAGTGGGTTACCAGCTCAGGCTCGGCCTCGTCCAGCCAGAACGTCCTGATGCCCTGGTCGAAATAGTTCTGCTTGGCCTTGGACCAGATGAACTCTTGCGCCTCGGGATTGGTGGCGTCGAAGAACACCTCGTTGCCCATGAACTCCATCGTGGTCCCGGATCCGCGGTCGGTGCTGACCAGCAAGCCGCGGTCTTCCATCTCGTCGTAGTTCTCGGAGTTCACGTCGACGGTGGGCCAGATCGACACCATCAGCTCGATACCCAGCTCTCGCAGCTCGGCGATCATCGCCGCCGGATCGGGCCAGTATTCCGGATCGAACTTCCACTCCCCCTGCTGCGGCCAGTGGAAGAAGTCGGCCACGATGACCGAGATCGGCAGCCCGCGGCGCTTGTACTCCCGGGCCACGCTCAGCAGTTCGTCCTGGGTCTTGTAGCGGAGTTTGCACTGCCAGAAGCCGGTGGCCCAGTCCGGCATCATCGGCGTCCTGCCGGTGGCCCCGGCGTAGGCCTCCTCGATCTGGGCCGGGGTGTCGCCCGCAGTGACCCAGTAGTCCAGCTGGCCGGTGCGGCCCGCGTACCACTCGGTCACGTTCTTGCCGAAGGTCACCCGCCCGATGGCCGGGTTGTTCCACAGGAAGCCGTAGCCCCGGCTGGACAGCGCGAACGGGATGCTGGCCTGGGAGTTGCGGTGGGCCAGCTCGAGCATGCAGCCCTTCAGGTCGAGCTCGGCGATCTGACGCTGGCCCAGGCCGTAGAGACGCTCGCCGGGCTGGGGCCGGAAGCTCACCGTCAGTTCATAGTCGTCGCTGCCCAGCACCGGCTTGTAGGCCCGGCCCGGGATCGCGATCGAGCTGGTCTCGTCGCCTTCCCGGACCTGCCAGTACTCGCGGAGCAGCAGGTCGCCGCGGGAGTTGGTGAACTCGAGCCAGCCGTAACGGTCGATGGCCGCGGTGATGCGGCCGTTGGTGATCCGGCCGGCGGCACCGGCACCGTCGTCTTCGATGGTGATCTCCGGCGTCGCGGGCGCGGGTGGTTCCAGCGCCCAGTCCTCGCTGGCGTCCACGGCTCGCTGCCGGGTGGCCCGGACCCGGAGACTGTGCTCACCCCACGGCTCGATCCACAGCGTCTCGCCGCCCTGGCGCCGGACCAGCCGGTCACCGTCCCGGCTCAGGTACTGCCTGCTCATGCCCTCGTTCCTCCCGGCTCAGCGCGACCGACAGGATGATCAAAGCATTCGCGCGAAAAGGTTTGCTCAGTGGGGGTGG
>CAXUJF010000793.1:0-2516 GCA_964250865.1 uncultured Streptosporangiaceae bacterium
CCAGAGAACCATGCATGCCCACCAAGGCGGACTCGCGCGGCTCGGTCTCGGTAGCGACGATGGCCCAGTTGCCGACGGGCGCGGCGACCACGTCGCCGATGCGGGCGACGTTGTCCGGCTCGACCGGGCCGAACCAGTTCTCCTTGATCGCTTCCTCGCGGGAAACGACCCAGGCCCGGTTACCCAGGACTTCCCGCCAGGCCGCGAGCACGTCGGCGGCGGCGTCGGGGTGGGTGTAGACGTGCCGGGCCCGGGGCTCGCCGCCGAGCAGGGACACGCCCGCCCGCAGATCGGGCAGGTCATCGACGTCGATGCGGTCCTCGGCCGAGACATCAACCATGCCGTGGTCCGCGGTGATGTACAGGGTGGTGTCGCTGGGCAGCGCACCGGCCAGCTGCTCGGCCAGCTTGTCCACGTGGGCCAGCTGGTAATACCAGGCGTCCGACCCGACGCCGTGGCCGTGCCCGGTGCCATCCAGGTCGGCGTGGTACGCGGCCACCAGGACCTCGTCGGCCTCGCGCAGCGCGATCCCGGCCTCACCCGCCAGCGCGCCCATGCTGTCCGCGGGCCAGTACTGCGCCCCGCGCATGGCCGCGCGGGTCAGGCCGCTGTTGCGGAAGCCGCGGGGGGCGACGTAGTAGGCGGCGATACCGGCCGCGGTGGCGCGCTCGTAGATCGTGGGCCGGGGCTGCCAGCGCTCCGGGTCGATCCGGTTGTCCCAGCGCAGCCCGTTCAGCAGCCGGTGCTCGCCCGGGATCGCGACCTGATAGCCGAGCACGCCGTGCTGACCCGGCGCACTGCCGGTGCCCAGCGAGGTCAGGCTGGTCACCGTGGTGGCCGGGAAACCGGCGGCCAGCGGCTGGGCGTTCATGGCCAGCTCGTTGAGGAACGGCGCGGCGGCCGGGTGGTCCCGCAGCAGCTCCCAGCCGAGCCCGTCCACGATCAGCAGGCAGATCTTCCGCGACGGCGGCAGGCCGAGGGTGTTGGCGCCGGAACCGCCGAGAGCAGCCAGGACCGACGACCCGAGCTCCGCGAGCGTCCGGGAGCCGTAGGACGGCAGGAGAGGCGCAGTTCTCGGCTCCGGTGTCATCCGGAACATCCTGTCACTCGCGACACGGTTACGGCAACGTACGCCTTAATGGGCGCGCCTTACCGGCCGGCGCCGGCGGTGGCGTCGGACAGCGCGGACGCGAACGACATCACCTGGCGCACCCCGTCCTTGCCGTCGGCCGCCTCGCTCATCCGCAGCGTCAGGTCGTCGGCGGTGATCGTGCCCATGTAGCCGTGGTCGGCTTCGCAGTTCTCGTCGCCGCAGTGGGCGGGCTCCAGCTCGACGTGGGACAGCACGTTCCAGCCGATGGTCAGCACCACTTCGCTGGGCATCGTGACCCCAGCCACGTAGGACGCCGGATCGGGCACGACCCGGGTCAGCGCGACCGACGACACCCGGGAAAACCGCACCGCCTCGGTGCTGGTCTCGGCCTGGGGCCGTCCGTCCGGCTCTTCCGGCGGGTGCTCGTCGGTGTGGGAGTAGATCAGCCGGGTCGGGGTCAGGGCCAGCACGGTGATGTGCCGGCGGACCTCCATGCCGGGATCGAAAATCGCGTCGTGCGTAACGACATAGGCCGTGACTGGCTCCGCCCCCAGCGACTCCCACACGGCGTCGGTAACCAGCCCCGGGTAGTAACCCGTGCGCTCGATCGCGGCGCGCAGGTCATCCGCGGTGACTCGCGTTTCCCTCATGTACCCATCCTGCCCTGTGCCGGGCGATGGATTCGCCGCACTGGGTAAACGGCGTGTGCAAACGCCTCGGGCAAACGAAGCGGGCGGCACGTAACAATCCGGGCGGCGCCGCCTCGGTCAGGTCCAGGACCTTCTCCTCGGTGGGCTCCGGCCGGGCCAGCGCGTCCGCGCTCGGCTTCGGCCCGCGGCGCCGCGGCCAGCGGGAGCCGGATGAGCCTCCGCGCCCGCGGTAGACGATCAGCCCATTCACCGGGTCCGGCGCCGCGTCCAGCGCGGCCCGGACGGCGGGCAGGTCCCGGTAGGTCTCCCAGGCCGCGTCGTCGGTGAACTCGACCTCCAGCACGACACCGGTGCGGTGCTCGTGCCAGACCCAGTTGAGCGCCCCGTGGGCCAGGGCCGCCTCGATCAGTGCGTTCTCATACGAGCTCTTCCACTGGCGGGCCGACAGGTCCGCGTGGAAGACCTCGATCGACCACCATTCCGCCATAGTTGAGATAGTACGTGTCTGTTGCGAGACCGGGAAGGTGTCGCTGCGGACGTCCCGTTCGCCCTAAGGTGAACGTTCATGAGCCGGGACGGACTGAGGTTGTCGGTGACGCTGCTCAGCATCTTGCCCGAGTCCATCGTCCCGGCGGCGCACCCGCTGGCGTCGCGACCCGGCCCGGACCAGGCCGACCTGCCCCGGCCGGCCTGGATGGCGCGTTCGGCCGGGCCAGCCGGCTTCGACGAGATGCGCGGGCCACCCTGGGGCGCGGCCGAACGCGCCATCCAGG
>CAXUJF010000794.1:0-2511 GCA_964250865.1 uncultured Streptosporangiaceae bacterium
CCGGGCGGGCGGGCCCCGCCGCCCCCCCCCCCCCCACCCCGCTGTACACCCGGTGCCGGCCCAGGACCCGCTGGGCGTGCCGGGCGGCCCAGTCGATGTGCAGGATGGCCAGCACGATCTCGAGCCGGGCGTCGTCGGCGGGCTTGCCGGTCTCGTCGTGCACCAGGATGGCCAGCTCGTCCAGCTGCCGGGTCACCTGCGACTTCCAGTCCAGCAGGCGGTTGCGCCGCTCGCGCCAGCCCAGCTCCGCCCACCAGCGGGACGCCTCCCGGGCCCGGTTCACCGCGGCCGCGGCTTCCTCCGGTCCGGCGACCGGGAACGCGGCGATGACCTGGCCGGTGGCCGGGTTCAGCGTCTCGAACGTGCCCGCGTCGTGCGCCTGAGAAGTTGTCATTAGGGCACCGCCATCCTGCCGAGGCCTGGAGTGTTAAGTAAATCAAATAAGCCAGGCCACAAACTACCCGCCAGTAGCCGACTACCGGGAGACCCCGTTGCCGACTCGCCCCTACGTGCTGATCAGCTGCGCCATGTCCGTGGACGGCCGGATCGACGACACCAGCCCGGAGCGGCTGATGCTGTCCGGACCGGCCGACCTGGCCCGCGTGGACGAGCTCCGGGCCAGCTGCGACGCGATCATGGTCGGCGCGAACACGATCCGGCGGGACGACCCGCGGCTGCTCATCCGCGATCCGGAGCTGCGGGTCCGCCGCCGGGCGGCCGGCCGCCCCGAGCACCCGGTCCGGGTCACGCTGACCAGCACCGGCGACCTCGACCCGGCTCGCCGGTTCTTCGCGCCCTCGCCCGGCGCACCCCAGCCGCTGGTCTACTGCGCCCGCCCGGCCGTCCCGGTCGCGCGGACCCGGTTCGGGACCCTGGCCGACATCATCGACGCTGGTGATCGGCCCTCGGTCGGCGAGATTTTTTCTGATCTAATCAAGCGCTCCCTCCACCGGGTCCTGGTCGAAGGCGGCGCCGCCGTGCTGCGGGACATCCTGGTCGCCGGCCTGGCCGACGAGCTCCAACTGGCCGTGGCCCCGTTCTTCGTGGGGGAGGAGGGGGCCCCGCGCTTCGCGCCCGCCGGTGCCTACCCCGCGGGCCCGGCCGACCCCATGACGTTGGCCGAGGTCCGCCGCCTGGGGGGCGTGGTGGCGCTGCGCTACCTGCTCGGCCCGGGCGGGGACGACACCAGGTTCCTGCGCGCGGCGATCGAGCTGTCCCGGCAGTGCCCGCCGTCCGACACCGCGTTCGCGGTCGGCGCGATCGTGGTCGCCGCGGACGGGGACGTCATGGCCACCGGGTTCTCCCGCGAGCAGGAGCCGCAGGACCACGCCGAGGAGGTGGCCCTGCGCAAGCTGGACCCGGCCGACCCGCGGCTGGCCACGGCCACCCTGTACAGCTCGCTGGTCCCGTGCGGGGACCGGGCCTCCCGCCCGGTGACCTGCGTCCAGCACATCCTGGCCGCCGGCCTCGGCCGGGTCGTCTTCGCCTGGCGCGAGCCACCCATCTTCACCGAAGGCCGCGGGGCCGAGCAGCTCCGCGCGGCCGGCCTCACCGTCATCGAAATCCCCGACCTGGCCGAGCCCGCCGCCGCCGTCAACACGCCCCTCCTGCACCGGGCCAGCAGCTAGCTCGCTCGCGGCGCCAGGGCCTTGACGCCCGCGATGAAGAGGTCGATCCCGAACCGGTAGTGCAGCTCCGGGTCGACCTTGGTGAACGGAACGGCGCACTCGACCAGATGCGGGAACTTGTCGGCCGGCAGCAGGGCCAGCTGCACCTGCTTGCGCCGCTGCAGCTCGGCCCGCTCGGCGTCGTCCAGGCCCGCCTTGACGTCGGGCTCGAAGCCCGGCTCGCTCATCACCAGCGTGATCGCGGTCCACATTCCGCCCCGGGTGATCTCGCTGGCCTGCTCGGGGTCAAAGCCCGCGCCACGCAGCAGGCCGAGAGCGATCTCGGCCGCCCGCATCGAGCCGTCGCTCTCCTTTTTGTGGGAGAGCACGAGCTGCGCCCCAGACGGATGCGCCCGCAGCACGCCGACCAGTGACTCCATGATGGCCCGGAGCTGATCCGGCCACGGCGCCGACTGATTGACGGCCAGGTCGACCTCGTCCCAGATGTGGTCGGACAGCGCGGCCAGCATCTCTTCTTTGCTGCGGAAGTGCCAGTACAGCGCCATCGGCGTGACACCCAGCTCGGTCGCCAGCCGCCGGATGGTCAGGGAGTCCACCCCGCCGCGGTCGGCCAGCTCGAGGGCCCGGCTGACCACTGCGGGTTTGCTGAGCCGGGGCCGGTCGGGTTCTTCTGCTGCCGGTTTCGCTGCCATCACTTGACAACTATACACCGTACAAGGCAGCCTGTACCTCGTACATATACGACGTACATGTACAGCGGATAAATCCGACGTACAGTACGCGGCCAAATGAGGGAAAGAGGCGGTGCCGAAATGTCACGGCGCTGGTGGACGCTGGTGGCGGTCAGCCTGGCCACCTTCATGACCTACCTGGACAACAACGT
>CAXUJF010000795.1:0-2508 GCA_964250865.1 uncultured Streptosporangiaceae bacterium
GCTGGCAGGCGGCTGGCCCGGCCGTGCCCGGTTCACTGGCCGGCCAGGACGTCGACGTGCTCGGGATGAGCGCGACCGGTAACGGTGTCATGGCGCTGCTGCAGGCCGGGTCGGGCCCGAAGGCCAGCCTGTGCTCCGCGTGGGCCCGGGCTGGCGGGTGGGTCGTGGCGGCGCCGCTGGCCGCCGGGACCGGCGGCCCGCGATCGGAGTCGTTCGGGCCGGGGACGGCGGTGGCTGTCCTGCTGCCCGGGAGCCGTGGCGAGACCCTGACCGGACCGGGATCGGCGGGGCGCGCACTCCCCCAGCTGCCCGCCGCCACCGCCGCGCTCGCCCTGGGGACCGGCGGCCGGGTGGACGCGCTGACCGTGCACGCCGGCACGTTCGCCGACTGGCGGCTCGGGGCGGGCGGGGGCTGGGGCCTGGCCCAGTCGGTGCCCGTCAGCATTCCCTACGGTTCGTCGAGCTAGGGCCGCCATGAGCTATCTGACCGCGCACTGGTCCTTCGACCCGTTCCTCATCGTGGCGATAGTGCTGGTGGCCTGGCACGAGATCGGCCTGGCCCGGCTGGCCCGGCGTTCCCGCCCGGAGCGGACCCGGCAGCGCAGGCGCCGGTCGTTCTGGTTCTACGGCGGGCTGGTGGTCCTGCTGCTCGCGGTGGAGTCACCGGTCGACTACTGGGCCGACGACTACTTTTTCGTGCACATGATCCAGCATCTGCTGCTGATGTTCGCGGCCCCGACCCTGATCGTGGCCGGAGCCCCGTGGCAGCCGCTGCGCGACGCGCTGCCCGGACACGCCGGCCGCAGCGCGACCGCCGGAGTGCTGCGCAGCGGCTGGTCACGGCCGCTGCGCGCGGTGGCCGGGTGGCTGCTGCGGCCGTGGGTCTCGGTGGCGGCGTTCAACGTGGTCATGCTGGCCTGGCACGTCCCGGCGCTGTTCGATCTGGCCGAGAATAACCAGCTGGTGCACGTCTGGCTGATGCACTCCAGCTTCCTGCTGGCGGGGGTGCTGTTCTGGCTGCAGTTCATCCCCTCGCCCCCGTTCCGGATGCGGATGCCGCCACTCTCGCAAGCGCTGGCGCTGGTGGTCACGAACGTGATCATGTGGATCCTGGCCATGTCGATGGGCATCCTCACCCAGGTCTCCTGGTACCCGGTCTACCACCACATCGCCGGGGTCACGCTGCCCCCGTTCGCCGACCAGCAGATCGGGGCCGGAATCCTCTGGGTCTGCGGGGACTTCTGGGCCATCCCCTGCCTGATCGTGGTGGCCCGCCGCATCATCAACGACGACGGCAGCCTGAACTCCGCGGTGGACCGGATCTTGTCCAGCCGCCGGGACGCCGGCGGTACGGACCTCCCGGCCGCCGCCACCTGGACGACCCGGGCCCGGCGCTAGTCCCGGTTGTCCGCCGGGCGAGCCTGCCACCGGTGCTCGATACGGCCGAAGCGCCAGATGGCCAGGGCGATGACCCAGGTGACGATGAAGACCCCGACGATGATGAAGCCGGCCGTGTTGATGTTGAAGTTCTGCATGAAGGACCAGAACGAGCCGTTCAGGTGGGTGTCCTGGGCCAGCAGGCCGAGCAACTCGGTGGCGCCGATGAACACCGCGACGAACACCGACAGGCCGGTGATGGTCAGGTTGTAGTAGACCTTGCGCACCGGGTTGGAGAAGGCCCAGTCGTAGGCGAAGTTCATGAAGCAGCCGTCGATCGTGTCGAACAGGCTCATCCCGGCCGCGAACAGGATCGGCAGCGACAAGATCGCGTAGAACGGCAGGCCGCCGACCACGGCCGTGCCCGCCAGCACGAGCAGGGCGACCTCGGTGGCGGTGTCGAAGCCCAGGCCGAACAGGAACCCGATCGGGTACATCTTCCACGGGGTGTCGACGCGGCGGGCCAGCGGACCGAGGAACCGGTTCATCAGGCCGCGCTTGTTGAGCTGATCCTCCAGCTCCTGGTCGTCGTAGGCGCCGGACCGCATCTCGCGGAAGACCCGGAGGATGCCGACCAGCACGGCCAGGTTGAACGCCGCGATCAGCAGCAGGAAGAAACCGGAGACACAGGTCCCGATGATGTTCGTGGTCTGCTGCAGGTGCGAGTTGTCGTTCTTGAGCTGCTCGCCCAGGCCGCGGATGCCGAAGTTCAGCAGGACGGCCAGCACGAACACCACACTGGAGTGCCCGAGCGAGAAGAAGAACCCGGTCGACAGGGGCCGCTTGCCCTCACCAACCAGCTTGCGGGTGGTGTTGTCGATGGCGGCGATGTGGTCGGCGTCGAACGCGTGCCGCATGCCGAGCGTGTAGGCCAGCGCGCCGGTGCCGACCCCGAAGACCGTTGTCTTGCTGATCTGGTAGTGGCCGCCCAGCGCCGCGGCCAGCATGGCCCAGCCCACCAGGTGCAAGCCGACCACGGTGGCGGTCATGCCGCCGATCCGCGTCCACTCCGCCGGGCTGAGACCCCGGCGGATCTTGGCCAGGCGGAGAAACGGATCAGCCATCAGCCCC
>CAXUJF010000796.1:0-2507 GCA_964250865.1 uncultured Streptosporangiaceae bacterium
AATGCCGGTTACGGCGGGTGGACCCGCTCAGGACGCGACGTGCAGTTTGCCGATTTGATAGTAAGTATCATCCGGGTGTGCTGCCCGGGCCTCCGAGGGAAGCGTAGGACTGGCCCAGGTATTGACTCGTTACGCCGGGACGCCTCATCGACTGTAGTGGCGGTCACGCGCCCGCGGGCGGCCATGTAGCTTCGCGGCTGGCCAGGGACAGTTATCGCAAGGCTAACGCGGGGGTCGGGGTTCGACGTTGCGCGGCTTTGAACACTGGAGTTGATGGTGACCAGCACATACCGGCCGTCAGTGTCAATTCACGTCAGGGTCGTCTGCGGAGAGCCGCCGGGCATCCGGGTCGTCAGGTAGCAATGCACAGGCTGGCGCAGCAGCGCCACGAACTCCCCGGGCACAGCATAGCGAATCCTCCTGCGATCTTCTGGCGCCTTTTCACCCGCCGCGCCGCCAAGCGGTGTTGGCCGTTCAAACCGCGTGGCGGAGGTCATTTAGCCTGGGCAGCCCGCGCGGAAATGGTCAGGGTGAGCCAACGGCCCGCCATTCCCTTCATCCGGGTGATCCCATGGCGGTAGCGGTCCACCGTACCAGTGGCGCGGATGGCGAGCTCCCCGGCGTCTGCGGCTTCTACCTGTGCGTGCAGGGTGAGTGGCACGGAGGAAATGATGATCTCGCCGTCGCGCAAGTCAAATGTTCCGGTGACCTTCGCCAGGCCGAACAGGTGGCGGGTTTTGCAGACGATCGTGGTCGCTGACGGAATCGGCTGATAGGTGCCTGCGGTGGGTGGTGCGGATGATGGTCATGATGACTCCAGTAGGTTTCCGAGGCAGGTATCCGGCTGGCAGTTGCTGCGAGAAGGGTGAATCTCCCCGGCCGAGGTCGCGGGCGGGCAGGCCAGGACAAATCTTCGGCCGCCGGCTGCAACGCACTCGCCCCAGCACTAAAGCTCCTCAATTAGTTGTCTACTTGTAAAAAATTAGCATACAGTTTTATCGCTAGCATATGCCGTCAGTGGCGAGGTGCTGCATGAGCTGGCAACCGACCGCCTGGGGATGCCCGGCGGGCACACGCCCGACGCCCCCGGCACCCAGGCACCCAGGCACCCAGGCACCCAGGAAAAAGAATGGCTCAACATGACAACACCGCCATCAGACGGCACCGATGGCTCGGCGGGCGGACCTGCGAAGTTCCCGCTGGTCCTCGGCCTCGACACCTTCGGCGATATCAGCCACGATGCCAGCGGCCATCCGCTGCCACAGGCCCAGAACATACGGAACGTCGTCGCCCAGGGAGTCCTGGCCGATCAGACCGGAGTGGACTTCTTCGGGATCGGCGAGCACCACACCGACGTCTTCCCGATGCCAGCCGCTGACGTAGTGCTCGGCGCGATCGCCGCCCGCACCGCCCGCATCCACCTCGGCTCGGCGGTCACCGTCCTGAGCTCTGACGATCCCGTACGGGTATTTCAGCGCTACTCCACGCTCAACGCCATCTCCGGCGGCCGGGCCGAAGTCATCCTCGGACGGGGTTCCAGCATCGAGTCGTTCCCACTGTTCGGGTACAACCTCGCCGACTACGAGACCCTCTTCGAGGAGAAAGCGGATCTGTTCGCCGAACTGCTCAAGGGCGGCCCGGTCACCTGGCAGGGCACCACCCGCGCCTCGCTGCACAACCAGGACGTCGTACCGCACACCGAATCCGGGCCCTTCCCGGCCTGGATCGGCGTCGGCGGAAGCCCGCAATCGGTCATCCGCGCCGCGCACTACGGATTCTCGCTGATGCTCGCGATCATCGGCGGGAACCCGGCGCGTTTCGCCCCACTCTCCCAGCTCTTCAGCCAAGCCCTTGACCGCGCCGGCCGGCCCCCGCTGCCGGTCGGCGTGCACTCGCCAGGCCATGTCGCCGCCACCGACGACCAGGCCCGGGAACAGTTCTGGCCGCACTACCTGGACTTCTTCACCAAATACGGCAAGACCCGCGGATTCCCTATCCCGACCAGGGAATCCTTCCGCCGTGAGGCCGGCCCGCGCGGGTCGCTCTACGTCGGATCACCGGAAACCGTCGCCAGGAAGATCGCGGCCAGCCTCGCCACGCTCGGCGCGACCCGCTTCGACCTCAAATACGGCATACCAGGCCTCACCCAGAAAGCTCTCCTGGCAAACATCGAGCTCTACGGCAGCCAGGTCATCCTGCGCGTCCGCGAACTCCTGGCCGCGACCGCCAGGTAAGTGGTGTTAGCGCCGGGGCCATGAGCTCCGCGTCGGCGCTACCGGTCCCGCGGCCTCCGCCGGGCTATGGTCACTTTCTCACGCGCTGCCGGGACAGCCAGCCCCCGGTGGGGGGCGGCTGCTCGCGGGCGCTGTCCGCCCCAGTCGCCAACCGGGCGCTGGCCGTGTCCAGCTGTGGGCTGCATGGCCAGGGCGCCGCTCCCTGCGCCCGCCCACGAACTCGCGGGCGACCCGCGCCCGCAGCCGGGTCACCGTGGCCGCATCGGCGCGCTG
>CAXUJF010000797.1:0-2507 GCA_964250865.1 uncultured Streptosporangiaceae bacterium
GACCCGCCCGGCGCATCTCAGCCCGGCTTCACGATCCTCGCTCCGCTCGCGGCCAGTTTCCTGGGCGTGTTCCTGTTCGGCGAGCACGTCCGTACCGGCCTGCCCGCCCTGGCCGGCGAGGCGCTGGCGCTGGCGCTGGCGCTGGCCCTGCTCATCGCCGGGGTGTCGGCCCTCAGCCACAGTCACCTCGCCACCGGGGAAGGCGCCTCGCCGTCGACTATCCGTCGACCGGGCCCAGATAAGTCCAGCGCTTGTCCTGGCGGACGAACCGGCTCGTCTCCGTCATGACGCCCCGCTGGCCGTCCTGGACATAGATGGCGCGAAACTGCACCGTCCCGGTCGTGTCGAACAGCCCGCCGTCCTCCGTCTCCAGCACCGCCAGCCGCGTCCACCGCAGGTCCGGCTCGAGCACGAGCTCCTGCGGACGGCTCGACGGATGCCAGGTCCGCAGCAGGTAATCGGCGTCTCCCACCGCGAACGCGCTGTACCGCGAGCGCATCAGCGCCTCGGCCGTCGCTGCCGGAGCACCCGCGTGCAGCCGCCCGCAGCAAGCGGCGTAGTCATCGCCCAGTCCGCAGGGACACCCGCCATCGTCCATGCGCACATTCTGGCCGCGGAGCCCGGCGGTAAGCCCGCCGCGGGATCTCCGGGCGCGGTTATCCGGTGCCGGCCTGCCGGACAGTGGATTCGCGCACGATCAGCTCAGGCTCGAACACGATCTGCCGGTGCCGGTGAAATTTCCCGTCGGTGGCTTCCTCGATCAGCATCTCCATGGCGGCCTTGCCCAGCTGGTAACGAGGCTGCCGCACCGAGGTCAGCGGCAACGCTGCGGCGGCGGCGAAATCGATGTCGTCGTAGTCCACGATGGCCAGGTCACCGGGAACCGACAGGCCCCGGCGGACCGTGTCCTGCAGCAGCCCCAGGGCAGCAGGCCGTTGGCGCAGAACACCGCGGTCGGGCGCTTGCGGGACGGCATGGCGGCCAGCTTTTCCCCGGTGGCGCGGCCCTGGGCGACGTCCAGGCGGCGTCTCGACCATGGTGAGGGCGTCGGCGGGCAGCCCCGCCACCTCGATGGCGATGCGGGCCCCGGCCAGGCGCTGACTGACCTGGCTGAGCGACAGGGGACCACCGGCTAAGCCGATGCGCCGGTGCCCCAGCTCGATGAGGTGCCTGACCGCCAGTTCACTGCCTACGCGGTCATTCACCGAGACCGAGCACTCATTACCCCGCGCCGCCCGGTCGACCAGGACCACCGGGATTCCCCGGCGGCGGATCTCACCGATCACGGTGGTCTTGCTCCCGACCGGAGTGATCAGGATGCCGAACGCGCGCTGCTCTTTCAGCGTGCTGAGGTACGGTCGCCCTGCACATCCCATGGGACAAGGTCGACGACTACGCTCGCCTGGCCGCCGCGGCTAAGGAGCGAGGCGTCAAGATCGGCACGATCAACGCCAACGTGTTCCAGGACGACGACTACAAGCTGGGCAGCATCACCAATCCGGACCCCGAGATCCGGCGCAAGGCCCTCGATCACCTCATCGAATGCGTCGACGTGATGGACGTGACCGGATCCCGGGACCTGAAGCTGTGGTTCTCTGACGGCACGAACTACCCGGGCCAGGACAGCATCCGCGCCCCGCCAGGACCGGCTGGCCGAAGGGCTGCGGGCGGTGTACGAGCGGCTCGGCGGCCACCAGCGGCTCATTCTTGAGTACAAGCTGTTCGAACCGGCGTTCTACCACATGGACGTGCCGGACTGGGGCACGTCGTTCGCGCGCTGCCTGCAGCTCGGTGAGCAGGCCCAGGTGTGCGTCGACACCGGGCACCACGCTCCCGGGACCAATATCGAGTTCATCGTGGCGTTCCTGCTGCGGGCCGGGAAGCTGGGCGCCTTCGACTTCAACTCCCACTTCTACGCCGACGACGACCTGATGGCCGGGGCCGCCGACCCGTTCCAGCTGTTCCGCATCATGTACGAGGTCAACGCCGGGGGCGGGTTCGAGCCGGCCAGCGGCATCGCGTTCATGCTCGACGAGTGCCACAACATCGAGCCCAAGATCCCCGGCCAGATCCGCTCGGTGATGAACGTTCAGGAAGCGACGGCCAAGGCCCTCCTGGTCGACCCGGACGCGCTCGCGGCGGCCCAGCAAGCCGGCGACGTCCTCGGTGCCAACGCGGTGCTGATGGATGCCTACAACACCGACGTCCGCCCCCTGCTAGCCGAACTCCGGACCGAAATAGGCCTGGCCCCCGACCCCATGACCGCCTACGCCGCCTCCGGCTACGCCCAGCAGATCATCGCCGACCGCGTCGGCGGCCAGCAGTCCGGCTGGGGGGCCTAGCCAGCAGTTCCCCAGTCCTCGCCGTGCGGCCCAGCGCCCAGACCCGGTACCCTAGGCTCCGATTCCGCGCGCCTGCTCCCAAGCCGGCGCCGGGGCGCATAGCTCAGCGGTAGAGCACTCGCCTTACAAGCGAGCGGCCGGTGGTTCGAACCCACCTGCGCCCAC
>CAXUJF010000798.1:0-2502 GCA_964250865.1 uncultured Streptosporangiaceae bacterium
GGCCCGTCCCGTCCGCGGCCAGCTGATCTGCGTCGGAGTCCTCAGTCGCCACAAGGGACAGGACCTGCTCGTTGAGGCGCTGGCCGGCCTCGCTGATCGGGACTGGCACTGCGTGCTGGCCGGATCACTCGACCGCGACCCGGATTTCGTCGAACAACTGCAGACCCGTATCGCGCGTCTCGGCTACGGCCATTGCGTCCGGCTCAGCGGCGTCCTGACCGGCGCAGCGCTCAGCCAGGCGTACACCACCGCGGAACTGCTCGTCGCACCGTCGCGGTCGGAGACCTACGGCATGACCGTCACCGAAGCGCTCGCCCACGGCCTGCCCGTCATCGCTACCGACGTCGGCGGGCTGCCCGAAGCGTTCGGCGCCACCGCCGATGGCCCCGGCCCCGGCCAGCTGATTCCGCCCGGCGACCCGGCTGCCCTCGCCGCCGCGCTCGGAGACTGGCTGGGCGACGAGGGCCACCGGCGCCGGCTACGGGCCGCCGTACGACAGCGGCAGCCGACCCTGCAGGGCTGGGGCCAGACCACGCAGGAGATAGCTGACGCACTGACCGCCTAGCCGTTCCGGTACCAACGATCACGATGAAGGAGAAGTCCGTCCGATGACATTCAGAACCGAGAGCCGTCTGACCATCGCCAGCAGCGTCCATGAGGTGTGGGCGTATCTGGCTGACGTCGGACGCTGGCCGGAGTGGGCACCCACGGTTCTCGAGGGGCGGGTCCGAGGAGGAGGGCCGTTTCAGCCCGGCGCGCGGGTGGAGCAGCGGGCGAAGCTGATGTTCGGGATGTCCCGCCGCCGCAGTCAGCAGGTGACCGTGGTCGAGCCGCCCACCGCCATGGCGTTCGCCGGGCCCATGGGTACGTCCGCGGCGCGCTGGGTAATGGAACTCACGCCGATGGACGGCGGGCAGACCGACACCATGATGTGGATCGAGGTCGACCTCGCGGGCATCATGCGGGCGGTGCCCGCGGGCATGCTCAAAGGCCGGATTCAGCGCGTCAGCGATATCGAAATGGTGGCGATCAAAGCTGCTGTCGAGTCCGCTGCGCGGGAAGGTGCGCTGTCCTAGATGGGGCGAGTTGACCCGGCCGGCCTCGATGAACACATGATGGGCCAGACCGACGGTGCTAGCCAGACCGACGGTGTGTGCCAGACCGACGGTGTGTGCCAGACCGACGGTACGCGAGAGCACCTGATCGAGACCTACCGCAAGAAGGCCAGGCACTACGACGTCACCTCCCGGCTGTACCCCGCGCCCGGCTACCCCCAGCGGACCCAGCGCCTCCGGGCCGTGCAAGCGCTCGGCCTTCGCCCGGGTGGCACCGTGATCGACATGGCCTGCGGCACCGGTCTGAACTTCGCGCTGCTGCAGGAGGCGGTCGGTCCCGGTGGCCGGATCGTCGGCGTCGATCTGACCGACGCGATGCTGGCCCGGGCCCGGGACCGGGTAAAGGCGAACGGCTGGAGCAATGTCAGCCTCGTGCAAGCCGACGCAGCCGGCTTCGACTTCCCGGCCGAGGTCGACGCGATCCTGTCCACGTACGCCCTGACCCAGGTGCCCGAGTGCGCCGAGGTCATCGCCCACGGCGCCGCGGCCCTCGCCGCGGGCGGACGCTGGGCCGTGCTGGATCTCAAGGTCCCCGGCCGCACCCCGGGGTGGCTCGCCCAGCTCGGAACCGCAACGGTGCGGCCGTTCGCCGCCATAGATCAGTGGGTGACGCGCCGTCCGTGGGAGGCGATTCGCGCCGCCATGCAGGAAGAGCTGGCTGATTTCTCCTGGACCGAGTTGTTCTTCGGAACGGCCTTCCTCGCCGCCGGGTCCAGCCCGCCCAGTCACGGTCGGGCACCTCATCAGCCGTAGGCCAGCGCTGGCCCAGAAGTTCAGCCCAGGCGGGCTCCCGTCGACCGTCGTTGACACAGCCCACGGAAAGCCCTGGCCGGTCCGGGAGCGCGCATACTGTTCAGCAGAAGCGAGGCGTCCGTTGAAGAACATTCATGGGCGAGGCAGGACAGCCGGGACGTCACTAGACGCTGCTGCGCTATCTATGGCGCGGGGCGCTTCGGGCGTGTGGCTGCGGGCGGGGTCCCGGTTCGGCCTGGTCTGCCGCGGCACGGTTTATCTTCTGGTTGGCTACCTTGCGTTCCGTCTCGCCCTTGCCGCGCACGGGCGAGCGGGTGCGCCCGCGAGCAGCGCAGGAGCTGTGCAGGCGGCCCTTGCTCCGGCATGGGGGCGGGTCCCGCTGGTCTTGCTCGTCGCTGGTCTCGGTGCCTACGCGCTTACCCAGCTCCTCGAGGCGGTGTTCCGGCCTTCCCGCGCTAGAAGCGCGGCCGCCAGGTGGCGTCAGCGTGTGGTGTCGTTGTGGGGATGTTTGCTGTACTCAGCCTTCTGCCTGACCACCGCCCGGCTTCTGGTGGGAAGTCCGCCGAAGCAGACTGCGCAGGGTCAAGTCCTTTGGCGTGGTGTTTCGCGGTTAGCGCGTGATCCTTTAGTTGTG
>CAXUJF010000799.1:0-2500 GCA_964250865.1 uncultured Streptosporangiaceae bacterium
ACGCCCACCGGGGCCAGCGGCCAGATCCCCACCGGCGGAAACGAGACGGCCAGCAGCAGCCCGCCCGCCAGCGCGACCAGGAGCGCCCAGCGCAGCCGCACCCCCGGCTGGCCACCCGCGTCACGCCCGCGCTGGCGCGCGGCGGCGGACGGCTGGGCGGAGATCACACCTCGGAGGGTAGCCGCCCAACCTGAAACTCCGGTTCCAGGCCGGGGTTCGGGCATGGCGTCGGCCGGGGTGTATCGGCTCGCGATGTACCGGAAAAAAGGTTGCCGAATTACGGCTTTCGGTTAAAACGGTCATCGATACGTAAAGTTATCTGACGACCGGAGCTGGGCAATCCGCCGTGTTATCGTACGTAACGCGAAACGCCTCGTGGGGGGGCGTGCATTCACCTGTCAACGGATATGACACGTATTAAGAGGCTGCCTTGTGATCAAGATCGTTTATCGTGACCTCTCGCCCGGATTACACGCCTCAGCGGAGACGGTGGGCCGGACCACGATCATCTCGCTCCTGCCTGGGCTAACGCCTGAGCAGCGGCAGGCCGCGCTACGCCGGATCCGTCACAGCGGCCGGATGGGCCACGGCCCCCAGGTGTCCGCAATGCAGCTCGGACTGGCCTTGACCCTGGACCGGATAAAAGCCATTACGCGCACAGGTATGGCAGTTGTCCGGCTTCATCCGGCCGGGAGCACACTTCCGGTGGTGCTTCTTTCCACCGCGGCGGTGGTCTTTGTTTTGATGGCGACGGTGAGCATTCATGTGGTACCAAGTCCGAGGTCATCCGATCCGGCTCCGGTCGTAGGGGGACTGGTCCCCGGCCCGGCGCTGACCGCGCCGCACGTGGCTCGCAGTTCCGCCGCGCCCGCCGGGGTCGCGGGCGGTCTGCCGGGCGGCGGCGCTGTGCCCGGCAACGGGTGGCCCGGCACGAAGACCGGTTCGGCCGCTTTCGGCCAGCGGTCGGCCGTGGGCACGCCAGGCATCACCCAGGTGGGCTCGCTGACCGGCTCGGGCAGCACCGTCTCGGCCGGACTGGCGGCCACCGGCTCAGTTGGCGTGGGCGGTACGGGCGCCACCTCGGCTTCGACTTCGGTCAACACCGGCCGTTCGGGCAGTTCGGGTACGGGTAGTTCGGGTGCGGGCAGTTCGGGTGCGGGCAGTTCTGGTGCGGGCAACTCGGGTACGGGCAACTCGGGTACGGGCAACTCGGGTGCCGGCAACTCGGCCAGTTCGGGCACCAGCAGCGGGACCACGAGTTCCGGCTCGGGGACCACCACCCCCGGGTCGGGCCGCCCGTCCTCGGGCTTCCCGTCAGGCTTCGGACCGACGTCAGGCTCGGGATCAAGGCCGGGCTCGGGCAGTTCCGGCTCCTCGGGCAGTTCCGGCGCCGGCTCCGGTTCTGGCAGTACGGGCAGCTCAGGCACCGGCAGCTCCGGTGGTTCCGGGACCGGCGGCACGAGTGGCTCTGGCACCGGCAGCACGGGCAGTTCCGGCTCTTCGGGTAGCTCCGGCTCGGGCGGTGGCGCCTGCGTCACCTTCCTGGGGGTCCAGACCTGCCTGGGCCTGTAATGGGCTTTCGCTCCGTTCCGCCCTGGCCGTAGGCTCTGGCCGCCCGCTGGATTGGCCCAGCGGGTGGTCAGAGCGTCGGAAGGACGCGACCGTGAGCCGACGGGGCTGGGTGCTGTTCGCCGCGATGAGCCTCATCTGGGGGATCCCGTACCTGCTGATCAAGGTGGCGGACGGCGGCGTCTCGGTCCCGGTGCTGGTGTTCGTCCGGGTCGCGCTGGGTTCCCTGCTGCTGCTGCCGGTCGCGCTGCGCCGTCGTGAGCTGGGTGCGCTGCGCGGCCACTGGCGGTGGCTGGTCACGTTCGCCGTGGTCGAGATCATCGGCCCGTTCGCGTTGCTCTCCAGCGCGGAGAAGCACCTGGCCAGCTCGACCAGCGGGCTGCTGGTGGCGGCCGTGCCGATCATCGGGGCGGTGCTGGCCCGGTTCACCGGCGGATCGGACCGGCTCACGCTGGTGCGCTGGACCGGCCTGATCATCGGGCTGGGTGGGGTGGCCGTGCTGGCCGGCCCGGACGCGGCCCACGGGGACGCGCTGTCGGTGGCCGAGGTGCTGCTCACCGCGCTGGGTTACGCCATCGGCCCGATCATCGCCAACCGCAAGCTGGCCGACGTCCCGACCGCCGCGGTCAACACCGTGTGCCTGGCCATGGCCGCCCTGGTCTACCTGGTGCCCGCCATCTTGACCCGGCCGCACGAGCTGCCGTCGGCCAAGGTCATCTTGTCGCTGCTGGGCCTGGGCGCGATCTGCACGGCGGCCGCCTTCGTGGTCTTCTTCGCCCTGATCGCCGAGGTCGGCCCGGCCCGGGCCACGGTCATCACCTACGTCAACCCGGCCGTCGCGGTCGCGCTGGGCGTCCTGGTCCTGAACGAGCACCTGACCCTGGCCGTGGGCGGCGCCTTCGTCCTGATCCTGGGCGGCTCGATCCTGGCC
>CAXUJF010000800.1:0-2476 GCA_964250865.1 uncultured Streptosporangiaceae bacterium
GACAAGAAGGCCAGCACGGCCGCGCGCCAGGCCCACCTGATGGTGTCCCGCTTCGAGCCCTGGTCGGTCATGAAGTTCAGCTTCATGATCTCGCTGGCCTGCTTCGTCATCTTGTTCGCGGCCGTGGCCCTGCTCTACGCCACGCTGTCGGGCCTGGGTGTGTTCGACGCCATCCAGAACTCCCTGAGCAACGTAACCTCCGGCCAGGGCACGGGCGGCATTAACATCTCGCACTATCTGTCAGCGTCCACGATCCTCAGCTACACCGCACTGCTGGGTGTGCTGAACGTGTTCCTGATCACCGCGTTCTGCACCGTGGGGTCGCTGATCTACAACCTCACTTCCCACCTAATCGGCGGCGTTGAGGTGACCCTCCGGGAGACCGAATAACCTGTCCGCCGCATCCTGGGCGGGCAGGTCACCGTTGATTCTGCAGTAGCCCGCACAATGCGGTAGCCTTTCCCGGCGTGCCCGTTCAGCGGGCACAATCTGGGGCTATAGCTCAGTCGGTTAGAGCGCTTCCCTGATAAGGAAGAGGTCCGTGGTTCAAGTCCACGTAGCCCCACCAGGTCAGAGCCTCAGCGAAGTCCGTGTGACCGTCCGTGACAACAGCAGCTGACAACATCACTGCTTTTCTGGTCGCTGAAATATCAGGTCATAGATCTGGTCCAGCGCTGAGCGCTGATCGTCTTCATCGCCGGATGTGTAGATGGCCAGCGTCGTGGTAATCCGGGCGTGCCCGAGGATCTCTTTCGCGTGGTTCGACGGGCTGTCCGGTACGGGTGGTGAAGATATAGTCGGTCTCGTGCCAGGCGTTCCCGGCGTGGCGGCGGTTGTTGGACTGCCAGAGCGCCAGGTCGAGCACTGCATCGCGGGCGATGGGCAGCGACGGCAGGATGCGCTGCCCGGCATCGGACCGGTGACTGTCTGGCGGCGGGTCTCTGAGCGCGGCAGCATCATGGTTGCCAAGCAGAAGATCCATGTCGGCATGATCCACGCCCGCAAGACCGTTACCGTGACCGCCGACAGTGACCACTTCACGGTCGTCACCGGCGGCGAGACCATCGCCGTCGTGCCCCGCACCACCACCAGGGAGATCAACCGCTACAAGGCCTACGCCGCCCAGCAGCCACGCCGTCCGCGCTGATGGCGGAACCGGGCTACTGTGCACCTCATGAACACTCCGCCCGGGCCGCCCACCGCTGCCGGGACCGAGTTCGACCTGATGGGTGCCTTGTTCTCCCCGGCCGGCCGCGCCGACCCGCACGTGATCCTGCGCGGCTCCCCGCTACCCGGCTGCCAGTACCCGTTCGTCCGCGACGTGCTGCGCGACCCACGGTTTGCGGCACCGACCATCCCGCCCTCCCCGGACCCGGCATTCCAGCTGCTCCGGCGGTGGATGATCCGGCTGGACGGCGACCGGCACCGCCGCGTCCGGGACGCTTTCGGCGGCCTGTTCACCGCCCGCCGGGTCGAGCGTTACCGGGCCATCATCGCCGGGCGGGCCACCGCGCTGATCGATCAGGCAGCCGCCGCAGGGAGTATGGACCTGGTTACCGGCTTCGCCCGGCCGCTGCCGTTCACCGTGATCAACGATGTGCTCGGTGTCCCGCCCGAGGACCGGGACTGGCTCGGCGATGCACTGGCCACCCTCAACCGCGGCTTCGCCCGCCAGCGTGACAACGACCGCACCCCGGTCCAGGGCGCCAACGACGCGACCCAGCAGATGCTCTCTTACTTCGCCGAGCTGCTCGACCAGCGCGCCGCAGCACCAGCCGATGACCTGATGACCGCCCTAGCCAACAGGCACGCAGACGGGGAGGACCGCCAGGACCTCATTGCGAACTGCATCTTCTTCGTCCTCGCCGGGCACCAGACCACCACCACCCTGCTCACCCTGGGCACCCACCTGCTCTGCACCCACCCCAGCGCCGTGGCCGCACTGCAGGAAGATCCCGAGCGCTGGCCCGGCGCCGTGGAGGAAATGCTGCGGCTGATCACCCCGACGACCTTCACCGGAGCAACCCCCCAGACCGACGCTGACATCCACGGCGTCACCTGCCCGGCCGGGCAGCCGCGGCTCCTGTTCCTGGCCGCCGCCAACCGTGACCCCTCCACCTTCTCCGACCCCGACCGATTCGACATCAACCGCGAACCCAATCCTCACCTGAGCTTCGCTGCCGGAGCCCACTTCTGCCTCGGTGCCCCCCTTGCCAGACTCCACGGCGAAGTCGCGCTGAGCACCCTGTTCACCCGCCTGCCCGGCCTGGCCGCCCTTACCCCGCCCGACATCACTGCCAGCGTCCCCATCCGCCAGATCGACCACTTCACCGTCACCTGGCAGCAAAACTGACCAACCCCAGGCCCCGCACTACACGGCAGCACGATCACCCATAAACCGCCTAGGGCGTGGAAAGGATCAAGCGAGGCCCAAACGTAAAGCCTCAAGTGATGCCAGGCACTGCCGCAGTGAGCG
>CAXUJF010000801.1:0-2473 GCA_964250865.1 uncultured Streptosporangiaceae bacterium
GCCCGGGTGATCGCGGTGGCCGGGACGGTCGCGGCGCTGATCTCGGTGACGCAGTACGCTCTGGGCGTGATGCTGGCCGGATGGGCCCTACCGGACCACGCCGCAGGCCGGATCAGCCTGCTGTGGGAGGCGATCAACCGCCTGGACGGGGTCAAGATGTTCGCGCTGGCCGTGCTGGCCTCGGCCACCGTGGCCCTGACCGCACCGACGGGCCCGCTGCCGCGCTGGCTGCGTTACGTGAGCCTGACCCTGGCCGCAGCCATCACCGTGTCCGGGGTGGCCTACCTGTTCTTGATCCAGGACCTTTCCTGGGCGGCGTACGTGGCTGGTGTGGCCCTGCTGATCTGGGTGACCGGCATGGGCGTGGCCCTGGGCCGGCTCCCCAGCGGGTCACTGCGGGCCGGCGGGTCGCCGCGGGCCGGCCGGGAGCGGATCCTATGCCCCGAGCCGGACTGAACCGGGAGCGGATCGCGGCCCAGGCGGCCGTGGTCGCGGACGAGATGGGGTTCGACCGGCTCACCCTGGCCGCCGTGGCGGCCCGCTGCGGGGTGTCCCTGCCCGGCTTGTACAAGCACGTCAACGGGCTGGAGGCGGTCAAACGCGACGTTTCCGTGCTGAGCGTACGCGAGCTCACCGCGGCGATGGCCGCGGCCGCAGCGGGCCTGGCCGGGCGGGATGCGCTGCACGCCATCGCCACCACGTTCCGCGCGTTCGCCACGGCCCACCCCGGCCGTTACGCGGCCACCGTGCACGCCCCCATCCCGGGAGACACCGAGTACATCGCGGCCAGCGACGCGGCGATCGGCCTGCTGGCCGCGGTGCTGAAGGGCTACCGGATCGAGGGCGACGACATGATCGACGCGGTCCGGATGATGCGGGCGACGCTGCACGGCTTCGTGTCGATCGAGGCGGTGGGCGGGTTCGGCCTGCCCCAGTCCGTCGACGCGACGTTTACTCGCCTGGTGGACATGCTGGACGCGGCCTGGTCCACCTGGGGGAAGTGAGCCGGTTACGATGCGGTGGTGACGACTCCGCTGGCCCGGGACGAGCCGCAGGTCCTGACGGCGGCCAGCCTGGGCGCGGCGTGGCTGGCGATCGCGGGCAAGATCCTGGCCGAGGGCATCGGCAGCCGTTACGACGACCGGCCGGTCCGGGAGCTGTCCCTGGTCACGCTGGCCGTCAGCGGGCCTGATCCGGACGATGAGATCATCGCCCGCTATGCCGAGCCGAAGCGGCTGGCCTGGATGCGGGCCAACTTCGCCGACCATTCTCGGGTGGCGGCGCTGGGCGACGCGGACAGCTACGCCACCCGGCTGTTCGACTACGACCACACCGGCCGGGACCAGATCGCCTGGGTCATCGACCGGCTCCGGCACGACCCGGCCAGCCGGTCAGCGTCGATCACCACGTTCCAGCCGCTGACCGACAGCACGTACATCCCGTGCGTCAGCCTGCTCGACTTCTGGCTCCCGGACGGCGCGGTCGATCTGGTGGCCTACTGCCACAGCATCGACTTCGGGGCCAAGGGTTACGGCAACCTGGTCGAACTGGCGGCCCTGCAGCAGCGGGTGGCGGCCGCGCTGGACCGGCCGATGGGCCGGCTGATCATGGTGGTCAAGTCGGCCCACGTGTACGCGACCGAGTTCGAGTACGTCCAGGGAGTTCTGGCCGCGCAGGCGTAGACGGGGACTGCGCAGGCTAGACGGGGACTGCGCAGGCTAGACGGGGCAAAGCGGCGGATTTACCGTCAAAGTGTGACCGCCACTCAGGTCCCGTTGTCCGGTGCCGCCGCCACGCTCATCGGCTTGGCCGCCCTCGCCGTGGTGGGGCTGAACGTGCTGTGGCGGTTCTTCGAGCACGGCGCGCTCATGGCCCACGAGGGAGCGCACGCCGCCGGGATGGCCATGACCTTCCAGAAGGTCGGCGGCATCAAGCTCAATTCGGACGCCACCGGGTCAACATCACCCCCGCCCGGCATCGGCTGGCTGGGATACGTCTTCGCGGGCGTACTGGGCTACCTCGGCCCCAGCCTGTTCGGGCTGGGCGCCGCCAAGATGATCGAGACCGGCCACATCGTCGAGGTGCTCTGGATCGCCCTGTTCCTGCTGGCCCTGCTGCTGCTCACCGTGACCACGAAGTTCGGTGTCTTCACGGTGATCGTCGCGGGGGGCCTGGTCTTCCTGATCGTCCATTACACGCCGCCGGGGGTCCAGGTCGTCGCGGCCTACGCCATCGCGTGGCTGCTGCTCCTGTCCGGCGTCCGCGGCCTGCTCGATGATGGCCTGGCCGCCGGCGACGCCGGGATCCTCCAGAGCAAGACGCTGATCCCGCGCTTCATCTGGTTCCTGTTCTGGCTGGGCGGCACGCTGACCGCGGTGGCCATCGGCGGCAAGTGGCTGATCCTCCGCACCTGACCGGGCACCCCGTGTCTGATCCGGCGAGCCGGACGGGCACGCCCAAGACTGGCAATGGC
>CAXUJF010000802.1:0-2465 GCA_964250865.1 uncultured Streptosporangiaceae bacterium
GTCCAGGCCACCCCGGCTCCGTCCAGCCCGATCTGCCTGGACCCGGAGCTCGTGGCCATCTACCGCTGACTGCTCTTCTGGCGACATAGACCATTTCTGCCTGGGTATCCCCACCCGCGATGAATCCGGCCCAGAAGACGATCAAGCTCGTCGACCAGTTCCAGAAGCGGCTGCCCGGCCTGTCGTTCGTGGTCGGGGTGTGGAAGAAGTTCAACGACGATCAGGCGGGCAACCTGGCCGCGCTGATCGCCTACTACGCCTTCGTGTCGATCTTCCCGGTGCTGCTGATCCTGTTCACCGTGCTGAACATCGTGCTGCGGGACAACCAGTCCCTGCAGGACAAGGTGATCAGCTCCGCGCTCACCGACTACCCGGGCTTCGGCTCGCTGCTGCAGAACAGCATCAAGTCGTTCAACGAGACCGGCCCCGCGCTGGTCTTCGGCGTGATCCTGACCGTGCTCGGCACCCGCGGTGTGGCCAACGCGATCCAGAACGCGCTCAACTCGGTGTGGGAGGTGCCCAGGGAACACCGTCCCCGGTTCCCCTGGTCCTGGCTGCGCAGCTTCGCCCTGATCCTGGTTGTGGGCCTGGGCGAGATCGCCGCCTCGGTGGCCTCCGGCTTCGTCAGCGCGGCCACGTTCCTGCCCGGCTTCGCGCTCAAGGCCGCGGGCACGGCCGTGACGCTGGTGTTCAACATCGGCCTGTTCTGGCTGGCCTTCCGGCTGGCCACGGCCAAGGCCATCACCTGGCGCGAGCTGCGGCCCGGGGCCTTGAGCGGCGGCATCGTCTGGCAGATCCTGCAGCTGGTCGGTGGCTACTACGTCACCCACGAACTCGTGCACAGCCAGTCGCTCTACGGGCAGACGATCGGCGTGGTGCTGGGCCTGATCGCGTGGCTGTACCTGCAGGCCGAAGCCACCTTGTACGTAGCCGAAGCCAACGTGGTCTGGGTCCGCAAGCTGTGGCCGCGCAGCCTGGACCCGCCCCCGCTGACCACGGAAGACGCCCGGGCCTACGAGATGTACGCCCAGGCTCAGGACCGCAGTAAGTATGAAACCGTTGACGTGCACGTAACCGCCGTCCCCGAGGATGAGAAGATGCCCGAGCGGGCCGAAGGCACGCCGAGCACCGGAACATCCGGCTCCGCGCAGACCGCGGTTTCCGCCGGACCGGCTCGGGGAGAGGATCGTCATGACTCTGGAGACGACAGGTAACCGCCCGTCCACTGCGCCACGCGTCGTGGTGGTGGGGGCCGGGTTCGCTGGCTTGAACGCGGTCAAGGGCCTGAAGCAGTCCGGGTACCGCGTCACGCTCCTCGACAAGCACCTGTACAGCACGTTCCAGCCACTGCTGTACCAGGTGGCGACCGGAGGCCTGAACCCTGGTGACGTGTCCTACGCGGTCGGCGGCTACGCCCGCGAGCACCACGCCAGGTACGACCGCGGCGAGCTGACCGTGATCGACCCGGAGGCGCGGCAGATCACGCTGGCTGACGGCCGCCGGATCGGCTATGACTACCTGGTCCTGGCCACCGGCGTGTCCGCGTCCCACTTCGGCATCAAGGGAGCCGACAAGTTCACCTACGGCCTCTACACCCGCCACGACGCGGTGACGCTGCGGGACCGGTTCATGGCCGACGTGGAGCGGCTGAGTGAAGGGGCACCGGGCGCCAGTCTGGCCGTGACCATGGTCGGCGGCGGCGCCACCGGCGTGGAGCTGGCCGGAACGATCGCCGAGCTGCGCGATGGGGTGCTCCGCCAGACCTTTCCCGACGTCGACTCCTCCCGCATCCATGTCCGCGTGGTCGAGATGCAGTCCGAGCTGCTCGGCCCGTTCGACAAGAAGCTCCGCGCCTACACCCGCAAGCAGCTGGTCCAGCGCGGGGTCGACGTCCAGGTCGACACCGCGATCGCCGAGGTCACCCCGGACCGGGTCATCCTCAAGGACGGCCGGGACCTGCACAGTGACATCACCGTGTGGACCGCGGGCGTGGCCGCCCCGCCCGAGGCGAAGTCGTGGGGGCTGCCGCAGGGCCACAACGGCCGCGTCGAGACCGGGCCGGACCTGCGGGTCAAGGACCAGGACCGCATCTTCGCCGTCGGCGACATCGGGCTCGTCACCGACAATCCCACCCCGCAGCTGTCCCAGCCCGCGATCCAGATGGGCCTGCACGCGGCCCAGCAGATTCTGCGGCTGGAAGCCGGCCAGCCCACCGAGACGTTCCACTACCACGACAAGGGCCAAGCCGCCACGATCGGCCGCCGGTCCGCGGTCATCGAGCTGGCCAAGGGCCCGGACCTGACCGGCACGCTGGCCTGGCTCGGCTGGCTCGGCCTGCACCTGTTCTACCTGCTCGGCGGCCGGAACCGGGTATCCGCGATCATCAATCTGACCTGGCGCTACATGACCTGGAACCACGGCGGCACGGTCATCGTCGGCGACGAGCCGACCGACAGCGACGAGCC
>CAXUJF010000803.1:0-2455 GCA_964250865.1 uncultured Streptosporangiaceae bacterium
GTGTCTTGTTGGAGCGGACCCGCACGTCGACTCCTCTGGGTCAGACCTGCTGCGTCATCAGGCCGGCCACGTTGGTCTGCATGGACTTCATCCCGGCGCTGGGGGAGACCGAGCCGGTGAGGATCTGCTCCCAGATCGTGCTGATCTCGCTCTCCACCGCGCTGCCGTTCGGCACGCCGACGATCATGGTGGAGTAGGACAGCTCGTCACTGAAGTGCTCAGTCCCGGGCGGAAAGTTCTTCAGGAACGTCTGGCTGCGCGCCGCCGACTGGCGGATCGGCATGTCCCCGCCGAAGTTGACCACCGGACCCTGCTGGAATTCCTCGGACACCGTGTACTTGATGAACTCCCACAGCGCCTTCTTGTTCTTGGTCGACTTGAACATCGGGAACCCGCCCACCCCGACCGGGGTGCCGCCCTTGACCTGCGTCGGCCAGGGCACGATGGCGAACTGGCTGTTGATGGCGCTCTGGGCCAGCGGGATGGCGCTGTTGGGCCAGATGCCGGCGCCGAACATGCCCAGTTTGCCCGCGGCGGCCTCATTGAAGGCGTTGTAGGTGCCACCGGGCTGGTTGACCAGCTTCTTGGCCACCAGGTTGCGGGCGAACGTGGCCGCCTCGATGTTGGCCGGGCTGTCGGCCACGGCCTTGGACTGGTCGGCGTTGAGGATCTGGCCGCCGTTGGTCAGGATCCAGGGATAGACGTCGGTGAACGGGCCCGGGGTCGGGGCCCCGACCGAGAAGCCCAGCCGGCTGGACCCCGATGTGATCTTGGTCGCCGCGGTCAGGAAGTCGTTCCAGGTCCAGCCGGGGGCGGGCTCCTTCAGGCCGAGCTGGGAGAACAGCTTGCGGTCGTACCAGATCGACATGACGTTGTAGCCGATCGGGATGAAGTAGGTGTGTCCCTGGATGTTGTCCAGCTGCCGGAAGTTGGCCAGCAGCGTCGGGTTGACGTCGGCGTAGAAGCCGTCGATCTCCGCCTTGTCGGACGCGATGTAGCTGTCCAGGGGCACGACCACGTTCTTTTCCTCGAACAGCCGCATGCCCTCGGTGGCGATGTACGCGCTGTCCATCGGCTGCCCGCCCGCCAGCCGGGTGGAGATCTCCTGGAACACCGAGACCCAGGTGTTGGTGGCGGTGTTCGTGGTGAACGAGTTGACGTGGATGCCGGTCTTCTTCTCGAAGGCCTGCAGGTACTTGGTCGTCTGGCTCAGGTCCTTCGGCGTCACCGGCAGCCCGATGGTCAGCACGTCGTCGCCCTTGGAACCGCTGCTGCCGCTACCGGACGAGGATCCGCACGCGGCCAGCAGCGGCCCGGCCACGGCCGCCGCGGCGCCAGCCGACAGCAACTTCCGCCGGCTCATCATCGGCCGGCCCGAAGTGTCTGGTCCTGGTCCCGCGTTCCCGCGCGCACGCTGTGCCTCATCGCTCATGCCGTGCCTTCCTTCCTGGCGTTAACGCCCGGCGCTGCCGAGGACCTCGCGGGCCCGGCAACGAGTCAGTAAGTCTGATGTATGGATGACGTGTCGCTGAATGCGGGCGGGAGCCGGGGCGGGGCCGGGTAAGGCCGCCGCCCAGGCCCAGATGACGCCGTTCCGATCCGGGGAAGATCGGCGGTACGGCCATGCGACCCGGCGCTGTGCTGCGCGTGGTCAGCCGTGGGCTGCTTCGCATGGACCTTGCTGATTCCTCCCGCTCGCACCGTTGCTTGCGGTCTCCTGCACAATCTTGTGATCAGCCAAGTAATCGATTACTGCATGATTTCCGAGTGACGTACCGGTGTCAATAGGGACAGCAGAAAGTCGCCCAACCGCAACGGTCCATCGGGGCCGGACGCCCACTCCGGTAGTGTCCGAACGTGGACCAGGGCTGTCACTTCTCAGGAGGAGGCTGAACGGTGAAGCTGACCAAGCACGAGCACGCCTGCGTGGTGGCGGAGAAGGACGGCACGTCGATCGTCATCGACCCGGGCTCGTTCTCACCGGGCGCGGCGGAGATCATCGCCGGCGGCGACGTCATCCTGATCACCCATGAGCACGCCGACCACGTCCACGAGGAAGCGATCAACGCCGCGCTGGCCGACCGGCCGGACCTGAAGCTTTACGCGCCCGAGGCCCTGCGCCACCTGTTCGCGGCCGGCCCGGACCAGTTCAACGCCGTCGCCGCCGGTGACGAGCTCAAGCTGGGCTCGTTCGACATCACCGTGCACGGCAGCGAGCACGCGCTCATCCACGCCGCGATCCCGGTCGTGGCCAACGTCGGCTACCTGCTCGACGGCACCGTCTACCACCCCGGCGACGCCTACCACCTGCCCGACGCCGCCGTGACCACGCTGCTGCTGCCCACCAGCGGCCCGTGGATGAAGTTCGGCGAAGCCATCGACTACGTCCGCGCGGTCGCGCCGCAGCAGGTCGTGCAGATCCACGATGCCCTGCTCAGCGATATCGGCCTGCACC
>CAXUJF010000804.1:0-2451 GCA_964250865.1 uncultured Streptosporangiaceae bacterium
GGGTAGGAGCGGACACCCCGACTGGGGCCGGCGCAGCCCCCGACGGTGCGCCGGTCCCCGCGGGCGTGCCGGTCCCGCCCGGTGCGCCGGTGCCGATCATGGCCTGGACCGCCTGGCGGGCCCGCGCCGCGATCTCGGGCGGCACGTGCACCTCGGTGGTGCCGTCGCGCAGGCAGCGCAGCAGCGAGTCCGGGGTGGTCATCTTCATGAACCGGCACACCGCGGCCGGGTTGACCGGTTCCCACCGCACCCGGGGGTTGGCCCGCCGCAGCTGGTGCAGCATGCCGGTCTCGGTCGCGACCAGCACGGTCCCGGCCGTGGTGGACCGGGCGGCGTCGAGCATGCCCCCGGTGGACAGGATCCTGGTCCGTTCCCGCGGCAGGTCGCCCTGCTGGGTCTGCCACAGGGCGGCGGTCGAGCAGCCGCACTCGGGGTGGATGAACAGCTCGGCCTCGGGCGTGCTCGCGGCCTTGCGGCGCAGTTCGCCCGGGCTGATGCCGGCGTGCACGTGGCACTCGCCCATCCAGACGTGCACGTTGTCCCGGCCGGTGACCCGCTGGACGTACGCGCCGAGGAACTGGTCCGGCAGGAACAGCACCTCGCGGTCGGCCGGGACCGAGGCCACGATGTCGGCCGCGTTGGACGACGTGCAGCACAGGTCGGCCTCGGCCTTGACCTCGGCCGACGTGTTCACGTAGGCCACCACCGCGGCCCCGGGGTGCTCGGCCTTCCAGGCCCGTAGCTGGTCCGCCGTGATCGTGTCCGCGAGCGAGCAGCCGGCCTGCCGTTCCGGGATCAGCACGGTCTTGCCCGGCGCCAGGATCTTGGCCGTCTCGGCCATGAAGTAGACCCCGGCGAACACGATCGTCTGCTCGGTGCTGGCCGCGGCCAGCCGGGACAGCGCCAGCGAATCGCCCACGTGGTCCGCCACGTCCTGGATCTCGGGGGACTGGTAGTTGTGCGCCAGGATCACCGCGTCCCGTTCCCGGGCCAGCCGCTTGACCTCACGAGCCCACTCGTCCACTCCGAACTCCTCTCGCCGTTCGCCTCAACGACCTCGTGGTCCTCGCCGCCGTTGCCGTCCTTGCCGTCCCGGCCGCGGCCAACGAGGTTTTAGACTCGGAGTATAAAACTGTTTTCGTCTCCGAGTCAAAAACCGACCACGGGTGGACGGCAGGTGACCGACGGCGGGGGAGCTGGCTGGATACCATGCCTGCGTGCGCAGTGATCAGCCCCGGTTCGCCCACGACGTGCTGGCCGTGGTGCTCCAGGTTCGCCAGGGCCGCTTGCAGGTCCTGTTGTGGCAGCGGGCCAGCGGGCCGTTCGAGGGCCGGTGGGCGCTGCCGGGCGGCCCGCTGGCCGGCGGTGAACGGCTCGGCACCTCACTGAGCCGGCACCTGGCCACCAAGGTCGACCTGACCGACATCGCGCACCTGGAACAGCTGGAGACCCGGTCCGACCCCGAGCGCGATCCGCGCGGGCGGGTGCTGGCCACCGCCTACCTGGCCCTGGTCTCCGCCGGCCACGAGCCGCGGGTGCCGCCGGACACCGCGTGGCATCCGCTGGCCGGGCTGCCGCCGACCGCGTTCGACCACGGGTCGCTGGCCGAGTCGGGCCGGGACCGGCTGCGGGCCAAGCTCTCCTACACCAATATCGGCTTCGCCCTGGCCCCGGAGACGTTCACCATCGCCCAGCTCCGGGACATCTACGCCGCCTCGGTCGGGCACTCGATCTCGGCCACCAACCTGCAGCGGATCCTGACCCGCCGGGGGGTCATCGAGCCGACCGAGGAAGCCGCCCGCCCCACCTCAGCCGGCGGCCGGCCCGCCACGCTGTACCGGTTCGTGCAGCGGCACCTGGTGGTGACCAACCCGTTCGCCGCCTTCCGCCCGCCGGCGGGCTCGCCTGGCGAGCCGCGCCTGTCCGCAAGCTAGTGCCGTAGCAGGTTAGGTTGCCCCGGCTGGGGCCTTTTCCTCGCGGGCGCTGATCCCCGAGACTGGGCCGGGTGTCGGAACGCCTGCGGGTTCGTGAGATCGACGATGATGAGGGACAGCGGCTGGTGCGGATCATCCGCCGGGGCAGCGGATCGGTGGTGACCTGGCGGCGGGCCCAGATGGTGCTGCTGTCCGCCCAGGGCATGGACGCTGCCGCGATCGCGAAAGTGGCCTTCACCAGTGAGGACCGGGTGCGGGATGTGATCCGGAACTTCAACGCCGACGGGTTCGGTTCGCTGTATCCGAAGTACAAGGGCGGCCATCCGCCGAGGTTCGCGCTCGGCCAGCGGCGGGAGATCAAGAAGGTCGCCAAGTCCAGGCCGGCCGAGCATGACCTGCCGTTTTCCACCTGGAGCCTGGCCAAGCTGGCGGATTTCCTGGTGGCCGAGGGGGTGGTCGACGACATCAGCCACGAGGGCCTGCGGGTCCTGCTCCGCGAGGAAGGCGTCAGCTTTCA
>CAXUJF010000805.1:0-2441 GCA_964250865.1 uncultured Streptosporangiaceae bacterium
GGCTCATCCCGCCCGGCCCCCACCGGAGGCCTCACCCCATCTGACTCACACTGCAGGTATTGTCTACTTATTCGATCGGGAGGGAATGAATTGCAGGTCGTGGTGGTAGGCGGCGGAGCCAGCGGAGCCCTGGCCGCGCTGCACCTCAGTCGCCGGGCCGCCGCCACCGGCGTGCCGCTCACCCTCGATATCGTCGAACCGGGTCAGCTCGGCCGGGGCGTGGCCTACTCGACCGGAAACCACGAGCACCGGCTCAACGTCCCGGCCGCCGGGATGAGCGTGCTCCCGGACGAGCCCGGTCACTTCGTCCACTGGCTGCGGGCCAACCATGACCCGGGCTTCCCGGCGGGCGGCTTCGCGCCACGGGCCGTGTTCGGCCGTTACCTGGCCGACACCCTCGGCCGGCAGCTGGCGGCGGCACCCGGCGTCACCTGGACCCAGCGCCGGAGCCGGGCCGTGGACCTGCGCCGCCGCGACGAGGCCGTCACGGTCACGCTGGCCGATGGCCAGGTACTGCCGGCCGACGCCGTGGTCCTCGCCCTGGGCCACGGCGCGGCCACCACCAACTGGGTCCCCGCGGCGCTGGCCCGCTCACCCCGGTTCGTGGCCGACCCGTGGCCTCCCGGCGGGCTGCCCGAGCTGCCCGCGGGGTCGACCGTGCTGCTGGTCGGCTCCGGGCTGACCATGATCGACGTGGCCATCAACTACGGCCACTGCCAGCTCCACACGGTCTCCCGGCACGGGCTGCTGCCCCTGGCCCACGTCCCCGACCCGCCCGCGGCGCAGCCACGGCCGCTGCCCGAGACCGCGTTCACCGCCGCGAGCGCCCGGCGGCTGGTCTTCGACCGAATCCGCGCGCTCGACGGCGACTGGCGCACGGCGGTTGACAGCCTGCGGCCGGTCACCCAGCAGCTCTGGTCGCGCCTGGACGACCCCAACCGTCGCCGGCTGCTGGCCCAGGGCCAGCGGCGCTGGGAACGCGTCCGGCACCGGATGGCCCCGGAACTGGGCGCATGGATGGCGGCCGGCCAGGCTCAAGGCGTGCTCACCGTCCGCGCCGCGTCGGTCGCCGAGGCCGAGGACCGCGACGGTGACCGCGACAGCGGCCTGGCCGTTGGGCTCAGCGACGGCACCACCGTCCGGGCCGACCTGGTGATCAACTGCACCGGCCGTTCCGCCACCCCCGATCCCGGCGACGACCCGCTGGTCCGCGCGCTGCTGGCCCGTGGGTCGGCCCGTCGCGACTCCCTCGGCCTGGGCTTCGCCACCCATCCGGACGGCCGCCTTAGCTCGGCCGCCGGCGCGGCCGCCGGCGACCTGCCCGCCTGGACGCTCGGCTCACTGCGGCGCGGCGAGCTCTGGGAGAGCACCGCGATCCCGGAGATCAGGGACCAGGCCGCCGAACTGGCCACCTCGATCCTGGCCCGCGTGGGCGCCGGCACCCGCGAAATCGCCTGAGCCGCGGCGCAGGTAGATAGTTGCGCTAAATAACGAGTTGTCCATAATCTGGTTCGAAATGCAGCCGACCGATAACAATTCATCCGCCGCGTCACCCGCTGGATCATCGACCGCTTCATCCACGACACTGATGGACCCGGCGCCCGGGCCGCTCCGGGATCCCGCCTACCGGTCCTGGTTCTTCTCCCAGGCGCTGTCCAGCGCCGGGGTGCAGACGCAGACCATCGGGGCCGCGTGGGTGGTGTACCTGGAAACCCACAGCGGGGTCGCGCTGGCCCTGATTCCCGTCGCCACCCTGGGCCCGGGCCTGCTGCTGGGCGTGTTCGCCGGTGCCCTGCTGGACCGGCGGGACGCCCGGTCGGTGCTGCTCGTCACCCAGTCGCTGGCCCTGGTCGCGGGGGGGGGCGGGGGGGGGGGGCGGCCGGGGCGGGGCCCCCCCCCGGGGGGGGGGGGGCGGCGGGGGGGGCGGGCCCGGCCCTCGGGGTGATCTGCCGGGGCCGGAACCCGCCGCTGGCGGCGATCTACGGCATCTGCTTCCTGACCGGGCTGATCAACGCCTTCGACGGGCCTGCTGGGCCCGGCGGCCTGCTTCTTCTTCAACGCCGGGACCTACGTCGGCCCGCTGATCGTGCTGGCCATCTACACCCCGCAGTACGCGGCCACCGCCGCGGAACGGGCCCAGCGGACCTCAGCCCCCCGGGTGGCCGCGCGCTTCGCCTTCCACAGCGGCCCGATCAGGTCCTGCATGCTGCTCGCCGCGCTCAGCACCACCGTGGTCACCACCACGGCCTACTTCCCGGAGTTCTCGGCCGAGTCGCTGCACCTGGGCAGCGAGGGTTACGGGATCCTGGTCGCCTGCCTGGGCATCGGGGCCCTGCCGGGTGCGCTGCTGGCCGCGCGGCTGGCCGGGAAAGACCGCGGCCGGCGGGTGGCCCTGGCCGCGCTGGGCGTCGGCGCCGCGACGCTGCTCACCGGCCTGGCGC
>CAXUJF010000806.1:0-2437 GCA_964250865.1 uncultured Streptosporangiaceae bacterium
GCCCGGGGCGGGCAGGCCGCTGGAGAACGAGGCGATCAGCAGCAGCACGGTGATCCCCACCGCGCTGCCGAGCTGAGCTGCGGTGTTGATGATGCCCGACGCGCCGCCACGCCAGCGCTCGGCCACGTCGGTGCCCAGGCCGGTGGCGGGGACCGAAGACAGCCCGATGCCCAGCCCGGCCACCCCGGCGCACACCGGCACCGCCCACGCCGACCGGGCCGCCGGGATGAGGGCCGCGTCGGCCGCCGCGATGACCACCAGACCGGTCGCCATCATTCGTTGCGGGGACAGCCGCCGCTGCAGCCGGACCGACGCCGCCGAGCCCACGATGACGAGCAGGCTGAGCGGCAGCAGCGTGGCCGCCGCGGCCAGCGACGTCCGGTGCAGCGTGTCCTGCAGGTAGAGCGTGACCAGCGTGATCACCGAGCTGGTGGTCGCGGTGTTGAGGAAGGAGCCCAGGGCCCCCTGGCGGAGATGGTGCCCGCTGATCAGCGGGTAGGGCAGCAAGGGCGCGGCCGCCCGGCGGTCGGCGGCCACGAAGGCCCCCAGCAGCACCACGCAGGCGCCGAGCAGGAGGCCGCCGGCCGTCCGCCAGCGGGGAGTCGTGATGACGGTGGAGCCGACGACGAAGGCCATCACCGCCCCGGTGAACAGGGCTGACCCGGCCAGGTTGAGCGACGTCGCCGACGTGCCGCCGGCGTCAGCTGGGACCGAGAGGGCGATGGCGGCGGCCAGGATGATGGCCAGCGGCAGATAGGCCCAGAAGACGAACCGCCAGCTGGCCAGGTCGGTGACGATGCCGCCGATCACGAAGCCGCTGGCCCCGGCGGCCGCGCCCGCCGCGCTCCAGGCGGCGATGGCCCGCCGCCGCGGCGGTCCTTCCTCGGTCACCGTGGTCAGCAGCCGCAGCGCGGACGGCACCGACGCCGCCGCGGCCGCCCCCTGCAGGCAACGGCCCGCGGCCAGCGTGATCACCGACGAGGCGGTGGCGGCCACCACCCCGCCGGCCGCCAGCACGGCCAGGCTGACCAGGATCGTCCGGCGGTGGCCGAAGCGGTCACCGAGCCTGGCCCCCAGCATCAGCAGGCCGCCGAAGAACATGGCGTACCCGGTGGCTATGAGCGTGCTGCCGGACGGAGCGGCGTGCAGGCTCGACAGCATGGACGGCAGGGAGGTGACCACCACCGTCACGCCGAGCACATCGGTGAACTGGACCAGGCAGAGCGCGGCGACGGCGAGGGACGGTGACCGCGGCCCGCGGCTCACGCCGGGCTGGCGTGCCGGACCCGGCGGCGCAGGTCGCCGTGGCCGTTGCTGAAGCCGAGCGCGTGCAGCCAGCCGATCATCCAGGCCGGGTCCGGGTGGCTGCTGGGCACCACGTTGTAGATGTAGTTCAGCCCGCGCGTGGCCGCCTCGGCCTCCAGCTGGTTGACGATGAACGCGCCGACCCCGGCGCCGCGCCGGGCCGGGTCGACCAGGAAGGTGATCTCCGCGTCGCCCCACTCGCTGTCGAGCCAGCCGTAACCCAGCACGGTGCCGTCGTCGTCGCTGACCCGCCACCACTCGTTGGCCATCGGCTCGTCCGGCGCGGGTGCGGTGAAGCCGACCGCGGCCAGCTCCGCGGGACCGAACATCCGCTGTTTGCCGGTGTCCCAGCGGGGCGTGTCCTCCTTGCGCCAGTGCAGGCCCATCACGTCTCCCTCGTCGTTAAGGGTCTACTTTGGCACGGGCTCGGACGGCGGGTCACTGGGCACCAGGATCGTGGTGGCCATCCGGCGCAGCTCGACCCGGCGGACCTTGCCGGTGGCGGTGGTCGGGTAACCGGGCACGAACACCACCTTGCGGGGGCGCTTGAACGACGGCAGCCCCTGACGGCAGAACTCGATCAGGTCGTCCTCGCTGACCGAACGGCCGGGCTGCAGGACCACGTAGGCGACCGGCTTCTCCAGCCCGTTGGTGTCCGGGGCGGCGACCACCACGGCCTCGGCCACCGCCTCGTGGGCGAGCAGCCGCCCCTCGACCTCGGCTGGGCTGACCCAGATGCCGGAGGCCTTCAGCATGTCGCCGGTCCGGCCCAGGCAGGCGTAGTAGCCGTCGGAGTCCTGGACGTAGGTATCGCCGGTGCGCAGCCACTCGCCCTGGAACACCTGGCGCGAGGTGTCGTACCGGGACCAGTACCCGGTGGCGGTGGACGCGCCGCGGACGAACAGCGTGCCGGGCGTGCCCGGCGCGACCTCCTGGCCGTTCTCATCCAGCAGGCGCAGGTCGTAGCCGGGTACCGCGACCCCGGTGGTGCCCGCCTTGACCTGGCCCGGCCGGTTGGACAGGAAGATGTGCAGCAGCTCGGTCATGCCGATGCCGTCCAGGATGTCCACCCCGAAGTGCGACGTCCACCGGGTGTACAGCGCGGCCGGCAGGGCCTCGCCGGCCGAGGCCG
>CAXUJF010000807.1:0-2421 GCA_964250865.1 uncultured Streptosporangiaceae bacterium
AGTCCTTGGCGGAGGGATGACCCAGGGATGGCGAAGAAGATCGTCGGCTACATCACGGTTCAGAATCCGGCGGGCCCGGCGCCCCCCACCCCGCCGCGACCCGCGCGGCGCCCCGGGGGGCCCGGGGCCGACGGAGCACCAGCGGCGCGGCCAGGAGCAGATCCCATCCCACCGCGCCGCCGGCCAGCGAGCCGAACGCATCCACCAGCCCGGTCCCCGCGGCCACCGCGGCCGCGACCGTGACATCCATGACGAGTGGATGGCGGGCCAGCCGGCCCGCCCGCTCGGCCCGCTCCGACGGCGCTGGCCCGCGACCCGGCTGGCTGTCAGCCATCCAGGAGGGCAGCAACGCAGAGGAGATGGGCATGACCTCAGTATCCGCAGTTAGGCATCTCGCCGGCGGAGCACCCCGGCCGCAACGGCCACCGCCACGGCGACCCAACCGGCCAGCACCAGCAGGCCAACCCACGGCGACAGGCTGTAAGACGACTCCGGCATGCTGGTGGAGAAGCTGGCCCCGGCCTGACTGGGCAGGAACTGAGCCACCTGCTTGCCCCAGTTGCCCAGGGCCTCCCCGAACAGAACCGGCAGCACCAGCACGACCGCGAAGTACGCCACCAGGGCTCCCGGCGTGCTGCGCACGATCCAGCCCAGCGCGCCGCCGATCATGCCGACCAGCGTCAGATAGATCCCGGTTCCGATGACGACCCGCAGGACGCCGGGATCACTGAGCGAAAAGCCAGTCCGGTAATGGGACAGCAGGGCCTGCGCGCACACGAACGCGACGATCGAGACGATGATCATCGACGCGGCGGTGACCGCGACGAATACCACCAGCTTGGCCCACAGGACCGGCAGCCGCCGCGGTACCGCGACCAGCGTTGACCTGATCATGCCGGTGCCATATTCGCCCGAGACAAACAGGACCCCCAGGGCGCCGATCAGCAGCTGGGCCAGGTAGTAGCCCTGCAGGGTGGACGACGGCGCGATGTCGTTGGCCTGGAGATTGCTGGTGAGATGCCGGGTGTTGTAGGCCACGACCAGAGCCAGGACGAGCATCCCCGCGACCGCCGCGCTGAGCACCGCCCAGGTGGAACGGAGCGTCCAGAACTTGATCCATTCCGATCTGATGACCCGGCGCAACGTGACCGGCTGCGCCTCGGCGCCCGATGCGGCCGGCCGTGCGGCGGCCGGCGCGGTCACGGTCGCGGAGCTGCTCATGCGGCCACCCCGGCGGCCGGTGCGCGGTGTCCGGCTGGGGAGCGGTAGTCGATCGAGTCTTCCGTCAGGGACATGTAAGCCTCCTCGAGCGACGCATCCAGCGTCGTCAGCTGATAGAGCGTGATCTGCGCCGATGCCGCCACGGTGCCGATGCGATCCGAGGACAGGCCCTCCACCTCCAGCACCCCGTCAGCTGGGTCGCGGACGGTGACCCCCTCGCCCGCCAGCAGCCCAGCCAGTTCGCGGGCCTGCGGCGAGCGGACTCGGACGGTCTCGGCCGAGGCCGCCGCGATGAACTCGGCCATGGACTGATCGCGGAGCAACCGGCCCCGCCCGACCACGATCACATGGTCGGCGGTGAGCGCCATCTCGCTCATGAGGTGCGAGGACAGGAAGACGGTGCGGCCCTCGTCCGCGAGCTGGCGCAGCAGATTGCGGATCCAGCGAACGCCGTCCGGGTCCAGCCCGTTGACCGGCTCGTCGAGGATCAGCGTCTGTGGGTCTCCCAGCAGCGCGGACGCGATCCCCAGGCGCTGGCCCATCCCCAGCGAGAACGAGCCCGCCCGGTGGCTGGCCACGCCGGCCAGGCCGACCATCTCGATCACCTCGTCAACCCGACGCCGGCCGATGCCGGTGGTGGCCGCCATGACCCGCAGGTGATTACGCGCCGACCGGCCCGTGTGCACGGCCTTCGCCTCCAGCAGTGCTCCGGCCTCGTGCAGGGGCCGGGTGTGCTCGGCAAAAGGCTTACCGTTCAGCGTCGCCGTGCCCGAAGTCGGCGCGTCCAGGCCGAGAATGAGCCGCATCGTCGTGGACTTGCCCGCGCCGTTGGGCCCCAGGAACCCTGTCACCACACCGGGGCGGACCACAAAGGTCAAGTTGTCCACCGCGAGCTTGTCGCCGTATCGCTTGGTCAGCTGATGAACTTCGATCATTCGGTATGCACCTTCCCATCCAGAGCTCACGCTATGGGTCAGGTACTCCGTTCCGCGTCCTCCGCGCGATCCATATCTGCAGGCCAGGGGTCATCCGGCCGGAGGACCCCGGCCGTTAGGAGCGGGTCAGGAACGCCGGGGCCTGGGCCAGCTCAACCAGGGCGTGAAGATCGTAAGCGGCGTCCAGAGCGGCGACCCCGGAGACCAGCACCACCGTGGCCGCCACGGCCACCAGCAGCGGACGCAGCGAGGGGGTTGGCGTGAG
>CAXUJF010000808.1:0-2417 GCA_964250865.1 uncultured Streptosporangiaceae bacterium
GCCGGGTGTGCATCCCGGGCCACCGGATCTTGATCGCGGCCGCCCGGGGCGGTCATCGTTCCGGCTCGGGGTCCAGCAGCCAGCCGCGCAGCTCGTCGTCGAACCGGCTGACCTGCTCCTCCTGGGGGAAGTGACCGGCGCCGTCGATCATCCGCCAGCGGTAGGGGCCCTCGACGTGGCGGCCGGCGCCCCGGGCGGTACCGGGCAGCACCCGGTGGTCCAGCGCACCGTGCACCTGCAGGGTGGGCACGCCGATGGGGGCTCGCATCCGCTGGGTGTAGCGCAGGCCGTCCGCGCGCAGGGTGGAACGGAAGAACCAGCGGTAGTACTCCAGGGCGGAGTGCGCCACGGACGGGATGGTCATGGCCCGGCGGTAGACCAGCTCGGTGTCGAGGTCGGGCCAGCCCGGGCCGGACCAGTCGGCCAGGATCCGGCCGACCAGCTCGGCGTCGTTCTGCGTGAGCTGGCGCTCGGGCAGCATCGGCAGCTGGAAGGCGAGCAGGCGGCCGTTGCGGCCGCGGTGACTGATCGGCTCGGCGAACAGCGCGCCGCGGGCCCGCAGCGGGTGCGCGGCCGAGACCACGGCCAGCCGCCGGACCATCTTCGGGAAGTAGGCGCTGACCGTCCAGGCGACCAGGCCGCCCCAGTCGTGCCCGACCACGATGGCGTTGGCCTCGCCCAGGGCGCGGATCAGGCCGGCCACGTCGGAGGCCGCGGTGACCAGGTCGTAGCCGCGTGGCGGCTTGTCGCTGCCGCCGTAGCCGCGCAGGTCGGCCGCGACCGCGCGGAAACCCGCCGCGGGCAGGGACACCAGCTGCTGCCGCCAGGTCCACCAGAACTCGGGGAAGCCGTGCAGCATCAGCACCAGCGGCCCGTCCCCCGCTTCGGCGATGTGGAAGCGGGTGCCGTTGGCACTGACCGACCGGTGGGTCCACGGGCCGTCAATATGGATGGGTGACTCAGCGGAGCTGGTCATCAGGCCCGTGCTCACCGCTGGGCGGGAGCGGTGATTTCCGGCTTCTTGTCTCCGCCGCGCAGCGACTTGATGGTCTCCTGCACGGTGGTCCGGGTGGTGCGCAGCCCGGTCACCCCGCGGACGCGCAGGATCGCGATCAGCGCGGCCAGCCCGATGAGGAGCAGGCAGACCCCGGCCACGATGAGGAACGACGCCCAGCCCCAGATGCCCAGGGCCATCAGCCCGTAGGCGAAGGCGAAGCAGAGCAGCACGAGCATCAGGCAGGCGACAAAGGCCGATATGCCGAGCAGCACCGCGGCCACGACCACCCGCTTGAGGTCCCCGCGGAGCTCGATCTTGGCCAGGCTGATCTCGCCCCGGATCAGCTGGGAGATGTCCTTCGCCGCCAACGCGACAAGGTCACCTAGTGACTGGTCGCTGGCGGCTGGCCGCGACGTTCCGGTCTGGGCCATCGTTGTTCTCCCTCGTACGCTGGCATTCCCCGGCACCAGGCTAGCGGTCGCGGTCGTGGTCCTCGTCGGAGCACACGCCGGAAGCGATCATGCCGGAACTGATCATTATGCCGAACGGGCGGCAAAGGGCCCAGCCCGCCACCGGCGGGCTGGGCCCGAGCACCTCAGTCCTCCGGTTTGGCCTCGGGCAGTTTCTCCGAGATCAGGTCCATCACCGTGCTGTCGGTCAGGGTGGTGACGTCGCCCAGCGACCGGTGCTCGGCCACGTCCTTCAGCAGCCGGCGCATGATCTTGCCGGACCGGGTCTTGGGCAGCTCCGGCACGACCATGATCTGCCGCGGCCGGGCGATGGCCCCGAGCGCGCCCGCCACGTGGTTACGCAGCTCGGCCACCAGTTCGTCCCCGCCCACGGCGCCGTCGCCGCGCAGGATCACGAAGGCCACGATGGCCTGGCCGGTGACCGGGTCGGTCGCGCCGACCACGGCCGCCTCGGCCACCTTGGGGTTCGACACCAGCGCCGATTCGACCTCGGTGGTGGAGATGTTGTGCCCGGAGATCAGCATCACGTCGTCGACCCGGCCCAGCAGCCACAGGTCGCCGTCGGAGTCCTTCTTGGCCCCGTCGCCCGCGAAGTACATCCCCTCGAACCGGGACCAGTAGGTCTTGATGTACCGCTCGTCGTCGCCCCAGATCGTGCGGAGCATGGACGGCCACGGTTCCTTCAGGACCAGGAAGCCGCCGCCGCCGTCGGGGACGCTCTGCCCCTGGTCGTCGACCACGTCGGCCACGATGCCGGGCAGCGCCTTCATGGCCGCGCCGGGCTTGCCCGCGGTGACGCCGGGCAGCGGGCTGATCATGATCGAGCCGGTCTCGGTCTGCCACCAGGTGTCCACCACCGGGCAGCGGCCGCCGCCGATGAACTCGCGGTACCAGACGTAGGCCTCGGGGTTGATCGGCTCACCGACCGAGCCGAGCAGCCGCAGGCTGGA
>CAXUJF010000809.1:0-2412 GCA_964250865.1 uncultured Streptosporangiaceae bacterium
GTCGGCGCCCGCGGCTCGGGGCGGCTGCCGTTCCTGGCCGCTATCGGCATCGCGGCCATCGATGTCGCACTGTTTGTCGCTGGCGGGGTAGTGCTGACCTGAGCTGACCGGTCTGACAGAGGAGTTACGCAGTTGCCTATGATGCCAGCATGACGCGGATCGCGGCGGTGCGGTCCGCACTTCCGGCCTACCGGTACCAGCAGGCCGAGCTCACCGCCATGATCGCCGAGCTCAGCGTCATGGGGCCGGCTCGGCGTACCCTGCTGGAACGGCTACACGGTAACTCCGGCGTGAATACCCGCCACACCGCCCTCCCCCTGTCGGAGTACGGCGCCCTCGGCGGGGTCGGGCCTGCCAATGACCTGTACATCGAGCAGGCGGCCGACCTGGGGGAGCAGGCGCTTCGCCGTGCCCTGCAGGCCGCCGGGCGGGCCGAGCGCGAGGTGGACCTGCTAATCGTCACGTCGGTCACCGGCGTGGCTGTGCCCTCGCTCGATGCCCTGCTCATTCCCCGGCTCGGGCTGCGGTCCGACCTCAAGCGGCTGCCCATATTCGGACTTGGCTGCGTCGCCGGCGCGGCGGCCCTGGCGCGGCTGCACGATTACCTGCTGGCCTGGCCGCGGCACACCGCTGCCCTGCTGGCGGTCGAGCTCTGCTCGCTGACCCTCCCCGTCACGCAGGCGACGACGCCGGACATGGTGGTCAGCGGCCTGTTCGGCGACGGCGCAGCGGCCCTGGTGGCCGGGGGCGCGCAGACCGTCTCCGCTGGCCCTCAGGTCATCGCTACCCGCAGCGAGGTTTATCCCGGCACGCGCGACGCGCTGGGGTGGCGACTGGGTTCGGACGGCTTCCGCATCATCCTCACGGCCGAGCTCGCCGACGTGGTCGCACGGCACCTCGGTGCGAGTGTTGGTTCCTTCCTTGCCGAGCACGGGCTCACCGCCGGTGAGATCCGGGGCTGGGTGTGCCATCCTGGCGGCCCGAAGGTGCTTGACGCCGTTCAGGAAAGCCTCAAGCTGCCAGACAGCGCCTTGGAGATGAGCCGGTGCTCGCTCGCCGAAGTAGGGAACATGTCCTCGGCATCGGTTCTGCACGTCCTGGAGAAGACCATCAGCACCTGTCCGCCGCCGCCGGGATCACCCGGCCTGCTGATCGGGCTGGGCCCCGGGGTCAGCGTCGAGCTGGTGCTGATCCGGTGGTAATGCCGCGCCCGCCTGGAGGAGCCGGATGGGAATCTACTTCACGCTGCTAGTCGTCATCGCCTTCGAGCGGCTGGCGGAGCTGGTGGTGTCCCAGCGGCACGCGGCCGGCAGCCTGGATCGCGGTGGCGTGGAGTCCGGCCGGGGGCACTTCCCCGCGATGGTGGCGCTGCATACCGCGCTGCTGGCCGGCTGCTGGGCCGAGCCCATTGCCCTGCACCGCACGTTCATCCCAGCGCTCGGGTGGCCGATGCTCGCGCTGGTCGTGGCCGCGAACGCGCTGCGCTGGTGGTGCATCGCCGCCCTGGGGCCGCGGTGGACGGCGCGGGTGATCGTCATTCCGGGCCAGCCCCTGGTCGAGGCCGGCCCGTATCGCTGGTTCCGGCATCCGAACTACGCCGCGGTCATCGTGGAGGGGGCCGCCCTGCCCCTCGTCGGCTCGGCCTGGATCACGGCTGGCACCTTCACCGTCCTGAACGCGGTGCTGCTCAACGTCCGGATGCGCTGCGAAACGCTGGCGCTGGCGGCGGCGCGATGATCGACGTACTCGTCGTCGGCGGCGGCCCGGCCGGGCTCGCGACGGCTATCGGGTGTACCCAGGCCGGCCTGGCCGTAACGGTAGCCGAGCCGCGCGCCGCGCCGATCGACAAGGCCTGCGGCGAGGGACTGATGCCGGCGGCGGTGACCCGGCTGCAGGCCATCGGCGTGCATCCGGCTGGGCGCCCCTTTCACGGGATCCGCTACCTGGACTCCCAGCGTCAGGCCGACGCGCTCTTCCGCGGCGGCCACGGACTGGGCGTGCGGCGCACCGCCCTGCACACCGCGCTCGCCGAGCGGGTCGCTCAGCTCCAGATTCCTGTCCTCCCGGTCCGGGTCACCGGATTCACCCGGCACAGCGACAGCGTGAGCGCCGCCGGCCTGCAGGTTCGCTACCTGGTGGCCGCCGACGGGCTGCACTCGCTGATCCGCCGGGCGTGCGCCCTGGATGCCCCGCCCGCCCGCCATCCGAGGTTCGGTCTGCGCCGTCATTACGCGGCGGTGCCGTGGAGCGACCTGGTGGAGGTGTACTGGGCGCCGGGCGCCGAGGCGTACGTCACGCCGGTCGGTGATGACCTGGTGTGCGTGGCCGTGCTGGGCAGTTCTCCGGGCGACTTCGAATCCCGGCTGGCCGCGTTCCCCGCGCGGCGGGAGCGGCGGGCCGGCGCCGAGCCGG
>CAXUJF010000810.1:0-2407 GCA_964250865.1 uncultured Streptosporangiaceae bacterium
GGCTGGCCGTCCTGCCGCGTGGCCGGCTGGTCATCCTGCTGCATGGCCGGATCAGCGTCCTGCTGCATGGCCGGCTCGGCGTCCTGCTGCATCTCCGGCCGGAATTCCTGGTCGCTTCCCATGATCGTCGTCCTCTCCGTTGGCTGACCCCCGAGAGCCAGAACGAGCCAAATGCCCCGTATGCGGGGAAGGCTAGCGAGACCGGACAAACTCCGGCCCGATATTCGGTGTAACCGGGAAGTAAGAATTTTGTGACTCAGACCCCGGCCAGCTCCGAGCGGACCTGGGCCGCGCCTTCCTCGTCGTCCAGCCCGGTGAAGATGGTGAGCGCATCGGTCCAGGACCTGCGAGCGCTCTCCACATCACCGGCCCGGCGCTGAGCCCGGCCCAGATAGAGCAGGGTCCTGGCCTGGCTGTGCCGGTCGCCCGCGCGCTGCCGGATATCGAGGGCCTGGCCGAAGAACGTGATGGCCTGGCCGAAGCGTCCAAGCCCGAGGTAGGCGCGGCCCAGGTTGTGCGCGGCGTAGCCCTCGCCCCGCAAGGTTGCGACCTCAATGAAGATCTGCCGGGCGGCCTCGAGGCCCGAGATCGCCTCGTCCGGGCGGTCCAGATCCAGGTAGGCCTCGCCCATGTTGGTCAGGGTGACGCCTTCGCCGTATCGGTGGCCCACCTCGACCTGCAGCACCAGCGCCCGCTTGAGCGGCTCCAGTGCGTCCTCCGGCCGGCCCAGCCGCAGGTAGGCGTCGGCCAGGTTGTTGGCCGTCTGCGCCTCGCCACCCAGGTCACCGATCTCCCGGTGGATGGTCTGGGCCAGCTCGAAGTAGCCGATGGCCTGGTCCAGGTGCTGCTGGATCGACACCATGCCCAGGTTGTTCAGCACCCAGGCCTCACCCTGCCGGTCGCCGATGATCCGGGCGCTGTCCAGCGCGACCAGGTGGGCCGCCAGCCATTCGGCGCGGAAGCTGAGCGTGTTGAAGCAGCCGAGGACGGCGACGGGCAGCTTCCAGGCGATGGCGTGCAAGCCCCACGCCGCCGCCTGCCGCGTGGCGGCGACCAGGTTGAAGCGCTCCCGCTGGCTCCACTCCAGCGCCGGGCCGATGCCGGCGAACGTCAGCGGGCGGCACCCGGCGGGCAGTGGTTCCAGCGCCACCTTGTCCCGCTGCGGAGCCACGACCGCGTCGGCCGCGCTGGCGGTGTACAGGTACCAGGCGGTCACCCGGTGGACCGCGTCCCGCCGGTCCTGATCCGGCTCGTCGGCCAGGGCCCGTTCCGCCGCGTACACCCGCACCAGGTCGTGGAAGCTGTAGCAGTCGGGCGCGGGTGACTCGAGCAGGTGGGCATCCACCAGGAACTCCAGCGTCTCGGCCACCTCGGCCTCCGGCTCGCCCAGCAGCGCGGCCGCCGCAGGCAGGCTGAGCGTCGGCCCCTGCCAGAGACCCAGCATCCGGAGCGCGTGGCCGGGCGGCACCCGGCTGCCGGAGATCAGCGGCGGGAGGCTGCCGAAGCTGACCTCGAAGCTGGCCCGGACGGCCAGGTCACCAACCTTCAGCTCATCCAGCCGCCGGTGCTCGTCGTGCAGCCGGTCGGCCAGCGACCGGATGCTCCAGGCCTGCCGGGCCGCCAGCCGGGCGGCGCAGATCCTGATGGCCAGCGGCAGGCCGGCGCAGGCGACCAGAACCTCGGCCGTGGCGTCCGGTTCGGCGGCCGCCCGCGCCGTGCCCACGATTCGGCTGAACATGGTCAGCGCCTCGGCGTCCTCCAGCACCTCGAGGTGGACCAGGCCGCCACCGACCAGGTCGGGCAGGCGGCTGCGGCTGGTCACGATCACCGCACAGGTCGCGGTACCGGGCAGCAGCGGCCTGATCTGAGCCGCGTCGCGGGCATTGTCCAGCAGGACCAGCGTCCGCCGGCCGTTGAGGCGGGTCCGGTACTGGGCCGACCGCTCCTCCTGCCCGACCGGGATCTGCGCCCCGTTGACCCCGAGATCCCGCAGGAAGCGGGCCAGGACCTCGGCCGGGACCAGCGGCTGGGCGGTGGCCCCCTGCAGGTCCACGTACAGCTGGCCGTCGGGGTACTTCGAGCGCAGCCGGTGCGCGGCGTGGATGGCCAGGGTCGTCTTGCCCAGTCCGCCCGCTCCCGCCACCAGGCCGACGGGCAGAGCCCCTGGGTTGTCCCCGTTCTCCCCCGTGGACAACAGGTCACACACTTGCTGAACGTGCAGTTCGCGGCCGGTGAAGTCGACGATGTCGGCCGGTAGCTGCATCGGGCGGGACTCGGCCGGGACCGGTTCGGCCCGCACCTCGTCGGCGGCCACCCCGGTTTCGATCCGGCCCAGGGCGATCAAGCCGGGCGTGGTCTCGCCGGGTGCGGAGCCGGGTTCGGCGCCAGACTGGCCCCGGTCCCCGGG
>CAXUJF010000811.1:0-2401 GCA_964250865.1 uncultured Streptosporangiaceae bacterium
CGGCGTATGTGTTTGGGTTCGTCCGCCGCCGCGCGGGCGTCCGGTCGGCGGCGCCGCCGCACGCGGCCAGCAGCCGCCCGGGCAGATCGTCCCCGGTGATCGCGGACCGGGCTGCCGCGCAGGCCAACGTCAGCTCGCCCACCGGCAACGGCCGGTCGCCGACCTCGTCCAGCACCACCTGCAGCGCGCTCAGCGCCTCGGCGTCGGCCTCGGCCCACTCGGCCAGGAACTCCGCGTCCTGCTCGTCGAGCAGGGTGTCCATCGGCACCCGCCCGTCAGGCAGCGGCGAGTTCATCCACTGCTCCTGGACCCGGGACCAGGCCAGCTGGGCCTCGGCCTCCCCGGCGGCTAGGCCGTCCGGGTCGAGCTCACCCGCGGCCAGTTTCTCCTCCAAGTGCCGCACCAGCCTGCCGTGCAGCTCAGCCTGGAGCCGGCTGCGGTCCGGCGGATCATCCCAGACGTGCAGCCCGATCATGCTGGTGGGCTCGGTCCCGGTGGCCTCCAGCCAGGCCCGTACGTCCCCGGTCCGGGCTGTGCCCGCGTCCAGTTCGGTCAGGACCTGCTCGGTGGACTCCCAGTACACGGCGGACATCGGATTGCCCGCGGCGAACAGCCCGCGCCGCAGGACCGGCAGTGACGCCAGCGCGACGCTGGGGTTCACCGACAGCAGGCCGAAGGCGATGTCGCGCCGCGTCAGCCGGCCGATGGGTCGGCCGGCGAATTCTGCGATCCGGCCGGCTTGGAGTTCCACGGTTGGCAGCGTACGTCGCCCGGCCGCCAGCCGTGCGGGGTTAGAGCAGCTCCCGGCCGCCCAGGTACGGGCGCAGGACCTCGGGGACCTGGATCTCGCCGGTGGCCGTCTGCTGGTTCTCGATCAGCGCGGCCAGCAGCCGGGGGGTGGCGATCGCCGTGTTGTTGAGCGTGTACGCGAACCGGATGGTGTTGTCGGTGTCGCGGTAACGCAGGTTGGCCCGGCGCGCCTGCCAGTCGTGCAGCGAGGAGCAGCTGTGGGTCTCCCGGAAGTGGTTCAGCGACGGGAACCAGGTCTCGATGTCGTTCATCCGGTACTTGCCCGCGCCCATGTCACCGGTGGCGATCTCCAGCACTTGGTAGGCCAGGCCCAGGCCCTGCACCAGCCGCTCGGCCGTGTCCAGCAGCTCGGCGTGCCACCGGTCGGACTCCGCGTCGTCGGCCACGCAGATCACGAACTGCTCGACCTTTTCGAACTGGTGCACCCGCAGCAGGCCCCGCACGTCCCGGCCGGCGCTGCCGATCTCCCGGCGGAAGCACGGTGAGATCCCCGCGTACCGGACCGGGAGCTGCTTCTTGTCCAGGATTTCGCCGCTGTGCAGGCCGACCAGGGCCACCTCGGCCGTACCGGCCAGGTACAGGTCATCGGCCGGGATCGCGTAGGTCTCCTCGCGGTGCCCCGGGAACTGGCCCGTCCCGACCAGCGGCATCTCGGTCACCAGGGACGGGACCGAGATCACGGTGAAGTCCTGGTCCGCCAGCACGTCGAGGGCGTAGGAGTGCAGCGCCCGCTCGAGCAGCACGGCTTCCTTCTTCAGCGCGTAGGCGCGCTCGCCGGCCACCTTGCGGGCCCGGGCGAACTCGGCCCAGTCGCGCTTTTCCAGCAGCTCGACGTGGTCCAGCGGCGTGAAGTCGAACTCGGGCACCTGGCCCCAGCTCCGGATCGTCACGTTGGCCGACTCGTCACCGAGCGGGGCGCCTTCCCAGGGGATGGTGGGCGTGCGCAGCAGCAGCTCCTGCAGCTGGGTGCTGGCCTCGTTCAGCTCCTCGCGCAGCTGGCTCAGCCGGCTTTCCAGCTCCTTGTGCTGGTCGCGCAGCTCGGCCCGGCGGTCCTCGTCCGCCTTGGCGAACTCCTTGGCCGAGCTCTTCCGCTGGGCCTGCGCCTCGTCCAGCTCCGTGGTGAGCTTGCGGACCCGCTGGTCGACGGCGAGCAGTTCGTCAACGTCGAGGTCCAGGCCCTTGGCCCGGACGGCCTGCTTCACCGCGTCTGGATTGCTTCTGATGAATCGCCTGTCGAGCATGAGTAAGCGTCAGCCTCGCCTGAAAATCCCTGGACAACACGAAAACGCTACCAGCGCGAACGGCCCGCCGGTGCCGCATGCGCCGGTCCGGCCGCATACCGTGATGACGCCGGAAACGGAGGGGACCGTGCTGCTGACCAACCACGTCCTGTCGGGCGCGCTGATCGGCGCGCTGGTCCGCCGCCCCATCCCCGCGTTCGCGCTCGGCGTCGCGTCCCACTTCGCGCTGGACACGGTGCCGCACTGGGGCCCGTTCCGGGAGCGCCGCGCGCTCCTGCGGGTGGCCGTGCCCGACGGGCTCACCGTACTGGCCGCGCTGACCGCCTTCGCCGCCGCGGCCCCGCCGCACC
>CAXUJF010000812.1:0-2401 GCA_964250865.1 uncultured Streptosporangiaceae bacterium
GCGAGCAGGTACAGACCGGCGCCCACGGTGACGATCCAGAGCAACATGGCCGCGATATCCAATGGGGCTCCCTTCTTGCCGACCCTACAACTCGCGACCGGTAGCGTGGACGACCATGCAGGCAGACGCGGTGGACACGAAGATGATGGACCTGGCGCTGCAGCAGGCCCGGGAGGGCCTGGCCCAGGGCGGCGTCCCGGTCGGTGCCGTGCTGGCCGCAGGCGGCCAGGTGCTGGGGGCCGGGCACAACCAGCGGGTGCAGCAGGGCGACCCGGTGGCGCACGGCGAGATCTCTGCGCTGCGGGACGCCGGGCGGCGGCCGGACTACGCCGGCACCACCATGTACACCCCGCTGTCGCCGTGCCAGCTGTGCTCGGGTGCGGTCCTGCTGTTCCAGATCCCCCGGGTGGTGGTGGGGGAGGCCGAGACGTTCGCGGGCGACCTGGATTTCCTGCGTGGCCGCGGGGTCGAGGTCGTGCTGCTGGACGACAGCCGCTGCCAGGACGTGATGCGCGAGTTCCAGGAGCGCTACCCGGAGGTCTGGAGCGAGGACATCGGCGGCCGGCAGTTCCGCTGACCGGGCCGCTTGCCGTCAACCCAGGCCGCTAGCGGTCAGCCCGGGCCGCTAACTCCAGATCGTCACGTACACCGGGGGCCGGAACTTCGACGGCGGGACGCCGCTGCCCGGTGAGCGCATCAGCTTCATGGCTTCCGGCGTGCCCAGGAAGTGCCGCATCGAGCCGGCGATGGCGGGCCGCCGCTCCCGCCGCAGGGTGGTCACGTACCAGGTGGCCTCCATCGGCGTGGCCGGGGTGTCGACCACCCGCAGCTCACCCCCGGGACGGTGCGGCACGCCGACATGCCGCTCACCCCGGCTCAGGTCTGGCGCGCGATCCAGGGGCGCCCGCTGCGCACCGATCTGGCCGAGCCGTGACCGGGACCGGCCCCAGCCGGCCCGCCTGACCGTCAGGCGACGGTGACCTTGACCGTGTGGTAACCGGTGGCGCCGTCGGGCGGCGGCCCATGCACCGCCGCGGTCTGGGTGTAACCGGTCTGGTCGGTGGCCCGCACCTGGAGCGTGTGCGGGCCCGGCGTGGCGTCCCAGCGGTAATACCACTGCCGCCAGGTGTCGATCGTGTCCTGGGCGGCCAGCGTGGCCTCGGCCCACTCGCCGTCCACGCCCACCTCGACCTTGGCGATGCCCTTGTGCATGGCCCAGGCCACCCCGGCCACCACCACCTGGCCCGCCGTGAGCGGCTTGGTCGCCTTGGGAGTGTCGATCCGGGACTCGGTCTTGACCGCGGCCTGGGCCGTCCAGCCGCGTTTGGACCAGTAGGCGTCATAGGCCGCGTACGTGGTCAGCTCCATGTCGACCACCCACTTGCAGGCCGATACGTAGCCGTACAGGCCCGGGACCACGACCCGGACCGGGTAGCCGTGCTTGGCCGGCAGTGGCTGGCCGTTCATCCGCACCGCCAGCAGCGCGTCCCGGCCGTCCATGACCGCCTCGGTGGACACGCCGAGGGCCATGCCCTGGACGTCGCGCATGACGATCTGGCTGGCCCCCGGGTGCACGCCGGCCTCGCGCAGGAGGTCGGCCAGCCGTGCACCCTGCCAGCGGGCGTTGCCGACGTAACCGCCGCCGACCGCCTCCGACACGCAGACGATGGTGATGTCGCGCTGCAACTGGGGCCGGCTCAGCAGGTCCTCGTAGTTGATCTCGATCGGCTTGTCCACCATGCCGTGGATACGCAGCTTCCACTGCTGGGTCGTGACCCTCGGCACGACCACCGCGGTGTCGACGCGGTAGAACCTGGCGTCCGGCGTGTAGAACGGCGAGATGCCCGCGATGTTGTCGAGTCTCGCGCTGGCCGGCAGCGCCGGCAGCTTCTGCACCGGTCCGGCCACCTCGGGCGGTGCGACCGTGACCCCCTTGCGCATCAGCAGCCGGCCGCTCACCCCGGCGGCCGCCGCGACGGCCGTGACCGACAGGCTGGCCAGCAGAAACCGCCGCCGGTTGGTGCCGACCACATCCAGTTCCCCGGTCCGCTGATAGCCGCCGCGGACCCGGGTCACCGCCCGGGCCAGCACGACCTGGGGGCTGGCCGCGCTGGCCAGCACGGCCAGGGCGAGCGCCCCGGCCACGCCACCGAGCAGGGCGGGGACCACGTCGACGGCCTGGCTGCCGGGCCGGGTCAGGCCGCTGAACGCGGCCGCGGCCCCGAAGACCGCGGTCATCCCGATCACGCCGGCGGCGCGCCGGCGCCGGGCGATCAGCCCGAAAACCATGGCCACGACCGCGACGGCCAGCCAGGCCAGCGTCAGCAGCACGACGTGCCCGTGAGCGCCCAGGTGCCGGGCCGCGAAGCTCGTCATGCCTGCGGACCGCAGCATCCTGGCC
>CAXUJF010000813.1:0-2399 GCA_964250865.1 uncultured Streptosporangiaceae bacterium
CTGCTGGCCGACATGGCGCGCACCGTCGACCACATCAGCGACGGCCGGCTCATCCTCGGCATCGGCTCTGGCTGGTTCGAGAAGGACTATGCCGAGTACGGCTACGAGTTCGGCACTGCGGGCGGCCGGCTCAGCGACCTGGCCGGGGCACTGCCGCGGATCGAGTCTCGGCTGAGCAAGCTGAACCCGCCGCCCACCCGCAAGATCCCGGTGCTCATCGGCGGCGGTGGCGAGAAGAAGACGCTGCGGCTGGTCGCCCAGCACGCCGACATCTGGCACACCTTCGGCGACGCCGCGGTGATCGAGCGCAAGAGCGGCATCCTGCGCCAGCACTGCGCCGACGTCGGCCGGGACCCGGCCGAGATCGAGATCTCGGTGGGGACGAACCAGCATCCGGACGAGGTCGGCCCGGCGCTGCGGGCGCTCGGCGTCTCGCTGTTTACGACCGAATCCGGCGGCCCTGATTATGACCTGTCCCGGCTCCGCGACTGGATCGCCTGGCGGGACGCCCAGAACTCCTGATGATCCCGTGGACCCGGCGGCCGAGGTAGCGGGCGGCCGGGCCGGTCAGGAGTCGGTGGTGGAGGTCAGGGACGGCTGGCCGCGGCCGAGGAAGAAGATGCCGGGGAAGCCAGCGGTCTGGAACCCGGCGTTGGGGTTACTGGTCAGCCGGGACGCCGCGATCTGCAGGGTGCCGGTGTGGTCGTTGCTGACGTAGAACACCGCGCCGCCGCCCTCGCGGGCACTGTTGCCGGAGATGACGGAGCCGTCGATGGTGAGGGTGTAGGTGTCGCCGTCGTTGTAGATCGCGCCGCCGCTGCCGCCGCCGGGGGTGCCGGACTTGGCCGGGTTGGCCCCGTCGCCGATGGCCTGGTTGCCGGTCATGATGTCGTTGAGCACGGTCCAGGAGACGCCGATGCTGCTCAGCGCCCCGCCGTTGGAGCACACCCCGCCGGTGAAGGTGCTGCCGACCACGTACACCGGCTGGTTCTGGTACTGGCTCAGGGCCCGGATCGCGGCCCCGCCCAGATCGGGACCGGAGAGGTCGCAGCGGTTGCCGGTGAACTTGGAGTTGATCACCGTGAGCTGGCCGCCGCGGTCGAAGATCGCTCCCCCGCCACCGCCGTCGTAGGTCTGGCCGGTGGAGTTGCCGTTGGCCAAGGTCAGGTTCTGCACGACCAAATGCGGAGTGGCCTGGTCCTGGCAGTGGGAGGTGGACCAGGTCTGGGCCGGGTCGCAGGTGTCCTGATACAGGATGCGGCGGGCCCCGGCGCCGCTCAGGGTGACCTGGCCGCCGCCGTCGAGGACCACTTCGGTACTCGTGTTGCGGACCTTGGCCGTGGCCGTCATGACGATGGTCACCGGATTGGGGCCGCAGGAGAACGTGATCACCCCGCCCGCCGCGACGGCGGCCACCACAGCCGAGGACGTGCACCCGGCCGGACTGCCGTCACCGATGACGTGATCGGGATGGGCCGTGCTGACCGGCTGGCCGGCCGCCGGTACCGCGGCGATCCCGGTCCCGTAGCTGACGGACGACGGCTGCGACGTGGAGCTGTGCCCGGCCGAGGCGGTCGTGCTCGGCACGTGGGCCAGGTGCGCGGTGCCGACGTTCTGCGGGTCCAGGGCCTTCGGGTTCATGGCCGCGGCATCTTGGGACGGGTGGCCGTTCGACGGGGTGGGACGGGCCGTAGCGGTCCCGGACCCGGCGGTCGCCGGGGCCGATGAGCCCGAGGCGGCGCATGCGGCCACCGCGAATGCCGAGACCACGCTAAGGGCCAGCGCCGTGGCCGTCCTTCTGAGCCGCACGGTGTTCGACAATAGCCAGTTATGGCTGGATGAGGGCGGTTTATGGTTTAGTTGGAGCAGTTTACGGCTTGGCCGGGGCCGTTTGCGGCTTAGCCGGGGCCGTTGCGGCTTGGCCAGGGCCGTTTGGGGACTGAGCACGTCGGCGGGTCCCGCTATCGTCGGTCGCCTACGGGAACTGACGATGCCGTCGCGCCCGGTCGCGCGGCCGGGATTGCGCAGGTGGCGGGGATCCTCTGCGCCCGGGCGCCGGGGCACCCGCTCCGGGTGGCGGTCGACGGGATCACCTCGTCCGGCAAGACGACCTTCGCCAGCGAGGTCGCCGCGGCGGTGAGCGCGCAGGGGCGGCCGGTCGACCGGTGTCCATGGATGGTTACCACCATCGGCGCGCCCACCGGCACCGGCAGGGGCGCTACCACGCGGCCGGGCATCACTACCTGGCCGAGGTCGATCCGCGCCGCCGGGCCACCATCGTCATCGACAACAACGATCTCGCCCGCCCGCGGCTGGTTCGCTCCGAGCGGTAGCCGCCCGGGTTCGGGGCCGGGTGGTCAGGGCGTGCGCATGCCGGGGATGGTGGTGCGGGCGAGATC
>CAXUJF010000814.1:0-2393 GCA_964250865.1 uncultured Streptosporangiaceae bacterium
ACACCATCAGCAGCCTCCCGGCCACCTCCAGGGCAACTACTCTAACTTACCGGACCCGATCCTCGCTGTCAACTGAGTCCCGAAGGACTTTTCGTCAGCTAGGAAGGCGATCTGCCCGTCCAAGACCGTCGCCACCGGGCTTCCGTGAACACGAAAACCCGCCGATTTGATCGTCTTGGGGTTCCCCCGGGTATCAGGCCCGCCGTCCGGCGTCCCGTCCCCCGTGGGGCAAGAAGAACTCTAGAGACGGACGGGGCGCTCGTCAAATCGGCGCGGCGCACTGAGCCGACCCGGCACTGGGCCTGCGCCCTGCTCCGGTACATCAGCCGAGGTCAGCGGCCTCGGACCGCGCTACAGCGCCCCGAAAATCTCCTCAGATTTCTTCTTGAGCCGGGTACCGGGCCCCCGGCGGGACCCGTCGGGACCCGTCGGGCCAGTTGTCTCCGGCCGACCTGTTACCCAAACTTCGCTCCCCCCTGTTATGGGTGTTCGCTTCCCCCGTTAAGGGTGGAGGTCGGCGGCACGCTGGACGAGTTCGTCCAGCAGGGTGTCCCGGGGCGGCCCGGGGAGCCACGGGAGGCTGGCCCGCAGGGTGACCATCCCGGGCAGGGAAACCCACACTCGCACGGCCGCGGCCTCAGCCGAGTTCCCGGCCGAGTCGCCGGCCTCGACACAAGCCCGGACGGCATCGAGCAGGACCCCGTAGGCGTCGGCGCCGATGATGGTGGTCACGTTCGCACCATTGGTGCCGGGGGCCACGGCTTCACGGCGGTGCCGTTCAAACAGCACCCGGTACAGGTTGGGATGGCCGACGGCGACGTCGAGGTAGGCGTGGCACAGCCGTCCCGGCCCCCGGCCCAGCACCGCGCTCGTCGGCGGCTCCGCCGCCGCGCTGATCGACACCTTGGCCGCCGTCAGCGGCGGCCTGCCCGGCAAGGCCCTGGCCCTCAACACGCTCTCGCTGACGGCGGTGTTCGGCGCGCTGGTGTGGATCTTCCAGGACGGGCACCTGGCCGGACTGCTCGGCTTCACCCCCGGTCCGACCGACGTATCGATGATCCTGCTGATCTTCTGCATCGCCTTCGGGCTGTCCATGGACTACGAGGTGTTCCTGCTGGCCCGCATCAAGGAGGCGCATGACGGCGGCGGCGCCGTAGCCTGGGGCGTGCGCGCCGACGACGTGATCCTGGTCCTGGACATGCTGGATGGGGCCGGGGTTCGTCATTGGGTGGGTGGCGGCTGGGGCGTTGGGGGCCGGGGGGGGGGGGGGGCCCCGGGGGGCCGGGGGGGGGGGCGGGGGGGGGGGTTGCGGCCTGGGTGGGGCGGCAGACCCGGGAGCACCGGGATCTCGACCTGGCCGTCGACGCGGAGGACCTCGAGCGCTGCTGGCAGGTACTCGGCCAGCTGGGGTATGCGGCCGAAACGGATTGGCTGCCGGTGCGGATGGAGCTGCGGGCATCGGGCGCGCGCTGGGTCGATGTGCACCCGGTCCACTTCGACGCGGGTGGTCACGGCCGACAGCCGGACACCGATGGCGGGCACTTCGACTATCCACCGGCCGCGTTCACCACCGGGTCGATCGCGGGTCGCCTGGTCCCCTGCCTGTCCGCGGAGCAGCAGCGCCGGTTCCGTACCGGGTACGAGCACCGCCAACAGGACGTCCATGACCTGGCCGAGCTCGATGCTCTGGATCAGGCGTCATCCGGCAGCAAGGTGAGGCGTTCGCCGCGGCGGAGGTGACGGGGTGAGATGACCTGGAAGTCGCGGCGGTCCAGGGTGGCGACCTCGCGGACGTCCAGGCGCTCGGCCAGGGCCACCACGCAGGCATCCACCACCTGCAGTTGCAGCGATCCGTAGGTGGTGAGCAGCTCGGCCATCCGCCGGTAGTCGTACGGGGTCGCCTCGATGACCCGCAGTTCGTCGTCGGCGATCGCGGCGCAGAACTCGGCGGCGAGGTCGGGGCGGCCGCGGCGCCGGGGATCGGCCAGGAGATGGCAGACCTCGGTGACGGCCAGGGACGGGATCACCAGCCGAGCCCAGTTCCGGGTCAGGAACTCCGCACAGCTTGTGTGGTCACGGTCGGCCCGGTTGAAGGCGGCCACCAGTGGCCCGGTGTCACACAGGATCACGCGGAAGCTGCTCCGCCGGTCTCTTCGCGATCGGGGTAGGCCAGGTACCGGTCATGGTTGCGGCCCAGATCCGGTGGCCCGTTGAGCGCGCCCACCAGCGCAGCCAGGTGCCGCGGCAACCGCGGTGTCTCGTCCTGGGACTCGCTGAGGTCGTCCGGCCCGGCCTGCTCGGTCATGAGGGCAGTGTAGCAACGGTGACAACCAGAAATTAAAAAGGAAGGAGGCTGCTCGACCCTTTCGGGGAGCAGCCTCCTTCAAATATGC
>CAXUJF010000815.1:0-2382 GCA_964250865.1 uncultured Streptosporangiaceae bacterium
GGCCCGGCGACCTGTGGCTGCTGCCGCTGGTCGCGGTCCTGACCATCATCATCGCGCTGCCGATCAAGGCCTACGCCTTCGCGACCATGAACAAGCACGGCTGGCTGACCCGCAACGCCAGCCAACTCGGGGGCGACGGCCAGAACGCCGCCTCGCTGACCAGGAGCACCTCGTGACCCGGGACCGCGAGCGACAGAGTGGCCGGAGACGCTCCTGGCCCCTCGTGCTGGCTGCGCTGGCCGTCTTCGGCCTAGTGGGTTCCCTGTCGCTGATCCTGCCCCACCGGCACGCGCACCACATACCTGCGGCCGTGACGTCCAGCTACGGCGTCACGCTGCTGAAAGCACCCCGGCATCCGGCTCCGGTCGTCCTGCCACCGACCGCCCGTCCGATCTCCCCCGGCCAGCCGCCGGCCGCCCTGCCGGAGGTCAGCGCGGGCCAGGAGACCGCCGTGGTCGCCCGCGAAGATGCGCGCATCAAGGCTCTGCTTCATGACGCGCTGCGGGCCAACCAGCCGAAGTACATCCGCTACCCGGACTCGCTGCCGACCCTCGTGCTGCCCGGCGGCTCGCATAGCTACACCGCCGCGGATCTCGTACAGTACGGCGCGCTGGTTTTGCTGCGGCACAACGCTGCCCTGCTGATGGACAACGTCTACGTCTCGTCGAACGCGCGGCTCAGCCTCGGCGCTCCCCTGCGCACCCTCTACCTGGACAACACCAGCGGCGGTTTCGCCACCATCGTCGGCTGGGGCGGCAGCCTCTCCTTTACCGGTACCGCCGCCCGGCCCCTGGCCATTCTTGGTTGGGACCGGGCCACCAACTCGGCCGCGGCCGACCGGGGCGCCGGCCGCTCCTACATTCGTGAGATCGGCGGCGCGATGACGCTCACCGATGTCCGGGCCTCCGCGCTCGGGTTCTGGAGCGGCCGGACCGGCGGGGTCGCCTGGACCGGCGTGAGTCGGGCGGTCAGCACCGGCGGGGCGACCGGCTCGACGTTCACCGGCGACACCTACGGCGCCTTCGTGGCCCGGGGCCGGGGCGTCGCGTTCACCGCCGACCGGTTCGAGTCCAACGAGCTGGACGGGCTGCACATCCACCGGTACTCGACCGGGTCGCGGGTGACCTCCAGCTCGGCCGTGCGTAACGGGGGCAACGGCTTCCAGATCGACCGCGACACCCAGAACACGGTCCTGCGCGGTGACCTGTCCCAGCACAATGCCGCCAACGGCTACTACGTCGACGGCCGCCCGCTGGTCACGGGGGCCTCGGCGTCCGGCGGTTCGAATACGCCCAGCAGCGGGATCGTCATTGAGAACAGTGCGGCCACGGATAACGCCCACACCGGCGTCCTGGTCGAAGGCGGCACCGGCGTGGTGGTCAAGGCTGATCAGATCTGCTCCGCCAGCACGGCCGTCGCCCTCCGGACCGGGGTGACGAACGCGGTCCTCACCGGCAACGACATCCGCTGCCACCCGCGCTCGGGTCTTTCGGTGGGGCCGTCCGCACCGGGTACCGTCATCTCCGGGAACACGCTGTCCATCCCACACATCGGGATCCTGATCCGCGACTCCGGCCCGGTCACGGCGGACAACAACCGGCTGATCGGGGCGACCGTCTTCGGTGTGACCGCCCGCGGGGCCAGTTCCAGGGTCAAGGGAGTCAGCAACGTCATCTCCGGAACCGGATTCCGGGCCGTCGACGCCAAGGGCGGCGCCGCCACGTCGGCCCTGGCAGGCACGGACATCTCAGGCTGGTCCCACCGCGGCAAAATCACTTTCGTGTCGTACCTGGAGTTCCACCCGCTGGCCGCGTTGTGGCTCGGCATCCTGGTCCTGATCGTGCTAGCCGCCGCCTGGTCGTTCCGGCGTAAGTTGCCCCGCCATCCGTACCCGGCCAGCACCCGCTGGGGACAGTCGTTTCCCGGGGAGGCGAAATCGACGCTGGCTCCGGCCCCCCGTCCTGCTCTTGGTCGTGCCCCCAAACCTGCCCCTGGCTGGGTCCCGGCCCCAATCCCCACCAGCGCCAAGCAGAGGCCGCCGCCCTGGCCCGAACCGGTGCCGGAACGTATCTCGCGGGCCTGGTCGCGGGAACCTGCCACCCGGCCGCAGCGGGTCGCCACCCGTGAGAGCCGTGACTTTGACCGCGCGGATCGGCGGGGAGAGGTGTCCTCGACGCAGGACGCAGCGCGTGAACATCCCGCGACGGCGCGTTCGGAGCCGACGTGGTTCACCAGCGGACGTCCGGACTGGGAACCCCCAGACCAGGAAACGCCGGACGACGGTCGCCCGGGAAGGGTCTCTGTCACCCGCCCCATGCCGAAGGTGTCTGACTGATGCGCATGACACGCTATCGCCGCCTTGCGGCCGCCGCGGCGGCCGGG
>CAXUJF010000816.1:0-2378 GCA_964250865.1 uncultured Streptosporangiaceae bacterium
GGAGTGATGGCGGGGATGGGTTTGCTTAGGTCCAGCTGTCGCTGCTCACGGCGGTGTCCTTTCGGGGAGTGATGGCGGGGATGGGTTTGCTTAGGTCCAGCTGTCGCTGCTCACGGCGGTGTCCTTTCGGGGAGTGATGGCGGGGATGGGTTTGCTTAGGTCCAGCTGTCGCTGCTCACGGCGGTCTCCTCTGATAACTCGGGGGGGTGTGGTTCGGTTCAGGTCCAGCTGTCGCTGCGCATGTCCCCTCCTCTCGCGTCCGTCCGGGCCGGATTGCAGGCCTGATCGGTCGATCACCGGACGGCAAATGTGAGGGATGCCGGGAATGTTCCGGTAGTGGATGATTTCATAAATGGAGGCATGGTCGCAGAGAGCGACGCTTTGACCTGCAAGCCACGTCGGCATGTAGCCGGAGCCTGACAGTAGGTATTGTTGATCCAGGCATTGCGGGCAAGTGGGATGCTGCCCCGCGATCGCACGGATTCTGCCACCATCGACCCGTGAAGGAGGTGTTAATGCGTCCCGTACGCCACAGCCTGGCCCAACGGGCTGAGCAGCTGCGGGCGTGGGCGTTGTGGAACGTGCGGGCGTGGTCGGTGTGGCGCGAACCGCCCCGGGTGGCCTGCCTCGTCGTTTCCGTCATCGTGGCCGACGTAGGGGCGATCGCCGCGGCCGCGGCCACGGTTCAGATCCGGCCGCGGGAACTCATCCTCTTCGCGATGTTGGCGGCCAGCGTGGCGATCACGGTCGAGCTGACCCGGCACGAAGGTGAGCAGAAGGGGCTGGTCAAGGACGTCTACAGCGCCTGGGGCCTGCCGGCGGCCATCCTGTTGCCGCCGCTGTTCGTGCTGCTGATGACGCCGCTGTACTATTTCCTGCTCCAGCTGCGCATCCAGCAGACGGTGATTCACCGGCGGTTGTACAGCGGCGCCGCGGTGGGCCTGGCGTTCGGCGCGGCCGGCGTGGTCTTCCACTGGCTGGAGCGAACGGTGCTGCCGGCCGGTACTGGGGTCGTGCACAACCTCGTCTGGTGCCTGATCCTGGTCGTGGCGGTTCTGGTCTACCAGGCCATCAACAAGACCCTGGTCATCCTGGCCATCAGGGGCTCGGACCCGACCGCGGACATTCGCAAGGGCTTCTTCAGCCGCGAACCGCTGTACAACGACCTGGCCGAGCAGTGCATCGGCGCGCTCGTCACCTACGCCGTGGCCACCAACTACTTCCTGGTGCCGGTGGCCCTGCCGGTGGTGGCCCTGCTGCAGCGGTCACTCCGGCACGCCCAGCTGCTCAACGCATCACGCACCGACGCCAAGACCGGATTGCTGAACGCGCGGACGTGGGAGGGCGAGGCCGAGGCGGAAGTCGCCCGCGCGGTCCGGGCCCGCATGGCGCTGGCGGTTGCCGTCCTTGACATCGATTTCTTTAAACTGGTCAACGACACCTATGGGCACCTGTTTGGTGACGAAGTGCTCAAGGAGATCGCGCACTGCCTACCCGGGGTGCTGCGGGAGTACGACTCGGCCGGGAGGTTCGGCGGCGAGGAGTTCGTGCTGCTGCTGCCGCACACCCGAGCGGTGGACGCGTTCCGCATCGCGGACCGGGTCCGCGATCACATTTCGGGGTTGTCGCTGGTCACCCCGGACGGCCAGCACGTCGAGGTCACCGTGTCGGTGGGGGTGGCCGCGCTGGACGCCGGCTCGACCCGCGAGCTGAGCGAGCTGCTGGCCGCGGCGGACGCCGCGCTGTACCGGGCCAAGCGGGACGGCCGTAACCAGGTGCAGATGATCAGCACCACCCGGGGCCTGAGCGCCAGCGGCGCCCGCGCCGCGACCAACGCCAACGCGTTCGGGGGGTCGTCGGCGGCGCCCAGCGTGTGGGACACGGTGCCGCACCGTGCCCAGCCACAGGCCAGCGACGCCGACGGGTTGACGGCCGGTGCCCTGCCCCGCCGCTGACTCCGCCGCCCCTGAAGCTGGCGCCACTGCATCGCGGGGCGGCCGGTGCTGGCGGGAGTACCTGCGCGACTTCGCCGTCGCGTGCGGCGCGCCCGCCTGAAACGCGGTCAGCCGCGCCGTCGCACCCGATAAACCCGATGACGTCGGTGGTCATCCGCGCGACGATGGCCGACATGGAAGAGGTCGAGGTCGTCGTCGCCCACAGCGAGTGCGCGACCCTGCGCATCGGCGACGTGTTCCTGAAGATCGACGGTGACCAGACGCGCACCGACGTCGAGGTCGAGGCGATGGCGATAGCGCCGATCCCGACTCCGGAGGTCCTGTGGCGGAAGCCGCCCGTGCTCGCGCTCGCCGCCGTCGGCGGGACGGCACTCGGCCGTCTGGGCCAGCCGTCGACCGCGTCGCCCGCGGCGTGGGCCGCGG
>CAXUJF010000817.1:0-2373 GCA_964250865.1 uncultured Streptosporangiaceae bacterium
AGGAAGTCGGCGGTCTTCTCGATCATGGTCCAGTGGCCGCAGTTGGTCAGGACGTGCAGGCGGGCGTCGGGCAGCAGGTCGACGAGCTGGCCCGAGGACGGGCGCCAGGGAACCACCTGGTCGTCGCGGCCGTGGACGAGCAGGACCGGCTGGGTGATGGCGGCCAGTTCGGCGCCGGACAGGGCCAGGTCGTCGACCCAGCGCTGGCGGGGCTCGGGGAACATCGCGGCCCAGGAGTCGCGGACGGGCGGGTTCAGGCTGGCCTGGTAGCGCATTCCGACCAGTTCGTCGGTGATCAGGTCGCGGTTGTGCGCGAACAGGCCGATCACGTGGCGCATCTGCTCGGCGCCCGGGGTGTAGCCCCAGATCTCATTGAGCCCGTAGGGCAGGGCCATGGCCACCCCCATCGAGCCCATGGTCACGATGCGCCGCACCGCCCGCGGCCGGGCGGCGGCGAGGGACAGCGCGATGGCGCCGCCCATCGAGTTGCCGATGACGTCCACCGTGTCCAGGCCGAGCGTGTCCAGCAGGGCCAGCGCGTGGTCCGTCCACACCGTCCGGCCGTAGGTGCGCGGCTCACCGGTGGCGGTGCCGCCGAAACCCAGCTGATCCGGGGCGATGACGCGGCGGTCCGCGCTGAGGGCCGGGATGACCGGCCGCCAGTTGGCCAGCCCGGTCACGCCCGGGCCCGACCCGTGCAGCAGCAGCAACGGCGGCGCGGCCGGCCCCGGTCCGGTCGGTTCACCGGTGTCGATGACGGCCGTCCGGACGCCGGCCACGTCCACCTCGGTGGCAGCCAGTTCAGTGGTGGTCATCGGGCCGGGCCTCCGACAGGCTCAGGTGACGGATGTGACTCGTGGGGTGGTTGGGCTTTCGCGGATGGTGGGACCGGCAGTTGCGGCTCGGGCAACTGGCGCTGGGACGAGACCCGCATGGTCGGGCCCAGCCACATGTCGATCGAGCCGGGTTCGTCCGGGTCGAACGTCCGCGGCGTCCAGGCGGCGTCGTCCTCGATGCGGCGCACCCCGAACGAGTACTCGTAGGTGAACCCCTCAGGGCCGAGGAAGTACAGGAAGATCGCGGTGGACTGCGGGTGGCGCCCGGGGCCCATCTCGATCTGCACGCCGTGGTCGACCAGGAAATGCCAGTTCCTGAACACGTCGTCGATGGTGTCGACCTGGAAGTTCATGTGGCACAGGCCGGGCCGGTCGCCCTGGAACACGGCCAGCTTGTGGTGCACCGGGTCGATCCGGAGCAGGCAGGCCCGGTCCCGGATCCAGTCGGACACCCGGGCGTTGAACCGGGTGCTCCAGTAGCGGTGAGCGTCGTACACGTCCGGCGCGTCCAGGCACAGGTGGCCGAACTCGGTGATGCCGGCGTGGCGGCTGAACGCGACCGGGCGGGCCACGTTCTCCTGGTCGGTGACCAGCTCCAGCCGGTTGCCGAACGGGTCGTCGAAGGCGATGAACTCGCGCACCCGGCGGGACCGGGCCTGCTCCGGGCTGCCCCGGTACACGGTGGTGCCGCTGCGTTCGAGCTCGGCCTCGGCCGCGGTCAGCGCGTCCGGGTCGGCCACGGTGAACCCGGACGCGATCACCCCGGACGGCCCCTCGACCAGGGCCAGGCAGTGGTGCCGGTGGTCGGCGCGCAGGTGGGCCACCCCGGGTTCGGTCGGTTCGGCCAGTTCCAGGCCGACGATGCCGGTGGCGAACTTGGTGGCGGCGTCGAGGTCCGCCACCCCCGACCGGACGTAGGCGATGTCGGTCAGTGTGATCATCAGGTGAGTCCGTTCACATGAAGACGGGGGCGAGGTCGATGTAGATCTGCCAGTCCTTGACCAGGTCGCCGTCGAACTCCAGGATGTCGGCGTTGGGCACGGTCACGTGCTTGCCGTCCTTGCGCACGTACTCGACGTCGATCTTGGCCACCAGGGTGTCGCCGGACTCGATGACCTTGATCAGGTGGTGGGTGAGGCCGTCGATGCTGGACCAGAAGCCGAGCACCCCCTCGCGCACGGCGTCCTTACCGTGGATGGGCTCGGCGTTGCCGAAGCGGAACGTCACGTCGTCGGTCAGGTGCCGGACGAACCGGTCCACGTCGAACGAGTCGATGTCGGCAAAGATGGTGGTGGCGTCGCGGTTCATGGCGGTTCTCCTCCATTGGAGACGGGTTCACGTTGGCCAGGAAGGTCTGAGGTGGTGGCGCGCCCCACAGGTGCGGCGTCAGCTTCCAAACTGCATACAGTTTAAGTCGGAGGTGGCCGGGTGGGAAGACCCACGGACGAAGAAGCGGGGCGACGGGAAGAGGTGGCCGAGGCGGCGCACGTACTGGCCGGGCTGGGGCTGGCCACCGCGTTCGGGCACGTGTCGGCCC
>CAXUJF010000818.1:0-2364 GCA_964250865.1 uncultured Streptosporangiaceae bacterium
GCCACCACGCCAGCCGCAGCCGTCCTCCGCGTCTCAGTGGTCCGTTTCCCGCGCATCAGTAACTTCACCGACCTGGACGCGCTGGGGGCCGAACCGGGCCTGCTCATCCGCTTCGCCACCGAGCCGGCCGAGCTGGCCGACGCCGACCTGGTCATCCTGCCCGGGACCCGGGCCACCGTGGCCGACCTGGACTGGCTGCGCCAGCGCGGGCTAGCCGCGGCGATCGCCGAACGGGCCGCGACCGGCCGGCCGGTGCTCGGCATCTGCGGCGGGTACCAGATGCTGGCCCGGGACATCGATGACCGGGTGGAGTCGAAGGCCGGACAGGTCACCGGCCTCGGGCTGCTGCCGGGCCGGGTGGTGTTCGCCGACCGCAAGACGCTGGGCCGCCCCCAGGGCGAGGCCCTCGGTGCCCCGGTGACGGGGTACGAGATCCGCCACGGGCGCGTGGACCTGGACCTGTCGTGTTGCGAGCCGTTCCTGGACGGCGGCCGGGCCGGCGCGGTGTGGGGGACCAGCTGGCACGGCACGCTGGAAAACGACGCCTTCCGCCGGGCGTTCCTGGCCGAGGTGGCCCGGCAAGCGGGACGGCCGTTCGTACCCGCGCCGGACACCGACTTCACAAGGCTGCGCGAGACCCGCCTGGACGCACTGGGCGACCTGGTCGCGCGGCACCTCGACACCGCCGCGCTGGGCCGGCTGATCAGCGGCGGGGCACCCCACAGCCTGCCCACGCTTCCGCCGCCCGGAGTACCCGGCCAGTCCGGAGTACCCAACCAGTAAGGAGCGTCATGGTCCACGGCGACGACCCGGCCTGGCTCGCGTCCCGGCCGGTGCTGATCTTCGACCTGGGCGGGGTGGTGCTGGACTGGAATCCGCGCCACCTGTTCCGGGCCCTGATCCTGGACGAGGCGCAGCGGGAGTGGTTCCTGGCCGAGGTCTGCTCGCTGGGCTGGAACGCCCAGATGGACGCGGGCAAGCCGTCGGCTGAGGCGGTGGCGGAGCTCAGCACCGAGTATCCCGAGCACGCCGCCTGGATCCGGGCCTACTGGGACCGGTGGCCGGAGATGCTCCGCGGCCTGGTGCCCGGTACCGGTGAGCTCATCGCCGACCTGGCCGCGGCCGGCCGCGACCTGTACGCGATCACGAACTTCCCGGGCGAGGTGTGGCCGGTCACGCTGGACATGTTCCCGGTGCTGAGCCAGTTCAAGGACATCATCGTGTCCGGCTTCGAAGGGGTCACCAAACCCGGCCCGGAGATCTTCGCGCTGGCCCTGCGGCGGTTCGGGGTCGCGGCCGCCGACTGCCTGTTCATCGACGACGTCGCGGCCAACGTGGACGGGGCCCGCGCGGCCGGCCTGGCCGCCGTCCAATTCACCTCGGCGGCCGCCCTGCGACGGCTCCTGCTGGACTCATAGGCTAGGCGCGCACGCTTGCCCACGCTTATTTCCTTAATGCCCGAGGTTGGTAGCTCATGCCGGAAAGCATCCTGTACACCGCGGTGGCCACGTCCACTGGCGACGGCCGCAACGGCCACGTGATCACGGCCGACGGCCGCGTTGATCTGGACCTGGCGCTGCCGCCGGAGATGGGCGGTTCGGGCGAGGGCGCCAACCCGGAGGAATTGTTCGCGGCCGGCTACGCGGCCTGTTACCACAGCGCGCTGCGTGCCGTCGGCCGCCGCACCGGGGTCGACGTGAGCGGGTCCACCGTCACCGCCTACGTCGGCATCGGCCCCGAGGGCGACGCCTTCGACCTGGTGGTCACGCTGGAGAGCGACCTGCCCAACGTCCCGCCCGAGCAGGCCAGGGAGATCGTCGACGCCGCCCACCAGGTCTGCCCGTACTCCCGGGCCACCCGGGGCAACATCAGCGTGGAGTTGCGGCTCACCGGGCCGGCCGCCGCCGCGGCGCAACCGGCCTGACGACGGGCGGCCTGACCAGATGACGGGTATCCGGGACCGGCTGGCCGAGGCCCGGCTGTACCTGTGCGTGGACGCGCGCGAGCGGCAGGGCGACCTGCCGGAGTTCCTCGACGCGGTGCTCGGGGCCGGCGTGGACGTGGTCCAGCTCCGGCAGAAGGGCCTGGAAGCCACGCAGGAGCTGGCCTTCCTCGAGGTGTTCCGGGAGCAGACGGCCAAGCACGGGGCGCTGTTCGCGGTCAACGACCGGGCCGATCTGGCCTACGCCGCGGGCGCGGACATCCTGCACCTGGGCCAGGACGACCTGCCGGTTCCGGTAGCGCGGCGGATCATCGGGCCCGAGCCGATCATCGGCCGGTCCTCGCACGCTGAATCGGAGACCACCAAGGCGGCCGGCGAGCCCGGGGTGGACTACTTCTGCACCGGCCCGGTCTGGCCCACCC
>CAXUJF010000819.1:0-2353 GCA_964250865.1 uncultured Streptosporangiaceae bacterium
CCTTGAGGAACTCGCGGACGCGGTCGGGCATCGGCTGCTCGCCGGTCAAATCGAGAGAAACCCGACGCAGGAAGGCCGCGTCGCCGGCCGACGGGCTGGGCGGGACCTTGAGCGATTCGAGCCGCTTGAACAGCTCGTCGTCGATGAAGGCCACCAGCCGGTTGGCCGGGGTCGGCGTGCTGATCTCGGCGGCGCTGCGCACCTGCGGGAACCAGGCCAGCCCCGGATGGGTCGCCGCGACCTCGGTGAACGGCATGGCGAACAGGTCATGCAGCACGAACGCGAGCCGTTCCGCCGGCGTGAGCGTGTCCAGCACCACCAGCAGGGCCAGGCCGACCGAATCGGCCAGCACCACCTCGTCCTCGGGGACGGCCGCGTCGGCCGCGTCGGCCGCGTCGGGCCAGTCCGACCCGGTCATGTCCTCGGGCCGGCGCCGGCGGGACCGCAGCATGGTCAGCGCCACCCGGGCCACCACCGTGGTCAGCCAGCCGCCGAGGTTCTCCACCTCGCGGGTGTCGGCGCTGGTCAGCCGGAGCCAGGTCTCCTGGACCGCGTCGTCGGCGTCGGACATCGAGCCGAGCAGCCGGTACGCCACCCCGCGCAGGTGGGCCCGGTGGGCCTCGAAGGCGGCGGCCAGCGCATCCGTGTCGTTCATCGGTCTCGTTCCCTCGGTGCCGGGTGTCACCACCTTGACACCGGGCCGGCGGCAAACGTGACATCATCCGGGCCAGTGCGATCCCGGCGGCGGCAATCCCCCTCGGCCTGTGGACCGTAGTACGGGGACATACAGGCAGCTCACAACGTTTACGGAGGTCACTCAGTGACGGACGAATCCCGCACGGCTCTGGAAACCACCCGGCGCGGCGCCCTGGCTGGCATCGGCGTGGTGGGCGTGGCCGCCGCCGTGGCCGCCTGCGGCGGGGGCAGCGGAGGGACGTCGGGGTCCGGTAGCTCGGGCGCGGGCGGCAGCTCCGGAAGCAGCTCGGCGCTCGGCACCACCAGTGAGATCCCGGTCGGCGGCGGGAAGATTTTCACCGCGGAAAAGGTGGTCGTGACCCAGCCCGCGAAGGGCGAGTTCAAGGGCTTCAGCGCCATCTGCACCCACATGGGCTGCACCGTGGACAAGATCGTCGACGGCACGATCGACTGCCCCTGCCACGGCAGCAAGTACAGCATCACCGACGCTCACGTCGTCCATGGGCCGGCCCCGAAACCGCTGCCGGCCACGAACATCAAGGTCGCCGACGGGAAAATCACGCTCGCCTGACCGGCCAGCGGTTCAGGCAACGGCGCCTGACCGCTGGTCCTGACCCTGCGCCGCCACGTTAATCAGTTCAGCTCGGTGACCGCCGCGCACGATAATCCGTGGCATGACCAGCCTGGACCAGCCTGCCGCGCCACCTGCGGAACCGCTCGGCCTGCTGCGCCGCTGGCTCGGCGAGGTGGCCGGCAGCCCCGGCAGGACTCCGGCGGGCCACGGCGGCTTCGTGCTGGTCCCGGCGGCCATCGAGTTCTGGCAGGGCGACCCCGACCGCATCCACCGGCGCTGGCACTATCAGCGCGACGGGGAGGGCTGGTCACACTGGCTGCTTCAGCCCTGAGGCCGCCCCGTCAGATCGAGCTGGGGGCCGTCAGGCTGGGCGGCTGCCCTAGTCTTTGTCCCGGCCCGGCCGCTGGCTCAGGTAGCCGATCACTCCGGTCAGTACCCCGCCCGCGCACAGCAGGATTCCGGCCCAGACCAGCGCGGGGTGGTGCCCTCGGCCGTGCGCGGTGAGAGTGAACACCCCGATCACGATGAGCACCACGCACGGCGCGACCCACCGCTGCTCCCGCAGGTATCGCAGCAGGCCCGTCTTCGGCACTTCCTTCCCGTACACGCCTAGTAGCGTACGTCGCTCTCCAGCAGCGGCGGGGTACTCGGCGGAGGTCTCGCCCTCGACCGTCGTGCCGGCTGACTGGAGCATGGCCCGAAGCGCCCCGTGGATGGGAGCCGGCGGTCACCCAGGCCGGCGGCGCCGGGCCAGGACGCAGTCGCCGCAGACGGACGGGCCCGTCCCGGGGGCCAGCCGGTAGATGAGGCAGCAGCTGGACCGGCGGAACGACGGCCCGGGCGGACCCGGCTCGGTGCTCAGCCGGGGGTCGCGGAAGAAGCTGGCGGCGGCCTCCCAGGCCGCGCTGGCCAGTTCGGGCCGGGCCACGGCGACCTGGCGGGCCGCGCCGTTGACGGCGGAGGCGACGTTGCCCCACAGCACCCGGGACGCGAGCGGGGCCAGGTTCGCGGTGGCCGCGGTGATCGGCGTGATCACCTCATCGAGCAGGGTGGCCATGGCCGGGGGCGAGCCGGGATCGGCGC
>CAXUJF010000820.1:0-2349 GCA_964250865.1 uncultured Streptosporangiaceae bacterium
GCCCGGTCCGCATCTGGCTCCAGCAGGACGGCCCGGAAGCCGCAGTCCGCGCCATAGCGCAGCAGGTAACTGGCCACGGGCGAGTCGAACACGGCCACCAGCACCCGGGTCGCGCCGGCCGGGGCGGGCGCGCCGTGCGCGATCGCGTCCGCCGACGGGATGGCCGGTGCACCGTGCGCCACCGCGCACGACGGGTCGATTTCACCGTGCGTCATGTCGCCAGTCTGGCACGGCCCTATATCCAGGGCAGGCGGGAAAAGCTGAGATTGTCGGCGCCAGGGGGCAAACTGCTTATAACAGGCTGGCCGCACGGGTGGCCGGCGCGGAAGGCAAGGACCGCCGATGAAGATGGTCAAGCACGAGGTCAGTGCCTGGACCGTGGGCCAGCTCCGGAAGGCACTGGACGGCTTCCCCGAAGACATGGCCGTCCGGGTCGCGCCGCTGGAAGAGCCGGGCGGCGACCTGGAGGCGCCGCTTCAGGTCGTGATCAATTCGGAGGTCCGGCTGTTCGCCGAGGATCACGGTCCGCTGTCCCGCCGCGCCCAGAACGGCGACGGCAAGGACTATGTGACGCTCGAGTGCGACTACCCGTCCGGCGACTACCCACCAGGCGAGTAACCGGGCTCAGAGCCGGTAGGTGGCGACGAGCTTGTCCATCAGGGCGTCCAGCCGCTCGTCGATCTGCTGACGGGCGGGGTCTTCGTCATGCCAGCCGACGATCTCGCGGGCACCCTGCTCGAACGGGATGGTGGCACAGAAGTCCGGCACCACCGTGCGCAGCTTCGAATTGTCGAACACCATCGAGTGGGCCTTGTCCCCGATCAGCCCGCTGCCCCACTCCGGGTCGGCGGCGGCGATCGCGTCGGACGGCACGTGCACGATGCGGGGCGTCACACCCAGCGCGGCGGCCAGGCTGTGCGCGATCTGGTCCCAGGTCAGCACGTCGTCGGAGGTGATGTGGAAGGCGTCGCCGACGGTGCGCGGGTGGGCCAGCAGCGGGACGAATCCCTGGGCGAAGTCGGCGTGGTGGGTTAGCGTCCACAGCGAGGTGCCGTCGCCGTGCACGACGACCTCCTTGCCCGCGCGCATCCGGGCCAGCGCCGTCCACTTGCCGTCGAACGGGATCGAGGTCTGGTCGTAGGTGTGCGACGGCCGCACGATCGTGGCCGGGAAGTTCTCCTCCCGGTAGGCCTCGGTCAGCAGGCTCTCGCAGGCGATCTTGTCCCGCGAGTACTGCCAGTACGGGTTGCGCAGCGGGGTTGATTCAGTCACCGGCACCCGGGACGGCGGGGTCTGGTAGGCCGAGGCCGAGCTGATGAACACGTACTGGCCGGTGCGGCCGCGGAACAGCTCGATGTCGGATCGCACGTGCTCCGGCGTGAACGCGACCCAGTCCACCACCGCGTCGAACTCCAGGTCGCCCAGCGCCGCGCGGACCGAAGCGGGATCGTGCACGTCGGCGTGCAGCACGGTTGCCTCCGGTGGCAGCGGCCGGAGCTGGGTCGCACCGCGGTTCAGCACGTAGAGGTCAATCCCGCGCTCGACCGCCAGCCGCGACGAGGCTGAGCTGATGATGCCGCTACCGCCGATGAACAGCACCTTGAGGCTGGCCATATCGGACCCCTTTCTCCGCCTGGCCAGTCAATCACAGCCAGGTCAGACCGATCCCGGGGGCGGTAGCGAACCGTTTGCGCAATTCCTCTGTGCAATCCCACCGAATAACCGCGCTTTGGCCGAATGTCACTGTCAATCCTGCTACAGTTACGTTCGGTGATTAGCTGCTGCGTTGGGGCTATGTCCGCCCCGGTTACTACGCCCCGTTAGGGGCGCTTCCGTGCCGACGCAACGGCAGGTGACACAAGTGCGTAGTTCGTGTCGCTTAGTACAAGGTGGCGCATACGACGCATCGCCACCCTGCGGCCCAGGTTGCCGAGCAAGGAGATCAACGTGCACACTCCGCCGCCCAATATCGCCCCGGACCTGGACGCCGCGGACGAGGACTACCGCCGCGGCCACCGGTCGGCCCGCCGGCCCGGCCCACTGCGCCGCCTGTTCGGCCGGGGGGCAAGCGACGACGACCCGTCGCTGGACTGGGCCGCGCCCGAGGCCGACGGGCCCGACTGGGCCACCCCGGCCCAGGTGGACCTGCCCACCCGCGACAAACCGCCAGCGGGTTCGATTCCCACCTACCGGGCGCAGCACCGGTCGCAGGGACTCGGTCCCGGCGGACCGCCGGACGCCTCCGCCACCGCTCACGATCCGCTGGCCCAGTCGCCGCCCGTGACCCCGCCAGCTCCGGGATCGGCCCCGCGCGTCCCCAGCTTCACACCCGCCGCGGGCATCCCCAAG
>CAXUJF010000821.1:0-2340 GCA_964250865.1 uncultured Streptosporangiaceae bacterium
CCGATCCTTACGCCGAGCGCGACGGCTACGCGGGCGACTACGCCCAGCACGGGGCCGGGCCCGGCCGGTCCGCTTCCGGCCGGGCGCCCGCGGACCAGGAGCAACCCTGGGACGGCGAGGATGGCTACGCGGCAGACGATCGGTTCGTCCCCGGCCTTGGCGGCCGGCGCGACGAGGAGTACGACGACCACGGTGACGCCTCCGGCCGCGGTGGGCGTGGTGGCCGATCGGGCCGGGGCGGCGGCAGCAGCAGCGGCAAGCGCCGCCGCCGCTGGGTGATCCCGCTGGTCATCATCCTGATCGTGCTGCTGGTTCCGGTCGGGGTGGGTGGGTTCTACGTCTACCGCTTCGTCCAGGGCCGCTACTACCCGGCCGACTACACCACCGGCGGCACCGGCCAGACAATCGTCCAGGTGCAGTCCGGCCAGACCGCCACCGAGGTCGCCCAGCGCCTGGTCACACTGGGCGTGGTGGCCAGCCAGCGGTCGTTCGAGATCGCCGCCGAGCACAGCACCAGCAGCAGCACCCTGGAGCCGGGCTTCTACCGCCTGAAGAAGCACATGAAGGCGAGCCTGGCCTACCAGCTGCTGCTCAACCCGTCTTCGAAACTCCAGGACAAGATCACCATCCCCGAGGGTCTCCGGCTGACGCAGATCCAGGCCCAGCTGGGCGCGCACTCCGGCATCCCGCTGGCCGACTACCAGCAGGCGCTCAAGCAGCCCGCGGCGCTCGGCCTGCCGTCCTATGCCAACGGCAAGCCCGAGGGCTACCTGTTCCCGGCCACCTACGAGGTTCAGCCGGAGCAAACCGCGACCGACGTGCTCAAGACCATGGTGCAGCGGTTCAACCAGGAAACCGACAGCGACAACCTGATCGCGGCCGCGGCCGCGGCACACCTGACTCCCGGTCAGGTCATCACCGTGGCCAGCCTGGTCCAGGCCGAAGGCGGCAGCACCTCGTACTACCCGCAGATCGCCCGGGTCATCTACAACCGGCTGAACAAGAACATGAAGCTCCAGCTGGACAGCACGGTGATGTACGGGCTGAACACGTTCGGCATCATCGCCTCCAACGCGCAGCTGCAGAGCAACTCGCCGTACAACACCTACAAGTTCGCCGGACTGCCGCCGGGTCCGATCGACAGCCCCGGTCACTCCGCGATCGAGGCCGCCCTGCACCCGTCGTCGGGCAACGACCTGTACTTCGTGACGACCAACCCGAAGACCGGCCTGACCCAGTTCACCTCCAGCCAGACCCAGTTCGAGCAGTTCCGCCAGGAACTGGAGCACAACCTCGGCCACTGAGCCCGATAGCATCGGGCCCGATGAAAGCCGCCGTCCTCGGGTCGCCGATCGCCCACTCGCTGTCTCCGGTGCTGCACGCGGCCGGGTACGCCGCGCTCGGCCTGGATGACTGGACCTACACCGCCATCGAGTGCGACGAGGCCGGCCTGCCCGCCCTAATCGCCTCGTTCGGCCCGGACTGGGCCGGCCTGTCGCTGACCATGCCGCTCAAGCGGGCTGTGCTGCCGCTGCTCGACACCACCGATCTGGTCGCGGCCGAGGTCGGCGGGGCCAACACGGTGGTGTTCAACCAGGGCCGCCGCCAGGGTTACAACACCGACGTGCCCGGCATGGTGGCGGCCATGGCCGAAGCCGGAGTAACGGCGCCGTCGGCCGCGGTGGTCCTCGGCGCCGGCGCCACCGCGTGCTCGGCCCTGGCCGCGTTGCGGGACACCGGCCTGCGCACGGTCACCGTGGCCGTCCGTGACCCGGCCCGCGCCACCAGCCTGCTGGCCGTCGCGGACCTCCTCGGCGTCCAGGTCGAACTCCTGCCGCTGGCCGACGCGCTCAGCCCGGTGCTCACGCCTGACCTGCTCATCTCCACCGTGCCGGCCGGAGCCGCCGACTTCCTGGCCGAAAAGATCGAGGCGGACCAGCCTGTCCCGCCCCACGTCTTCGACGTCGTCTACGCCTCCTGGCCCACCCGCCTGGCCGGGGCCGCCCAGAAGGCCGGGGCCACCGTCGTCGGCGGCTTCGACCTGCTCCTGCACCAGGCCGTCGGCCAGTTCGAGCTGATGACCGGCCGCCCCGCCCCCCTCGACGCCATGCGCACCGCTGGCCAAGCTGAACTGGACCGCCGCTCCGCCGCCGCCTGACCGTCCCATCACCGCCCCGGCGTCCCCGCGCCGCCGTGCCACTCCGGGTCCGGCGCACCTACGACACCAAAGGTCCACCCCCACCTGAGCCATCCTCGCCTAGACACCCTTGGACCCGAATAGTTCGGCTTCAAATAATTTGACACCGAACCAGCGCGGGACCATCCTGGGCCAGTGACCGC
>CAXUJF010000822.1:0-2324 GCA_964250865.1 uncultured Streptosporangiaceae bacterium
GCCCGGCCGGTACCGGCCGGCGCGGAGCTGAAGATCCCCGGGCTGAGCTCGTTCTACACGCCGAACGCCAGCTTCTACCGGGTCGACACCGACCTGGTCCTGCCGCAGGTGTCACCGACGGACTGGTCGCTGCGGATCGGCGGGATGGTCGACCGCGAGATCGAGTTCAGCTTCGCCGAGTTGCTCCGGCAGCCGCTCACCGAAGCCGACATCACGCTGGTGTGCGTCTCCAACGAGGTCGGCGGCCCGTACGCGGGCAACGCCCGCTGGCTCGGGGTCAGCCTGCCCGCGCTGCTGCGCCGGGCCGGTATCAAGCGGGGCGCCGATCAGGTCCTCAGCACCTCGACCGAGGGCATGACGATCTCCACGCCGGTCGCGGCCATCATGGACGGCCGCAACGCGCTGGTGGCGGTGGGCATGAACGGCGGGCCGCTGCCGATCGCGCACGGGTTCCCGGCCCGGATGGTGGTACCGGGCCTGTACGGCTACACGTCCGCGACCAAGTGGGTGACCAAGCTCGAACTCACCACGTTCGCGGCGCAGAAGGCCTACTGGACCAAGCGCGGCTACGCGGCGCAGGCCCCGATCAAGACCGAATCTCGCATTGACGTGCCCAAGCCGCTGTCCCAGGTCAAGGCGGGCCAAGTGCCCGTGGCCGGGGTGGCCTGGGCGCCGCACCGCGGCATCACCGCGGTCGAGGTCAACGTCGACGGCGGCTCCTGGCAACGGGCCCGGCTGGCCGCCGCCGACGGCATCGATACCTGGCGGCAGTGGGTGTGGAACTGGGACGCCCGTCCCGGCCTGCACACGCTGCAGGTCCGCGCGACCGACGGCACGGGAGCGACCCAGCCGTCCACCCGCGTGCAGCCCTTCCCCAACGGGGCCAGTGGCTGGGACTCCACGGTGGTCACCGTCACCTGACGGCGGCCAGCGCCACGGGGGCGTCCCAGGCGGGGGCGGCTCAGACCGCGGGCCTAACAGCCCGCACGACAAGAACACAAACCAGGCCGGAAAGCCGGCTGAACCTACCGAACAGATCGAACCATAGGAGAGATCGTGAATCGTCGCATCCTGGCCGTCACCGTGTCCGCGGCCGGCCTCACCCTGGGCCTGGCCGCCTGTAGCTCGGGCAGCTCCGGCACGTCGTCCTCGGCCGCCTCGGCGAAGCCCTCGTCATCGGCGTCGTCCATGGCGTCGTCCATGGCCTCGGCCATGCCGTCCAGCTCCGGCTCGACCACCGCCATGAACTTCGGCTCCGGCTGCGCGTCGGTGCCCAAGTCCGGGGCGGGCAGCTTCAGCGGCATGTCCACCGCACCGGTGGCCACCGCCGCCTCGGCCAACCCCGTGCTGTCCACGCTGGTGACCGCGGTGAAGCAGGCCGGTCTGGTCGACACGCTGAACTCGGCCAAGAACATCACCGTGTTCGCCCCGGCCAACTCGGCCTTCGCCAAGATCCCGGCGGCCACGCTGAAGTCCGTGCTGGCCAACAAGGCCGAGCTGACCAAGATCCTCACCTACCACGTGGCCTCTGGCCGGTACACCCCGGCCATGCTGGCCATGGGCAAGCCGATCAAGACGCTTGAGGGTGGCACCGTCGCCCCGGCCGGTTCGGGGACTAACTTCACCGTCAACGGGGCTCACGTCGTGTGCGGCAACGTGCAGACGGCCAACGCCACCGTGTACATCATCGACACCGTGATGATGCCGAAGTCCTGATCCCAGGACACAGCACAGGCCGGCCCGGGGGGAGCTTCCGCCCGGGCCGGCCTGTTTTGGCACCGGTGGCTCAGTGGACGTGCGGGACGACCTCGGCCGCGAGCCGTTCCAGCTGCTCCGCCTCGTCGAACAGCGCGGTGAGCAGGATGAGTTCGGCCCCGGCGTCGGCCACCTCCTGCACCCCGCGTACGCAGTCGGCGGGCCCGCCGGTCACCGTGACCGGCATCAGCGACAAGCCGAACGCCTGGCCGTACACGCCGATCAGCGCGTCCGCCATCCGGGTCCGGGCCCGATCGGCGTCGGCGTCGACGGCGATGTAGATCCGCTTGGCCACCGGGAACGAGTCCGCGTCCCGGCCATCCTCGGTCAGGGCCTGGCGCAGCACCGTGACCTGGTCGGCGAAGGCCGCCGTGGTGCTCGACCCGGCCCCGAAGAACCCGTCCCCGAGCCGGGCCGCGCGGCGGCCCGCGGGCGGGGCACCCCCCCCCCGCCAGCCCCGCTGGGGAGTCCCGGCGCGCCGCGCTGCCAAGCGCGTAGCCCCGTCGGGTCATCGCGCCACGGCATCCGCGCAAAGCCGGTGCGCAACGGCGCCTCGGGCAGACGTGGAT
>CAXUJF010000823.1:0-2322 GCA_964250865.1 uncultured Streptosporangiaceae bacterium
GCCGGGCCGCGGCCCGGCCCTGGTGCAGGTACAGCTGGGCCGCGTTCGGGCCGCTGCTGAGCAGGTCCAGGCCGCACTGGGCGTGCCGGCGGCTCTCGTCGGGACGGCCGGACCAGTAGGTGATGGTGGCCAGCTCGGCCTGCACCTGGGCCATCAGCGGCGGGTGCTTGACGATCGTGGCGTAGGCCCAGCCGGCCTGGGCCAGCTTCCCGGCCGCGACGGCGTACCCGAGGTCGCTGGCGGCTACCGCCATCAGGCTGTTCAGCAGCCCGAGCAGGAAGTACAGCTCGGTCTCGTCCTGGGGCCACAGCCGCAGGTCCAGCGACCGGTGGATCCCAGCCCGGACCCGGCGCATCCGCTGGAACAGCGGGAACGGCTCTCCGGTCATGTAGGCCCGGGACAGCCGGGTCACCTCGTCCCGCAGGTCCGTCAGCCCGCGCTCCCCGACCTCACGCCTGATGGCCCGCTCGGCGTGCTGGACCGCCTCCCGGGCCGCCGTCACGATCTGCTCGTTGTCCGTCCGGGCCGTCTCCGCCGCCTCGGCTGCGTCGGCCGCCGGCGCCGGCTTGGCCGCGGCCACGGTCGCGGCCAGCTGGGTGATGACCAGCCGGTCCGCGGGCGGCAGCCAGGCCTGGTCGGTCTCGTCCACCAGGCTCGGCACCGTGGTGGCGTAGGCCCGGGCCAGCAGGGACAGGATGTACGCGGTGGGCTTGCGGCCGGTTGGCTCGCGGCCGCCGCCGGGGGAGGCCTCGCCCGGCCAGTCCTCGTACTCGCACAGGTGCGCGGCGGTCATCCCGGCCCGGCTCTGCGGGTCGAGCCCGTCCTGGGCCGCGAGGTCGTTGATCCGCATCGCCGCTTCCCGCAGCGTCCAGCCGTAGGCGTGCCGCCATGCCTTCCGTGGCCGCATCCGGTACTGGCGGGCGAATTCAGCCGCGATGGCCGCGTCATCCCGGCCGTGCTCGCGCAACTGCTGGCGCAGCGCCTTCTGCTGCGCCCGCTCGCTGAGCCTCGGACGGGCCACACATCCCTCCCTGGCTGCGCAACGTCCCCCTGGCTGCGCAACGTTCCAGGCCACTAACTGCTTGTGCCCAAGCGTCACATATTTTCGGCGCAAAATCCCTTAATGTGAGCCTTTCGATCGAGATCCCGATTTCCCGCCTACCGGGCCGTTTGTCCACCGCACGCCGATAATCACCAGCGGCCCCATCAGCATCTTTAATGGGTGTCGATATCGGCAGTCCGTCCCGCCCTATTTGGGTGCATACCGATGCCGGGGGCCGCCGGCCGGTTAAGCTGCCCCGGCCGGGTGGATACAAGCCAGAAGCGGGGGTAGGCCAGCCAGGTGCCGGACGAGGCGCGGCTTGACGGCCGCTACCAGCTCGACGACCGCATCGCCGCAGGCGGTTACGGTGAGGTTTGGCGTGCCACGGACCTTGTCCTGGGGCGGCGCGTCGCGGTCAAGCTGCTGCTGGCCCAGCACGTCCAGCAGGCGGAGACGCTGGCTCGGTTCCGGGCCGAGGCGCAGCGGGCCGGGGCGCTGAACCACCCGAACATCGCGCGCGTCTACGACTATGTCGAGCCCAACCCGCCGCAGCCGCCGTTTCTGGTCATGGAGCTGATCGACGGCCCTTCGCTGGCCCCGGGCCTGACGGACGGCCCGCTCCCGCCCGCCCAGGTGATGGACATCATCGCGGGCGCGGCCTCCGGGCTGCAGGCCGCGCACGACGCCGGCCTGGTGCACCGGGACATCAAGCCGGCCAACCTGCTGCTGCCCCGCGACGGCGCGGTGAAGATCACCGACTTCGGGATCAGCTACGCGGCCGATTCCGCCCCGATGACCGCCTCCGGCATGCTGGTCGGCACGGCGGGCTACATGGCGCCCGAACGGCTCGGCGCGGGCCCGGTGACGGGTGCGGCCGACCTGTAGGCGCGGGGCATCGTCGGTTACGAGAGCCTGGCCGGATCGCCCCCGTTCACCGGGACGCCGCTGGAGATCGCGGTGGCGCACCGGGATCAGCCGCTGCCGCCGCTGCCAGCCTCGGTGCCCGCTGGCGTCGTGGGGCTGATCGGGGCGCTGATCGCCAAGGACCCGGCCGCCCGCCCGGCCAGCGCCGGTGACGTGGCCCAGTGGGCCACCAGCCAGCACGACATGCTGGTCGGGGCCACCCGGTCCGACCTGGCCGCGCCGCCCGGCCTGGCCGGCCCAGGTATGGCCGGTCCAGGTATGGCCGGTACTGCCACCCCGGGGGCCTGGGGCTCCCCATCTCGTACCGTGGCGGCTCAGCCGCCTCAGTCGCCGTACACCATGCAGGCGTCACAAGC
>CAXUJF010000824.1:0-2307 GCA_964250865.1 uncultured Streptosporangiaceae bacterium
GCCCTGCTCTACGGCTCGCCCGTGCCCGGCTACCAGGCCCCGGCCGACACCATCGGCCCGGCCGCCCGGACGGCGGCGGTGTTCGGCCGCCTGGTCAGCCAGGCCCAGGCCGCGGGCGTGCTGCAGCCACCGCCCGCCGCCGGGCCGGTACCGGCCACGCTCACCGGGGACCTGGCTCAGCTCCGGGCTGACCTCATGCCCGGTGTGCCAGATGAGGTGGTGGCGGCCGCGCTCACCGTCTGGGCCGCCGTCTTCGGCATCATCAGCTTCGAGCTCTTCGGCCAGTTCAACAACGTCATCACCGACCGCGACGCCTACTTCGGCCGCGCCCTGGCCGACCTGGCCCGCCTGTTCGGCCTGCCCGCCTAGGACCCAGCGGCCGGATTCCGCCAGTTCACCGTGGGCAGCAGCGCCTCGGGCCGGACCCGGTGGGCGTGCCGCTTGATGATCTCGAACAGCGACTCGATCAGGGTGTCGGACAGCAGGTGCGGCTCGAGGCCCAGCTCCTCCAGCTTGGTGTGGGTCACGTTGTAGTAGTGATCGGGCAGCTCGACCCGGGGGTTGTCCAGGTGCTCGATCTTCACGTCCTCCGGGGACGCCGCCTGGATGGTCTGGGCCATGTCCTGGACCGACATCCACTCGGTGATCTGGTTGAACACCCGGAACTCGCCCCGGTCGGCCGGGTTCTCGCACGCCAGCTGGACACACCGCACCGTGTCCCGGATGTCGATCATGCCCCGGGTCTGGCCGCCGGTGCCGTACACGGTCAGCGGGTGCCCGATGACGGCCTGGATTACGAACCGGTTCAGCACCGTGCCGAACACCGCGTCGTAGTCGAACCGGGTCGCCAGCCGCTCGTCGCGCGCGGTCTGTTCGGTCTGCAGGCCGTAGACCACGCCCTGGTTGAGGTCGGTGGCACGCAGGTTCCAGACCCGGCACGCGAACTCGATGTTGTGCGAATCGTGCACCTTGGACAGGTGGTAGAACGAGCCCGGCCGCATCGGGTACGGCACTTTGTCCCGGCGTCCCTTGTACTCGACCTCGAGCCAGCCTTCTTCGATGTCTATGTTCGGCGTGCCGTACGCGCCGAGCGTGCCCAGCTTGACCAGGTGGATGTCGGGGTCGGTCTCGGCGATGGCGAACAGCAGGTTGAGGTTGCCGATCACGTTGTTCTGCTGGGTGTAGACCGCGTGCGCCCGGTCGATCATCGAGTACGGGGCCGCCCGCTGCTCGGCGAAGTGCACCACCGCGTCCGGCCGGAATCCGGAAATGATCCGGTACGTGAAACTCGCATCGGTCAGGTCACCTATGTAACAAGTGATGTCCTGGCCGGTGAGCTCCTTCCATACCGCGATCCGGCTCTGCAGCGGTTCGATCGGCACCAGCGACTCGACCCCGAGCTCGTTGTCATAGGACCGGCGCACAAAGTTGTCCGCCACCGCCACCTGGTGACCCGCCGCGGACAGGTGCAGCGCCGTCGGCCAGCCCAGATAGCCGTCTCCGCCCAGTACCAGAATCTTCATCGTCATCCCATATTGGCTCGTTGTGCCGTTCCGGATGTATTGGCTTCTTTCATCTTTCGGTCAGCTTTTACCCAGCCGATCCGTAACTGGTAATGGCAGCCTGAGGCAGCAGCAAGACGGTAACGTGCTGTGAGCAGCCCAGTGGCTGGCATGGTTTTTGTGGTATTTGAGGCGTTGCTGGCCTGCGACGTCGGCATCTGTACCTACTCCGCGACCTCGACCGACGGTCACAATCGGCGATCACGTAACCTAGGACACTAATGTCACTTGTAACCAGCCGGATCGGCGGCGCCGTTTGGCGGAAGGCCCGCAGCAATGTCGGGATCCGCTTCACCCGGTTCACCGTGGTGGCGGTCGCATCGGTGGTGGCCAGCCAGGTCGCGCTGAGCCTGCTGCTCGGCCCGGGCCATCAGACGGCCGGTTTCTCCGGCGGCCTGGCCGCGGTGATCGGTGCCGGCGTGAGTTACGTGCTGAGCCGCTGGGCCTGGGAGCGCAAGGGCCGCCCGAATCTCCTCAAGGAGACGCTGCCGTTCTGGCTCGTGTCGGTCGCGGTCTGGGTCGTGCTGGCCTTCGCGGCCAAGCTCGGCGTCCATCTCGCGGCGGCCATGAACCTGCACGGCGCCGAGCGTATCGCTGCGGTCGACGGTACCTATTTCGCCGCCAACTGCCTGACGTTCCTGCTGCGGTTCCTGCTGTTCCACTACGTTCTCTTTGCCGACCCGCGCTCGCCTCGCCTGCCCGCGGCCCAGCAGGCCGATGCGGCCGATGCCGCGCCCCGGGCCGC
>CAXUJF010000825.1:0-2307 GCA_964250865.1 uncultured Streptosporangiaceae bacterium
GACCAAGATCCCCGCGGCGCGGCGCAGCGTCTCCGGCTCGAATCGGGCCTGGTCGTCGGGGCCTTCTGGCGCCTGGCCGAGGCCGACCGCCACGATCACCGGGACCGGCAGCTTGCCCGCCGCGGGGATCTTGGTCACTTCCTCGGTCCGGCCGGTCGCGTCGAGCGCGGTGAGCAGCTCGGTCAGGGTTCCGCCGAGCGCCTCGTCCACCTCGTGTGCTCCGGGGGCCGGGCGAGGCCCGTCCGCGCCCTGGATCACGCCGACGATGAGAGCGTCGGCCTCGGTGGCGCGCGCCGACGCCCCGCTGGTGTGAATCGTCATCGTCACCCTGCCGATGCTAGTGCCTGGACGGTGCGCGCCGTCATCTCCCGCTCTGGCGTCCTGCCTGCTCCACAGGCCCGCGGGCCCGGCCCGGCCGGGTGCTGGGGCCACGACACAAGGGATCCGTCGGGGATAACCGGCGCATGTTTGAAATAGACCCTATTTCACGGATGCCGTTGAGTTTTACCCCGCACGCGAAGGTGTGCCGCATCTGTGTCCTGACCGGCCCGTGTGGGCAGGCTCGCCCCGGCCTGATGCTAACCGCCGTTAGATTTCTATTTTAACAATGGTTATTATCCAAGGGTCATGACCTTGCCCCGGAGTAATTCAGCGGCCTTCGCCCGTTTCGGCGTACACCCGCGCCGCGTAGGCCTCCAGCGACTGCTCACACGTGGCGAGCGCTTCGACGGTGGCGGCGCGGCCGTCGGCACCGAATACGTCGCGGTCCCGTACCCGGCTGAACCAGCTCTTCAGCTTGACCAGGTCGACCTCGTTCTCTTCAAGTTCGGCGTAGGTGAAGTGGTCAGCCGTGTACTCCTTCTCGATCTGGGCCAGGAAGTCCTGGCACTTGTCGACGATCTCCTCGTACTCGTCGTTCCTGGCCGCCTGGAACTGCGCCCGCACCTCGGGCTCGCCCGCCAGCACGTCGCACGACAGCAGCACCGCCGACCCGGACATGTCCAGGATCTCCCGGCGCAGCTTGCGCAGCGAGCGTTCGGCGGCGCCGGTCCGCGGCAGCGCCGCAGCCGAGTTCTGCAGGTAGATCGCACCCAGGCTCTTGATCCGGCGCCACACCGTGGACCGGAGCCGCGTCGGCTCGGACGGCACGCGGTAGATCAGCACCAGCCAGCCCGACGGCTCGCCCCCACCGTCGCCCGGGCCGTCAACCGTGGCGGTGGAGTCGTTAGAGTCGGTCACGCAGCCATTGTCACCCACCCGCTCGCGTCGCAGGAGGCTCGGTGAACACGCTCCCGCTCGCCCTGACCGTCTTCGTGGCCTGCGTGGTCGAGGCCATCGAAGCGCTCACGATCGTGCTGGCCGCCGGGCTGACCCGGGAGTGGCGGTCCACCTTCCAGGGCATGACGGTGGCGCTGGTCGTGCTGGCCGCGATCTCGGCCGCGCTCGGCCCCGCCCTCACCCTGATCCCGCTGGATGCGCTGCGGCTGGTGGTGGGAGCGCTGCTGGCCATCTTCGGCGTGCAGTGGCTGCGCAAGGCCATCCTGCGGGCCACCGGCCACAAGGCCCTGCACGACGAGGCCAGCGCCTACCTGCGCGAGGTCGCCGCAGCCGAGTCGGCCGAACGCCGTTCCGGCCGCGGTGTCCGCGACTGGTACGCGTTCACGCTGTCGTTCAAAGGCGTGCTGCTGGAGGGGCTGGAGGTGGTGTTCATCGTGGTCACCTTCGGCAGCAACCAGGGCAGCATTTGGCCCGCTGTGATCGGCGCCGCGGCCGCCGTGCTGGTCGTCGCGGGCGTGGGGATCGCGGTCCGCGCTCCGCTGGCCAAGGTTCCGGAGAACGCGATGAAGTTCGGGGTGGGCATCATGCTCACCTCGTTCGGCACGTTCTGGGGGGCCGAGGGCGCCGGCGTGCACTGGCCCGGTAACGACGCGGCCCTGCTGGTCCTGGTGCCGGTAATGGCCGTGGTCTCGCTGGGCTACGTGCTGCTGCTGCAGCGCGCCCGCCGCCCGGCCGCGGCCACGCCCGCGACCGTGCCGGAGACCCCGGCCGCCGAAGCCGCCGCGACCGAGGAGCGCTGAACGCATGAACCGTCTCCGGTCCGCCTGGGACTTCGCCTACGACTTCGTGGTGGGTGACGACTGGCGCGGCGCGGTCGCGATCGTCGCGGCTCTGGCCGTGACCGCGCTGCTGGTCCACGTGGCCCGCGTGGACGCCTGGTGGCTGCTGCCGCTGTGCGTGTGCGTCGCGCTGGGCTGGTCGCTGCGCCGCGCCACCGCCGGCGCCAGGGGAGGGTCCTGAGCCCTGCCG
>CAXUJF010000826.1:0-2301 GCA_964250865.1 uncultured Streptosporangiaceae bacterium
ACCGCGACCACCGACCCCGAGAGCCCCACGACCCCCACGAGCCCCGGAAACACCGAGACCACTCTCAGCCTCACGGAACCCGCCCCCCCCAGCGGCCCCCGCGAGGTCGAGTTCCGGTTCGACGGCGGCATCAGCGAGTTCTGCGGGCACCTGTCGTCCGGCGAGGCCGTGACCGACGTGCTGCGGCTGGAGGGCTCGGGCAGCTTCACCGAGACCGTGCCGGTCCTGGACGACCGGGGCCACATGACCCCGACCGAGGTCGAGCGGCTGCTCGAGGTCGACATAGCCGTGCAGTGGACCAGCGGCTACGACACCATCACCCGGTCGTTCGTCAACGTCATCGCCACCCCGCACGGCGGCACCCACGTGTCCGGCTTCGAGCGCGCCATGATCCGCACGCTGAACGACCAGCTCCGCGCGGCTCGCCTGCTCAAAACCGGCGACGAGGCGGTGACCAAGGAGGATGTGCTGGAGGGCATGACGGCGATCGTCACCGTCCGGCTGCCTGAGCCGCAGTTCGAAGGGCAGACCAAGGAGGTGCTCGGCACTCCGGCCGTGTCCCGCATCGTGGCCCAGGTCGTCTCGGCCAAGCTCAAGGCGTTCTTCGAGGCCCGCGGCCGCAACGACAAGCAGCAGTCCCGCTCCCTGCTGGACAAGGTCATCTCGGCGGCCAAGGCCCGGATCGCCGCCCGCGAACACCGGGACAACCAGCGCCGCAAGTCCGCGCTGGCCAGCTCGACGCTGCCGGCCAAGCTGGTGGACTGCCGGACCAGCGACGACCGCAGCGAGCTGTTCATCGTCGAGGGCGATTCGGCCCTCGGCACGGCCAAGCTGGCCCGCAACTCGGAGTTCCAGGCCCTGCTGCCCATCCGCGGCAAGATCCTCAACGTGCAGAAGGCCTCCCTGGCCGACATGCTGAAGAACGCCGAATGCGCCTCGATCATCCAGGTCATCGGGGCCGGCTCGGGGTCCGCGTTCAACCTGGACGCCGCCCGGTACCAGCGGGTCATCTTCATGTCCGACGCGGACGTCGACGGCGCGCACATCCGGACCCTGCTGCTCACGCTGTTCTACCGGTACCTGCGCCCGCTGCTGGACGCGGGCCGCGTGTGCGCCGCCGTGCCGCCGCTGCACCGCATCGAGCTGTCCAACCCGCGCAAGGGCCAGCAGAAGTACGTCTACACCTACTCCGACGCCGAGCTGCGCCGGGTGCTGCTGGACATGGAGCGGCGCGGGCAGCGGTGGAAGGAACCGATCCAGCGCTACAAGGGCCTGGGCGAGATGGACGCCTCTCAGCTGGCCGAGACGACCATGGACCCCCAGCACCGGACGCTGCGCCGGATCAGGATCGAGGACGCCGCGGTCGCGGGCGACGTCTTCAGCCTGCTGATGGGCTCGGAAGTGGCCCCGCGCCGCGAGTTCATCGTCGGTGGCGCGGCCGAGCTGGACATGTCCCGCATCGACACCTGACCCGCCCCCGTCCGGCCGAAAACGCATCGACGCTGCGCCGGGGACCTGGCCATCGTCGCGTTCGGCCTGGCCCGGACATCGCCGTGGCCCTGGTGGCCCTGGTCCTGGCCGGTGCGGCCGACATGGCCAGCAGCATCTTCCGCGGCCTGCTGTGGCAGCAGACCATCCCGGATGCCCTCCGGGGCCGCCTGGCCGGTGTCGAGCTGCTCAGCTACGCCCTGGGGCCGTCTGCGGGCCAGCTGCGGGCGGGCACGGTGGCCAGCTTGACCACGCCGAGAATTTCTCTCACCTCCGGCGGCCTGCTCTGCGTAGCCGCCGTCGGCCTGGTCTGCCTGGCCTTTCCCGGGTTCACCGCCTACCGGTCGTCACCGACTACTAACAGTGATAATGAAACCGTGCTTCCATCACTCTGAGTATTGAGTAGCATCACTCCTCGTGACGAGGAAGACAATGGTGGTTCAGTACATCCGCGAGCAAGCCTGGTGGCGACTGGACAGTCCCGGCCCGAACCCGATCCGCGTGGCCCGCAGCGTGGTGGCGCTGCTGGACGCGGCGGCGTGTATCGCCGAGATCCCCGAAAACCACCCTGACCTTGAGGAACTCGACCGGGCGGGCTGCTTCGAGGCCGGCCTGTTCAACCCCGGTGACACCGGTCTCGCGGTCGTCCGCGGCTGGGAGCTGGCCGACCAGCCCACCGGCACCGAACAGAACTTGCTGGGCGCGCTCGCCGTCACCGTGAGTGCCGACCGCGGCGTGCCCAGCCCCACGGCCTGGCTGCGGGCCGAAGCCAGCGGGGCCATCCCGGCCGCGCCCCTGCCGGGCGGCTACTCC
>CAXUJF010000827.1:0-220 GCA_964250865.1 uncultured Streptosporangiaceae bacterium
CAGCTGATATCCCGGCCGGGCCGCGCCCGACCACGGGCCTGGCCCATGTCCTGGCCGAGGGGATCTACGGGGCGGCCCTGCAGGCGGGACACGGCATCGGCTGGCTGCCGCGGCGGGTATGCGCGCAGTGGCGCCGGGCACGAACGGGCCGACGGTAAACCTGCCCGGCGGAGGGACCAGCCGCAGCCAGCACAACGGCACCACGAGATACCCGCGCCAG
>CAXUJF010000827.1:230-653 GCA_964250865.1 uncultured Streptosporangiaceae bacterium
TGCGCGTACCAGCTGGACGAGATCAGCCCCGTCAGACCGCGCCAGATCGGCGGTTACTTGCGCGTGGCCGCCGGCTTCGAGCCAACCTTCACGCGGCGGAACTCTGCGACCGCTTTGCGACGCCTTCCGCAAGACCCCACAGGTGCTGTGCCCTGGGCTGGCCAACGTGGAGCTGGGCCCGGATCGCGCGGATCGCAGGAACACGATCCGCCGCCAAGTGGCCGGCGAAGACCTCGGCCGCCCGCTGCTCCAATGGGTCTGAAGCTCATGCGCTCCCGCGCACGGCACCGGGATCCGTCTGAGAACCGCGGATAACCACAGAGATCAGCCCGTCCACCGTCAACGGGATCAGACGCCGTCCAGCTAGACTCACTATGCGCCCGCACCAGCGCACTCGCGTGCTCATACGACACGACGGCGGCG
>CAXUJF010000827.1:663-2301 GCA_964250865.1 uncultured Streptosporangiaceae bacterium
ATGGAATGTTATAAAACCATGAACCGCGTTATAGCGGCGTGTTCCACGCGGTTAAAGCAGGTTTACGTGACTGGCGAGCAGGTGCACACAACCCGGCTTGTCATGATCGGCGACGACGTGTGGACCGGCCCTTACGTCTACATCACCGACCAGAACCACGGCTATGAGGACCTGGCCACCCCGATCGGCCGTCAGTTCCCGGTCAACCGGCCGGTCAGGGTTGGGTCCGGCTCCTGGCTCGGGGCCGGGGCGATCGTCTTGCCGGGCCGTCATCGGCCCCAACGTGGTGGTGGCGGCCGGCTGGCAGTCGCCTCGGGCCTCGGCGGCAGTACTGGGCTGCCCCGTCGTTCCTGGACAGGTAATTTGCGGTTAAATCACGCGGCTACCTGCTTATTCAGGAGTTCGTCCATGACTTCTTGCGGAGTCCGGTAACCGATTCCTGAATGGAGGCGTGTCTTATTATAGCGAAGCTCGATCCACCGCGCAATGTCTTTCCAGGCATGCTGAAGCGTCGGGTAAACGGTGCGGTGAACCAGCTCGACTTTCAGTGACGCGTTGACGCTTTCTGATAGTGCGTTGTCATAACAGATTCCGGTGCGGCCGACAGACTGGTTTATCCCGAGCTGCCTCAGCGCAGCGGCGAACGTCCCTGACGTGTAGTTACTGCCGCGGTCGCTGTGAAATACCGCTCCTTCGGGAAGGTCGAGGTTCCGTGCGGCCATTTCGACCGCGGAGATAATCAGTGGTGTCTTGTAGTTATCGTCCATCGCCCAGCCGACAATCTTCCGCGTCGCGCAATCGATCACGGTTGCCAGGTAAAGCCAGCCCTGCCAGGTCGGGATGTAAGTAATGTCCCCGACCATTTTCTCGCCTGGCTTTTCCGCGGTGAAGTCGCGGCAGACGAGGTCGGGGATGTCGCCGGCCTGCCAGTCCTGCTCGGTCAGCGAGTGCCGCCACGGCCTGGGCTGGCAGGGCACCAGGCCCAGCTCCCGCATCAGGCGGCGGACAAGCTCGGGCGAGCAGCGCTCGCCACCGCGCAGCAGCGCCTGGTGCAGGCGGCGGTACCCGTACTCGCCGTTGTTCGCCTCGAACAAAGCGCCGACCTTGATTTTCAGAATTTTCCTTCTTCTTGCTGTTTCTGATTCTGGTCGCGATTTCCACTCGTAGAATCCCGACCGGGAGACCTCGAGCCACTTGCACATCTGAACAACCGCAGGAGCGCATGCCGGATCCCCGGCCAAGGCGGCGTACTCCGCATCGATAAACTCGTACCGCTGGATTACCGATGCTCCGCCGCAAAGTACGCCGCGGCTTTTGAAAGGAACTCGACCTTCATCTTCAGCTCGCGGTTTTCCCGCTCGAGCTCGCGCAGCCGCGCACGCTCCGACACAGGGAGCGCAGGCTCGTCGCCCGCGTGCGTTTCCCGGTACTCCTTTACCCAGTTACCGAGCGTCCCCTCATTGACGTTCAGCTCACGGGCCACATGCGCAACAGTCTGGGAAGTCTCTACCACCATCTTGGCGGCTTCCTCCTTGAATTCAGGAGAAAACTTCCGGCGATTCCTGGCCACTCGATCCCGTTCCTTTCCAGAAGAATCCTATTGGATCCCCTGTCCGGGAAGCGTGGAGCAGCCCACCT
>CAXUJF010000828.1:0-2296 GCA_964250865.1 uncultured Streptosporangiaceae bacterium
GTGTTCGCCGGTTCCGGCCGGGGTGGGATCCTGCGCAGCCACGAAGAGTGGGTGCAGACCTGCTTCGACCGCAGCCAAGGCCTGCTCGACGTTCCCCGGCTGCGGGCGCTGTGGTCGGTCATGCGGGACCTGCCGCGTGGGGCTGATCCCGACGTGATGAGCCACCAGGACCTGATCCCGGGCAACGTCCTGGTGTCCGGGGCGGGTGACCGGGCCCGGCTCACGGGTGTGCTCGACGTCGGCGGGCTGGGGGCCGCCGACCCGGCGCTGGACCTGGTCGCGGCCTGGCACCTGCTGGCCGACGGCCCGCGGCGGGCCTTGCGCGAGACCCTGGTCCGTGACGACCTCGAATGGGCCCGCGGCCAGGCGTGGGCCTTCGAACAGGCCATCGGCGCGGTCTGGTACTACACCGGCACCAACGCGCCGATGGCCGAGATGGGCCGCCGCACGCTGGACCGCATCCTGGCCGCTACGGCGCGGTCATGGCCGGGTTGAGCCGGACCAGCCGGGCCGTGCTCGTGTCGTCGAGCTCGGCCACGGACTCGCGTGACTTCACGAAGTCAGAGAACGAGCGATAGCCCAGCGCCCGCTCGCTGAACGACGGGTCCATGCGCCGCATCTGGCTCTTCACCGCCGAGCTGTGCAGCCAGTCGGCGTCGTCTTTTTCCTGGCCGAGCCGCAGCGCCCGTTCCAGCAGATTGGTCGCGACCAGTTGCGGGTCCTCGGCGTCCGCCTCGACCTCGTTGTCCGCCTCTGCCTCGGCATCGACGTCGGCTTCGTCAGGCGCCGCGGTCGCCGACCGCTTGCCGCGGCGCGAGGCCCGCGTGCGGGTGGTGCCGCCGGACTCTGCGGGTTCGGCGGGTTTCACGGGTTCGTCGGGCAGGTTGATCCCCGGCAACGCGTCATACGTCACGAGTTCGTCGCAGGCGGCCGCGAGCGACCGGCTGGTTGACCCGGCCACGCCCACCCCGACGACGTACCGGCCCAGGCGGCGGCAGCGCTGGGCCAGCGCGATGTAGTCCGAATCCCCCGCCACGATGACCACGTGGGTCAGGTCAGGCAGCCGGAACATGTCCTCGACCGCGTCGACGGCGAGCCGGATGTCGGCCCCGTTCTTGGCGTAGGCGGCCGCGGGGAACAGCTGCACCAGGTCCACCGCCCGGCTGACGAGCTGCCCCCGGTAGTCGGCGTTGACCGGGGCCGACCAGTCCGCGTAGGCGCGGGTCAGCACCAGTGTGCCGAACGATGAAGCGAAGTCGATGATCGCGCCGACGTCGACCGTGGCCCGCCGGAGCTTGTCCGCGACCTCCGGTTCGGATGTCCGGTCGGCCTGGCCGAACCCGCGCACCTTGTCCCGCTGGAACTGGCTCCGGCCGTGGACCTGGTCGTAGCGCGAGATCACGATGTTGTCGAAGTCGATGTAAACCGCGACACGCGTGCCGCCAGGGTCGTTCATCGCTGGCCCTCGCGGGCCTGCCGGGACGCCTTCATGGGGCCATCCTCTCGCACCCTCAGCTGACGTTGCGCTTACTCGGCACGAGCAGGTGCGGGTGGACGTCCACGTTCTCGAGGCCGAAGCCGATGATCCGCCGGGGATGGATCCGAATGATCGCACCGGAGTCTCCCGTGGCGTCGATCGTCTCTCCCACCCCGCGGATCTCCAGGCACCGGACCCGCCACGGGTCAACCGAGACAACGTCGTCGACGACGAAGGCCACCCGGCCATTGGCGGCGACGTTCCGGTACTTCCGGCTCGCGGCCATGTTGTAGCCGGCGATATCGATCACGCCCAGCTCGGGATCGCAGTGAAATCCGACCGGGCTGACCTGAAGCGTCCCGTCGGGCTGGATGGTAGCCAGCCGGCCCAGCCGCTGGGTGGTGAGGTAGTCGATCTCCGCCTGGGTGAAGGTCATGGTGGCTCAGACTACGGACACGGCGCGATCGCTGACTAGAGTCGACGGCATCGCCGAGGTCAAACGCATGTGGGTCTCCCCCGCCGTGCGCGGCCTGGGTCTGGGGCGGCGGCTGCTGGACGAGCTGGAGGCGCAGGCCGCCCGGCACGGCGCGCGCCTGCTGCGGCTGGAGACCAACCGCACAGCGGCCGCGGCGCTGAGGTCATGGCCCCGGCCTACGGGCTGCTGGATATGACGGTCTACGGCCGGCCCACGGCCCAGTGGTCCCGCCTGGCCGCCGGGCGTTCCGACGAGCTTCAGGTGCCCGGCCGGTAAGTTCCCGGCCGGCTGACCTTCGAATACTCCGCCAGCCATTCGGCGAACGTCCGCTGGCCGCGCGGGCC
>CAXUJF010000829.1:0-2293 GCA_964250865.1 uncultured Streptosporangiaceae bacterium
CCACCGCGGTCGCGGCCAGCGCGCCAGCCAGGTCGCGGTCGACCTGCTCCGCCGAGGCACTGGCGATGCCGTTGCGGAAATCGATCAGCGCCACGGTCTGCGCCGCCGCGTCGACGAGCACGGTCTCACCGCTGACGGAGCCGTGCGCGATCCGGGCGCGGCGGAGGCAGAGCAACTGGCGGTACAGGTCAGCGAGAGCCGCGTCGGTTACGGCTGCGGGGTCGGTACCGGCCAGAGCCGAGCCGGCCGGCGGCCGGACCACCAACAGCGCGTCCCCGGACGGGCCCGCCGTCCCGGCCTCAACTACCTCGGGCACGGTCACGCCCGCCTGGGCGGCCCGGAAGGTCAGAAAGGCCTCGTGCTCAACCTGCTGCAGCCGGGTAACCGCCAGGCTCGGCCCGGAGTCCCGGTACAGCACGAACCGGCCCGCTTTGGTCAGCAGCCGCGCATCGGCCGCGTCCCGTCCGTAGACCGATACGTCCAGGCGGCCGGCTGAGCCGCCGGCGCCAGTCTCGGTGGCCTGGTATTTCGCGACCCCCCACACCTGCCGGGCCACCGGGTGCACGCTGTCGGTACCGATGCCGATGCCGGCCAGCAGCGCGCGCACGTCGGCCACGGACGGCAGGCCGAGCGGTGAGCCGAAGACCAGCCGGACCACGGCCGTCGCTCCCCAGCCGATGACCAGGCTGCCGACGACATTGACCGGCAGCCCGTGACCCCCGACCACGCAGGCCAGGGCGACCAGGGCGATAAAGATTTCGATACCGCGCTGCAGGCTGCGTCCCAGGTACGGCAGCGTCGCCGTAGCCACCGCCGCGAACAGCGCGATCTGCAGCACGGGGAAACTGAGCGCGTAGCTCCCGATCGTCACCCCGGACGACCGGCCGCCGCTGCTGCCGAGCCCTACCACCAGCAGGCCGCTGATCACGGCCGCAATCGCGGCGCTCAGCCCGACGTCGCGCGCGATCACCCAGCGGCGGGCGAGCAGGGCCGCGATCAGGAGCACGGCGATCACGCCGAACGAGCCGGCCTGGTAAACCACCGTCACCAGCCAGGTGATGCTCCGCGGCGGCGGATGGACGACCTGGACGATCGCCCGGTCAACGCGCGAGTCGAAGTGGATGACCAGCAGGCAACAGAGCAGGGCCAGGGTCGCGCTGGCCAACCGCAGCCCGTCACTCCCCCGGCGCCGCCGCTCCCCGTCGCCCACCGGGGCGAAGAAGGCCGACCGCCAGCGGGACCAGAACTGCTGTTCGGTCACCGCTGGGGCACCGGGATGTCCGCGCCGAACCAGGCCAAGGCGGCCACGGTCAGCGCCTCGACGCCCGTGCTCAGCGTGGGTTCGATGACCGGGGCGAAATGCGGCGAGTGATTGCCCGGCAGGGTGTCGAGCTTCCCGTCGCGCAGGGCCGGGCCGGCCGTTTCGGCGTCGAGGCCGCCCCAGAACCAGAACACGGTGGGCACGCCGGCCGCGTCCCCGAAGACACCGACGTCTTCGCTGGCGTTGACCAGCGGCATGGGCAGCAGGCGCTGTTCGCCGAAGTGCCTGCTGAACGCGGTAATCGTGGTCGCGGTCGCGGCCGGATCGCTGACCAGCAGGGGGGCGCTCACGTTCCAGTCGATCTCAGGCGGGCGCGGGGCCTCGCTGGCCGCGACCTCGGCCTGGATGATGCGCTCGATGGCCCGGCGGATGACGTCCCGGGTCGGCTGGGAGTAGGACCTGATGTTGATGCCCAGCTCGGCCGTGTCCGGGATGATGTTGTCCTTGGTCCCGGCCTGCAGCCGTCCGACCGTGACCACCGCGGGCTCGCCGGGCGGGACATTCCGCGCCACAATCCCCTGCAGCCTGGTCACCACGTGCGCGGCCATCAGGACCGGGTCGACGGTGGATTCCGGTCGCGATCCGTGACCACCCCGGCCGTACAGGATGACCTGCACGGAGTCAGCCGCCGCCATGACCGGCCCGCTGGCGTGGCCGATCAGGCCGGCCGGAAGCGGGCTCACGTGCTGCCCCATCACCACATCTGGCCGGGCGAACCGCTCGAACAGCCCATCGTCAACCATGTCCCGGGCGCCGCGGGCCAGTTCCTCGGCGGGCTGGAACACAACCAGCAGCGTCCCCGACCAGGTGCTGGCCGCCCGGGCCAGCAGGGCGGCGGCGCCGAGCAGGCAGGTGGCGTGCATGTCGTGGCCGCACGCGTGCATCACCGGCACTTCGCTGCCGTCCTCGCCGGTCTGCCGGACCGTGCTCGCGTACGGCAGACCGGTCTGCTCCTGGACCGGAAGGGCGGCC
>CAXUJF010000830.1:0-2290 GCA_964250865.1 uncultured Streptosporangiaceae bacterium
CCCGGGTTGGGACCAGCCGCCGCCGGGGTGCGAAGCCCACCATCTGACGCCGTGGGCCCAAGGCGGCCCCACCAGCCTGGACAACCTCGCCCTGCTCTGCCGGTTCCACCACCTGATCGCCGTTCACCACTGGGGCTGGACCCTGACCCGTAGTCGCGACGGCACCACGACCGCCAACCATCCCGACGGACGAAGCCTGCACAGCCACCAGGCCCGGGCGGCCTGAGAGCGTGCGGGTCAGCCGCCCGGGACCGTCGCCGGCTGCGCCAGCGCGGCCCGCTGCTCGGCGGTGATCTCGGCCAGCGCCTGCGGCGCCAGGCGGCACAGGCCGGGGAAGTTCAGGTAGCCGTGGGGCATGCCGACGTACTCGGTGAGGCGGACCGGGACGCCGGCTGCCCGGAGGGCCTCGGCGTAGGCCACCCCGTCGGCGCGCAGCGGATCGTGCTCGCCCACCTGGATCAGGGCGGGGGGCAGCCCCTGGTGGTCTGGGGCGAGCAGCGGGGAGGCGCGCAGGTCGGCCGGGTCGGCATCGCCGAGGTAGTAGCGCCGGTAGGCCTGCATCTCGGGCACCGACAGGAACAGCGGCTTCTCCCCCGAGGACGGAGGCGGCGCCACCCGGGTCAGGTTGGTGGCCGGATAGAGCAGGGTCTGGTGGCTCAGCGCCGGTCCGCCGCGGTCCCGGGCCAGCAGGCACACCACGGCGGACAGGTTGCCGCCCGCGCTCTCCCCCATGACCCCGATCGGGCCGTCCGCGCCGGCGTGGTCTGCGGCCCAGGTCAGCGCGGCGTAGCAGTCGTCGACGGCGGCCGGGAAGCGGTGCACCGGTGCGAGCCGGTAGTCCACCGAGACCACGACCGCGCCGACCGTGGCGGCGACGTTGCTGCACAGCCAGTCGGACATGCGCAGTGAGCCGAACACGAACCCGCCGCCATGGATATTCAGTACCAGCGGCCGGGGCCCGGCCGAGGCGGGCCGGTAGATGCGGATCGGCAGGTCACCGCCCGGACCCGGGATCGTGCGGTCGCTGACCTCGACCCCGGGCCGGGCCGACCCGAAGATGAACCTCATCACGGCGTTGTCGGGGAAGGTACGCGACTGCAGGGCGATCACGGCGTCCGCGCCCTGGATGGTGGCGGCGGCCTGGCGCTGGGCGATCCAGGCCCACAGCCGCAGCCGGCGGTCGATCGGGGCCACGTGGCACTCCATTCTGGCGACACGGCTACCGTACCCACCTCGGCTCAGCCGCCCAGGATCGGCAGCACCGGGACGCAGGGCACGAGCTGCGGGTGCGCGGGGTCGAGCGCGTTGAGCACCAGGTGCAGCGCGACCGTGTCATCGGCGATCCCGATGTGGTCGGTCTGGTCCAGCGGGCACACGTTCTGCAGCACGATGTTGGTCACGTGCGGCCCGGACAGGAAGGCCGGGTGTAGAGGGTGACGATCTCGTCGTTCCGGGTCTCGATGACGGTGTAGGTCGGCCCGGTACGGTGTCACCGCCCGCGTTCAGGCATGAACGACGAGCCCGCGATCTGCTGGGCGCAGGCCTGGCACGCGCTGCCCAGAGCGTGGCGCCCAGGACCTGGGTGACGAACGAGGCCAGTTCCGCGGCGGACTGCGTGATGTCGCCGGTGCCCTGGAGCAGGTTGCCTGGGGCGCCGCCGAAGTTGGCCGCGAACACGCAGTACCCGTTGTCGGCCAGCAGCGGGGACAGCGCGCTGAAGCCGTCCGCCATGTCCTCGCCGATCCCGTTGACCGCGGCCACGACGCGCTCGGCCGGTTGAGCCGGGTCCGGCTGGCCCCGCTCAGCCGGGTCGCGGCCCCCCGCCGGAAGGCGCTGGCCGACACCCTGCTGGCCTGGCTGGAGACTCGCAGCATCGGCCAGACCGCGGCCCGCCTGCACATCCACCGCCAGACCGCCCGTTACCGGATGAACCAGCTCCAGGCCATGTTCGGCCCCGCCCTGGACGACCCAGATACCCGCTTCGAGCTGGAGCTCGCCTTACGGGCGAGGGTGCGTTAAGCCGCCTCGCCGTACGGTTGGGCGGTGGTTATGCATGAGGGGCAGCTGGCCGTTTCGGTGGGGGTCGTGCGCGGGCTGGTGGCTGAGCAGTTCCCGCGGTGGCGGGGGCTGGACGTGCGGGCGGTGGAATCGGGCGGGACGGTTAACGCGATCTTCCGGATCGGGGATGAGCTGGCGGCGCGGTTTCCGCTGGTGGCGGCGGAGTGTGAACCGGTGCGGGCGCAGTTGGAGGCCGAGGCGGCGGCCGGGCGCGAGCTGGCCGGGCGGACAC
>CAXUJF010000831.1:0-2289 GCA_964250865.1 uncultured Streptosporangiaceae bacterium
CAGGCCCTGGTGAGCCGGCTGGGGGGCCGGGTAGCCGGGCGGGGCCGGTGTTCCGGGTTCGTGGCTGAGCAGCTGCCCGCACCGCTCGCACCACGATGATGGCCCGAGCACCCGGCCATCGGCCATGAGCGCCCGGGGCGTAGTCCAGGGCTGGTGGCCCAGCCGCGCGCAGTCCTGCTTGGCCGCGCAGGTCTTGCACAGCAGCTGCTCACCGCCGCCGGGGGCGGTGGTGATCCGCCACCCGTAGTCGCGGGCCAGCTGCTGGCGGGCCTGCTGCTCGGTCGTGAAATGCGGGGTGTAGCCCTCGTCGTCGTCTCCGGCGCTGGCCCCGCATCCGGAGCAGCGGGCGGTCACGCAGGTGACGGTGTCCCACGGGGTGGGCGGCGCGGTGGTTGTGGTGGTCATGATGGGTGGTGCCTCCCTGATGGGCTGGGGTTGGTGCGGGCAGGCGCGGAAGTCGTGGCTGGCTGGCGCCCGCCCGGGTCTGGCTGGGCCGGCTCGGCGCGCGGGTCAGGAGACGCTGCGCAAGGTGACGGCGGCGATTTGCTCGTCCTGGCGGATGGTGGTTTCCCAGCACTGGCCGCAGGCGACCTTGCCGATCCGGCGGCGCATGGTGTGCTCGCGGGCGTCGCACAGGGCGCGGGCCTTGCGGGCGAGCTGGTGGCTGGCGGTGAAGTGGTCGGGTTCCCAGACCGGGCCGGCCGGGGCGGCGCCGTTCTTGCGGCGGGCCCGCTTCCGGACACGGCGCACGCCGGCGACGGCGTCGGCGGCGGACAGGTTCCCGGTGCGGATCTTGTCCTGGGAGGTGGTATCGAGCTCGAGCAGCGTGAGGTAGAAGCTGACGGTGGAATCGGTCAGCCCGACGCTGCGGGCGATGCGGGCGGCGGTGTAACCCTTGCAGCGCAGCGCGCCCATCGCGGCGGCTTTTTCCATCGGCCCGAGGTCACGGCGCTGGCAGTTTTCGACCAGCATCAGTTCCTCCGGCGCGGTGCCGGCCGGGGAACGGCGGATGACGATGGGGATCTGGTCCCGGCCGGCGAGTTGGGCGGCGGCCAGCCGCCGGTGCCCGGCCAGCACCTGGTAGGCGCCGTCGATCGCGGGGTGCGGCTCGACGAGGAGGGGCTGCAAGATGCCGTGGGCCCGGATCGAGGCAGCGGTCTCGGTGAGGTCACCGAGCTCCTCGCGGACGTTGTCTGGGTGGGGGTGGATCCGGGAAACGTGCACGTGCTTCTGTCCGCTCACCGGGCGCCTCCCTGCCTGGCCGCCGTGGCGGCGGAGTTCCGGCGCCGGGCCCGCAGCCGCGGCCAGGCGATCTCCTGCGCGGCAGCGGACAGCGTGTCGTCGACGAGGGCGAGCTGCGCGTCCAGGTCGGTGACGGCGTCGGCGGTGTCGGCGCCGGAGTCTTCGATCGCCGCGGCGGCGGCCAGCAGGCCGCGCGTGACCGCCTCGAATCCGGCGGCCAGGACGTTGACGAGAACCGGCGTAGGACTGAGGGCTGCGCTGGCCCGGGCGAGCTGGCTGAGGGCCTGGTCGGCGGCGATCGCCTCGGCGGCCGCGCGGCTGACCGGGGCCGGTGTGCTGGTCACGGGGTGAAGATCGGTCATGATGGTGGTGCCTCCCTGATTCGGTTCGGGGTTGGTGCGGGCGGGCGCGGAAGTCGTGGCTGGCTGGCGCCCGCCCGGGTCAGGCGGGTACTCCCTGGATCCACCGGCCGTCGTGCGGCATGCGGCCGCCGCGGCGGAGCAGGTTGTACACGGACTCGTAGGTTTCGCCGAGGTCGGCCGGGACGGCCCGGATCCGGGCCAGGGCGATCCGCAGCCGCTGGGCCAGCGCTTCCATGGCCCGGCGGATCTCCTCGCACATCTCGATCCGCAGACCGCACTCGTTGACCGCAGCCGTGGCGGCCTCGATCGCCTCGGCGGCGGCCTCGATCGCCGCGGCCCGGCGCCGGTGGCAGCCCTCGCACGGCCGGGTGACGGGCATGGCGTGGGCGGCGGCCAGCTGGCGGCGCGCGGCGGTAAGCAGATCGTGCGCGTCGGCCAGGTCCAGGCGGGCGGCGCCGAGCGCGGCCGCGGTCTGCCGGTCCAGCCGGGCCGCGTCGGCCAGGCGCTCCTCGAGGTCGTCTTCGATGCTGGCCACGTGGGCCAGGAAATGCCGGTCGGACGGGTGCCGGCCGGTCCAGCCGTGCCCGGCGGTGTAGCTCTCGATCCAATCCGAAACATAAAAAAAAACACAGCCGACCAGGCCGGCCAGCGCGACGACCTCCCCCGCATGAACCGTCAGGTTGAT
>CAXUJF010000832.1:0-2285 GCA_964250865.1 uncultured Streptosporangiaceae bacterium
ACGGCTGGGTGAAGCTGGGGGTGCAGCAGAAGGTGATCCGGTGCGGGCCGAAGCTCCGGCCGTGCATCCGGGTGGACGAGAACGCCGGCCAGTTCGGGAGCGAGGGGGATGCAGGCTACCGGGTGATCTGGGGATACTAACGGGTTCGCCCCTGCCTGTTGTGGCACTGGCGCTATCGCCATCACACGGCAGAATGGGGACCGCTAAACCGGCAGTTGTCCCAATTGAGCTATACCCTGCCTGCGACGGCATCGCTCCTTGCTGGATCAAGACATTATCCGACGTCGGCGCGAGGGAGACCGATTGGGACAACCCACTGCCAATCGTTGTTTCTGCTCTGTCCAGCTAAACGCCGGGGTTGTAGAGGTAAAGGTAAGACCTGCCGCTCAGGGTGCCCGTCGCTGTCTGCAAATGCGCAGCCTGATCCGCCGACAATCCAGCGATCGTCACCTTGTTCGTGACCCCCCCGCCGGGCGCCGTGAAGTTGAGCGTAGCGCCCTGATGCCCAGCGGCACCCGCCAGCGGGTCCACCGAATCGGTGTAAGACGAACTCCAGTTCCAGAGGGTCAGGGCGTCGCCGGCATGGAAGTTTGTGAGCGTGTCCCAGCTCGGGCTGTTTCCTAGGTCCACAAAGAACGTGTCAGTCCCGGAGCCGCCCGAGAGGAAGGCGCTGCCCGAGCCGCCATCAAGCACGTTCCGGCCCGATGTGACGGCGAGCGCCTCGGGGCCGCCGCCGCCCTTGAGAAAGACGTTGGGCACGGTCGCTGTCATCGCGACCTGGTCGGCGTCACCGATGAGTTGCGGCTCCACGTACTGCCATTGCAGGTAGCTTGGGCCACCGGAGGCGGTGGCGAGGGCATGGCTGCCTGTGGCGCCCGTGGTCTGGTCTGCAAAGGCCACGGTCGCGGCGGGCTGTGCCGTGGTGGTAACGAGGGTGCCACCGCTGCCATCCGCGGCTGCCGTATAGGTCGCACCGGGCTTCGTCGGGCCTTGAAGCTGGATCGTCGCCCCGCCGACCGTGAGCACGCCGCTGCTACTTGGAACGAGCGGCCCCAAAACGCCGGCATTCTTCACGTCGATTGTGTCGCCGGCGCGGAATCCCGTGACGGCGGTGGGACCGGCATCGGCAAGCACGAGCTTGCCCGCGGCATCGTCGAACGTGACGTTCGCGACCGGGGAGCTGGCCGCCGAGGCGTCAAGTGTGCCCGACACTATGCGGACCGCGGCCAACGTGGAGTTCTGCACCACGAGGTCACCGCCGGGCGCCACGTTGACGATATCCGAGGCGTATACGGTGCCTCCGCCACTCCCGCTTTTGAAGACGACCGCTCCGGTTACGTCAACTTGGGTGGCGAGTTCGAACTGGCCGCCGTTGCCCTGGAACACGACCGGGCGCGTGGGATCGGCCGAACCGGTGAGTACGATGCTACCAGTCAAGGTTGCCACGATGTTGTCGGTTGGGGTTGTCTGGCCTACGCCAGTGACGGTCCCGCCCGGCGCAGTGACGACAAGGCCGGGCCGGCCCGGCGCCGCCCCGAGCCCGAGCAACTGCTCGACAGTGAGGGCGCTCGTCGTGAGCGGGTCAATAAACGTTGCGTTCTCAACCACCCCGCTACCCTTGAGCTGGCCGCCGTTGAACACCAAAGACGCGCCAACGAGTACGCCATTCACGGTGAGGCTGGCCGTGGGCGCGGTCAGGACGACGTACACCGCCGCTTCGGTTTCGCCCGAGGCGATGACCACGTCCGCACCCGCGCCGAGCACCACGGTGTCCGACGAACCGGGTACGCCCTGGGGCGACCAGTCCGCCGCGTTGCTCCAATCGCCCGATCCGCCAACCCAGGTTCTCTTTGTCATGCCGCCCACTCCGTTTTGTAATCGACACTAACATAAACGTGGTTGAGGTCAACAAAGAACGAAGCTTAACGATGATGCACATGATCTGGCTAAGCGTGAGTGTCACAGTGCTTAAAACTTAGCATAAGCATGTAATTCTTGTTTTGTTTTATGCCAATGCTGAGAACGTGTTCCCATATACTGGGAAACCTGAATAAAAATGAAAACTAGGTTCTGTTGGGTTCTCGGATACGCTGTCCCGCTCGTGAGGATAATGAGCGAGACCGTCTGCATGCTTCTCCCTCTAAAGTTTGTGCACAACCACCTGACAGTTCTGCATCTAGCGGAACTCCGCCCCAGCATGGCGTCGATAGCGAAGCCACCAATTCGCGAAGCACCACTCTTTATTAGTCCGATAATCCCAAATTATGGAAAGCGAGGGGCAGTCG
>CAXUJF010000833.1:0-2274 GCA_964250865.1 uncultured Streptosporangiaceae bacterium
ACCGGGGCACCCAGGTGCCGGAGGGCTCACTGGTCGGGGCGGGTATCGGCTGCTCGACGCTGGCCGTGCTGATGCCCGAGGAACGGTTCGGGAACATCATCGGCTTCACCCAGATGGGCGGCGAGGGCGGCCTGTGGGTGGGCATGGAGCCGTTTGTTCGCCAGTCGCACCTGCTGCAGAACATCGGGGACGGGACGTTCCACCACTCCGGCAGCCTGGCCGTGCGGCAGGCGGTCGGGACCGGGACCCACATCACGTTCAAGCTGCTCTACAACGGCGCGGTGGCCATGACCGGCGGCCAGCAGGCGGTGGGCAAGATGCCAGTGCCGCGGGTGGCCACGGCCCTGCTGGCCGAGGGGGTCCGCAAGGTCATCATCACCACCGACGACCCGCACCGGTACCGGGGGGTCCGGCTGCCGCGCGGCACCGAGGTCCGGCACCGGGACCAGCTGGCCCAGGTCCAGGAGGAACTGGCCGCCATCGACGGGGTCACGGTCCTCATACACGACCAGGAATGCGCCACCGAGCTGCGGCGCAAGCGCAAGCGCGGGCTGGTGCCCGAGCCGGCCCAGCGGGTGCTGATCAACGAGCGCGTCTGTGAGGGCTGCGGCGACTGCGGGACCAAGTCCAACTGCCTGTCGGTGCAGCCGGTGGACACCGAGTTCGGCCGCAAGACCCGCATCCACCAGGCCTCTTGCAACAAGGACTTCTCCTGCCTGGACGGGGACTGCCCGTCGTTCCTGACCGTCAAGCCAGCCAAGACCGGCAAGCCGGGTAAGACGGCGAAGGCGGAAAAGGCGCGCCCGGCCGACGCGGAGACCCTGCCCGAGCCGGAAGTCCGGGTCCGGACGGACGAGTTCAACCTGCGCATCACCGGGGTGGGCGGCACCGGCGTGGTCACCGTGGCCCAGGTCATCTCCACCGCCGCCGTGATGGCCGGGTTGCAGGTCCGCGCCCTGGACCAGATGGGCCTGGCCCAGAAGGGCGGCGCGGTGGTGTCTGACATCCGGCTGTCGCCGGAGCCGTTCACCGGGGCGAACAAGCTGACCCCGGGCTCGTGCGACCTGTACCTCGGCTGTGACCTGCTGGTCGCCGCGGACGCGGTGCAGCTGGCCGCGGTGTCGCCGGACCGGACGATCGCCGTCACCTGCACGTCGCGGGTGCCGACCGGGGCCATGATCGCCAGCACCGCGGTGGCCTTCCCCGACGTGACCGAGACGGTGGCCCGTATCCACGGGCTGACGCGGGCCGAGCACGGCGTGGCCGTGGACGCCCGGGCGCAGACCAGCGCCCTGCTCGGTGACGACCAGTTCACCAACGTGTTCCTGGTCGGGGCGGCCGTGCAGGCCGGTGCGCTGCCCATCCCGGCCCGGTTCATCGAGGAAGCGCTGGAGCTGAACGGGGTGGCGGTGGACAAGAACATCGCTGCGTTCCGGGCCGGGCGCCGTTACGTCATCGAGGATGCCGGGGCCGCCGGGGCCACTGGGGCTGCTGGGGCGGATGAGGCCACTGGGGCTCCTGAGTCGGATGTTGAGGCGCTGATCCAGCGGCGGGTGGCCGAGCTGACCGCGTTCCAGAACGAGAACTACGCCGCGAGCTACGCCGCGCAGGTGCGCGTGGTGGCGGCGGCCGAACGCGCCGCCCTGGGTGCTCTCGGCGAGCTGACCAGCGCCTACGCCCGGCACCTGTTCAAGCTGATGGCCTACAAGGACGAGTACGAGGTGGCCCGGCTCTCGCTCGACCCCGCGCTGGACGAGACCGTCGAGGCCCAGTTCGGGGCGGGAGCCCGGTACTACTACCGGCTGCACCCGCCCGTGCTGCGCTCTCTGGGGATGAAGAAGAAGGTCACCTTGGGCCCGTGGTTCCGGCCGGCGTTCCGCGCGCTGTACGCCAGCCGTGGCGTGCGCGGCACGGCGCTGGACGTGTTCGGCCGCACCGAGGTCCGCCGGACCGAGCGGATGCTGCCGGGCGAATACCGCGACGCGGTCACGGCCGCACTCCCCCACTTGTCGGCCCAGACGCTCCCGGTTCTGATCGCGCTGGCCGAACTGCCCGACATGGTCCGCGGCTACGAGGACGTCAAGCTGGCCAACGTGGCCCGGTTCCGCACCGCCCTGGCCGAAGCCGTCCGCGAGCTGAGCTAGCCGGGCTGGGCTAGCCAGGCTGGGCTAGGAGCGCCGGCGTTGCCACCAGCGTCGGCGCGGCGAGCTGGCGGGGGCCGGTGTGGCGTCGGGGGTGGCTGGTGCCGGTGGGGTCGCAGCGGACCGCTTCATC
>CAXUJF010000834.1:0-2274 GCA_964250865.1 uncultured Streptosporangiaceae bacterium
GTGCGGGGGTGGGTCGGGTGGCCCTGGTGATCCGGCGCATTCGGCGACGGCGTCGGCGACGGCCACGACGGCGACGCCGGCCATCGGCTCCGTGACCTTCAGCGCCTCGCCCTCGCCGTCACCGTCGGTCTCGTGCCCGGCCGCCGTCCTGGCCTCGATGACCGAGGCGCAGCGGGTCGGCCAGCTGTTCCTGGTCGGGTTGCCGGACAACGAGGTCGCCGGGACGGTGGCCGAGACGATCACCGCCCACCACTTCGGTTCGGTGATCTTCGGGGCGGACAGCAAGGGCGGGATCACCGGGGCGCGGCAGGTGACCGGGGCCGTGCAGGCCCTGACCTCGAAGTCAGCCACGGACAGGGTGCGGTTCTTGGTGGCTGCCAACCAGGAAGGCGGCGAGGTTCAGGCGCTGACCGGGCCGGGTATCTCGCAGATCCCGTCGGCGCTGGACCAGGGATCGGTGACGCCCCGCGCGCTGACGTCGATGGCCTCGGCCTGGGGCGACCAGCTCCGGTCGGCCGGGGTCAACCTGAACCTGGCCCCGGTGCTGGACGTGGTCCCGGCCGGCACCGAGCGCAGCAACGCATCCATCGGGACGCTGGACCGCGAGTACGGCAACGACCCGGCCACCGTGTCCTCGCACGGGGTGGCGTTCCTGCGCGGGATGGCCAGCGCCGGCATCGCCACCTCGGCCAAGCACTTCCCGGGGCTGGGCCGGGTGACCGGCAACACCGACTTCACCTCGTCGGTGGTAGACACGGTCACCACCGCGACCGACCCCTACCTGCAGACCTACCAGGCCGCCATCGACGCCGGGGTGCCCATGGTCATGGTCGCGCTGGCCACCTACACCCGCATCGACCCGCATGAGCTGGCCGTCTTCTCCCCCACCATCATTGACGGGCTGCTGCGCCAGCGGATGCACTTCACCGGCACGATCCTTTCCGACGACATGGGCGTGGCCGCCGCGGTCGCCAGCATCTCCCCGGGCCAGCGGGCCATCTCGTTCGTGTCGGCCGGGGGCGACCTGATCACCACCGAAAGCCTCTCCATGGCCGGCGAGATGGACGCGGCCCTGCTGGCCCGGGCCGCCGCCAATTCCGCGTTCCGGGCCCAAGTCGACGCGGCCGCCCTGCACGTCCTGACGACCAAGCAGGCCTACGGCCTGTTGCCCTGCGGGAAGTAGCGGCAGTTCCGTCCGGGGGACGTCAGGCGGCGTTGGCGAAGGCGGGGAGGTAGCCGCTCTGCTGGCCGGCGGCGTCGGGGTGGTAGGAGCCGTCCAGGGGGAAGGTGAGGGCGTTCAGGTAGCTGGTGCCGCCGTCGCAGATCTCGTGACGGGCGAACTCGGGGCGGACGTCGGCGAACGTGTCGTGGTTGCGGGCCGCGGCGGCGGACAGGGCCCGGTCCAGGACACCCGCGCCCTGGTTGAGGGCGGCGCGCTTGGCCGTGCCGATGCCGATGCAGTTCCGGGACTGGGACAGGTCGTACAGGTCCGGGTAGCCGAGGACGACGATCCTGGCCAGCGGGGCCCGGGTACGGATGGCCCGCAGCAGGCTGTCCAGCCGGCCCGGCAGGACCTTGCGGACCGACGACTCGGCGGTGTTCACCGCCTTGACGCAGGCGCCTGGTAGCTGGAACACGCACGTCTCCATCACCTGGCTGAAGCCCGCCTCGTTGCCGCCGATGGTGATGCTGATCAGCGTGGTGCGGGCGCTCAGGGCGGACAGCTGGCTGGTCCGTACGGTGGCGGTGGTGGCACCGGCGCAGGCCACCGAGACGAACGACGCCGGGTGGTGCCGGGCCGCCCACAGCTGCGGGAAGGCACTGGCGCTTCGTTCGCACCTCCGGCCCGCCGCGGTGTAGCGACCCGCGCCGGTGCCGGCCGAGTACGAGTCACCCAGGGCCACGTAGCGGACTTCCAGCGAGCTGGCCGGCTGCACCCTGACCGGCAGCGAGGTGACCGCGAGCAGTCGCGCGGCCAGGGCTGGCGTCAGTGCCGGGGCTGGTGCCGATGCGGGTTTCGCGGGCCCGGAGACCATCGTGGTGGCCACGATGACGGCGAGCACGAACGACGTGGCCGCGACGGCCAGAATGCGACGAACAAGCACGTTCACTCCGTAAAGGCTCGGGCTACGGAAACAGTATGCAACGTAACACGAAGGAAGGGAGTGAACACGGAATGTTACTGAGGTGACTGCGGGATGCTGGAGGGGAACGGTATGGAACGTGGGCCGGTCGAGCGGGGGCCCTCGCTGGGCGGCTCGGAGGACCCGGGGG
>CAXUJF010000835.1:0-2266 GCA_964250865.1 uncultured Streptosporangiaceae bacterium
GGGTGGCCGCCTGGGTGACATGTTCAGCCGCAAGTGGGTCTTCATCACCGGCCTGGCCGGATTCGCGCTCGCCTCGGCCCTCGGGGGCGCCGCCACCTCGTTCGAGATGCTGGTCGCGGCCCGGGCTCTGCAGGGGGCATTCGGCGCGATCCTGGCTCCATCCGCCCTGGGCACCCTGGTCAGCACCTTCACCGATCCGCGCGAGCGCGGCCGGGCCTTCGGGGTCTTCGGGTCGGTCGCCGCCGGCGGGGGCGCGGTGGGCCTGATCCTCGGCGGGGCCCTGACCCAGTACCTCTCGTGGCGCTACACCCTGTACGTCAACCTGGTATTCGCGGTCATCGCCATCGCCGGCGCGCTGGCGTACATCCGCAGCACCCGCTCGGCCAGCCGGCCGCGGATGGACTGGCCCGGGGCGATTCTGGCCTGCGCGGGGCTGTTCCTGATCGTCTTCGGGTTCTCCCACGCCGACACGGCCGGCTGGACGGCGACGCTGACCATCGGCAGCCTGGTCGTCGGCGTCGTTGTACTGGCCGGGTTTGTGCTGGTTGAGCAGCGAGTCAGCCATCCACTGCTGCCGCTGCGGGTGGTCCTGAACCGCACCCGGGGCGGCTCCTATATGGCCGTCTTCCTGTCCGGGATCGCGATCTTCGGTGTCTTTTTGTTCCTGACCTACTACATGCAGCTGATCAAGGGGGACACCCCGTTCACCACGGGGCTGCTGTTCCTGCCGCTGATCGGGTGCATCCTGATCAGCTCTAATCTCTCCAGCATCGTGCTGCTGCCCCGGGTAGGGCCGCGCGGCCTGATCGCGGCGGGCATGCTGCTGGGGGTGATCGGGATGGTCTACCTGACCCGGCTCACCGTGACCGCCAGCTACCTCGGTGCAGTGCTGCCCGCGCTGCTGGTGCTGGGCCTGGGCTTCGGCATGATCTTCGCCCCGGCCATCAACACGGCCACGGCCGGCGTCCGGCGCGAGGACTCGGGCGTGGCCTCCGCCCTGGTCAACACGGGACAGCAGGTTGGCGGTTCGATCGGGACGTCCGCGCTCAGCACGATCGCGCTGACCGCGACGACCAGCTACCTGGCCGCTCACCACGCCGGCCCGGCGGCGGCGGCGCAGGCGACCGCGGCCGTCCACGGCTACTCGCTGGCCTTTTCGGTATCGGCGGGAATACTCGGGGTAGGCGTGATCCTGGCCATCACCTTGCTGCCGTCCCGCCACCGGCTCGAGGAACTCAGGAACCAGGCTGCGGCCCCCGCTTCCGGGCGGGCCACCCCGGTACCCACTCCGGAACCCGCCCCGGGGTCCGCCTCCACGCCCGCGCCCGCCCCGGAATCCGCGTCGGCACCGGCCATGGAACCCGCTGCGGCGCGTATGGCCGAACCGGTTGGCGTGCGCCCGGCCGAACCGGTCGCGGCGACGCACCTGGAGGCGCACGCCATCCCGGTGGCCCTGCTGTGCTGCTCGCCGGTGATCAACACGAGGTCCCGGCCGCCGTCGGCGCCGGTCCTCTAGCGGCGGATCGGCCGCACGCTGGCCGGGCCGGCGGCCGTGGGATGCTCTGCCCATGGGGCGTCACGGTCAGCGGCGGGGCACGAAGCCGGCCGTCGCCGCCGTTTCCCTGTTCCCGGCTATAGCGTTGCTGGCCACGGCGCTGGCAGGCTGCTCCGCCTCGCCGGCGGCCAGGCCTGCCTCGTCCGGTACGGAGCACCCCGCCGCAGCGGCCTCGCCCACCGTTCATCCCGCAGTTCATCCCGCTGGGCCGGCTCATTCCGCCGGGTCCACGCAGGCCATCACGATCGCCGGGACCCATCCCGTGCCGCCCAACGGCAGCCAGGACACGCAGGCCCAGACGCCGGCCACGAGCTGTGACCGCACCATCCTCGCCACCGACAAGGCCCTCGGCGGCAAGATCGCGGCCGGGTTCGTCAGCGCCAGCCTCCCCGTGTCGGCCGATCTCCTGACCCACTTTCTGCAGGGGACGGGCCGTGGGGTCGATTACCGGGCCGGGTCGGTCATCTCGAAGCAGGCGCTGACCAGCGCGGCGTTCCAGGCCGTGGACACTCAGGTCCAGGCCGCAGTCGTCAGCCAGCTGAAGGCGGGCCGGACCCAGGTCCGGCTGTCCGCCGCGCAGCTGCCGCTGGTGTCGTTCGAGTCCAGCGGCGGCGATCTGTACTGGGGCTTTCGCGGGACCCAGGGCCTGAGCGTCACCGGGAGCGTCGTCCATCAGGCGGATGGGCGGTACGACGGGACCCTGTCCTACGT
>CAXUJF010000836.1:0-2251 GCA_964250865.1 uncultured Streptosporangiaceae bacterium
CTCAGGCCGAATCGGAGCTGAGCGACGTGCTGCCGCCGATGTTCGTCGGCAGCGAGGAGACCTCCGCCGACTCGGCCAGCGCCCCGGCCGAGGCCTACGACGCCGAGCGCACCACCCTCAAGCTGGCCGATGTGGCCGGCATGAACCAGGTCAAGCAGCGGCTCGAGGCCGCATTCCTGGCCCCGATGCGCAACCCGGAGCTGCGCAAGCTGTACGGCAAGAGCCTGCGCGGCGGCCTGCTGCTGTACGGGCCGCCCGGCTGCGGCAAGACGTTCATCGCCCGGGCCGTGGCCGGCGAGCTCGGCGCCCGGTTCATGGCGGTCTCGTTCGCGGACATCATCGACATGTTCGTCGGGCAGAGCGAGCGCAACATCCACGAGCTGTTCGAGATCGCCCGGCGCAACGCCCCGTGTGTGCTGTTCCTGGACGAGGTGGACGCGATCGGGCAGAAGCGCAGCCAGCTGCGGAACACCCCGATGCGCAGCGCGGTGAACCAGCTGCTGCTGGAGCTGGACGACGTAGATGGCGGTAACGACGGGGTGTTCCTGCTGGCCGCGACCAATCATCCGTGGGACGTGGACAGCGCGCTGCGCCGGCCGGGGCGGTTCGACCGGACGCTGCTGGTGCTGCCGCCCGACAACGCGGCCCGGGAGGCCATCTTCCGCTTCCACCTGCGGGACCGGCCGGTGGCCGGGGTCAACCTGGGCAAGCTGGCCAAGGTGACCGACGGCTACTCCGGGGCGGACATCGCCCACATCTGCGAGACGGCGTCCGAGCGGGCCCTGCTGGACAGCATCAAGCGGGGCGAGGCCCGGATGATCGGGCAGCCGGACCTGGAGGCGTCGGCGGCGGAGGTCAAGCCCTCGCTGGGGGCGTGGTTCGACACCGCGCGGAACGTCGCCCTGTTCGCCAACGAGGGCGGCGCCTACGACGACCTGGCCGACTACCTGAAAAAACGCCGGCTGATATGAGCGCGCTGGCGGCATGACCGAGCTCAGGCAGGAGCTGGCGCGCGCCGACGCGATGCTCGATATGAAACGCTACGACCAGGCGTGCGGGGTGCTGGCCCGGCTGGTCGCGGCGGAGCCGGAGAACGCCCGGGCCTGGTGCCTGCTGGCCCGGGCCCAGCTCGGCGCCGGACGGCACCAGCAGGCCGTGGACGCGGCCAACCGGGCGGTGAGCCTGGACCCGGCGGACGAATGGCCGCACCGGCTGGCCAGCAACGCGCTGCTGCACACCGACAACTACCCCGAGGCGCTGCGGGCGGGCATGGAGGCCCGGCGGCTGGCCCCGGGACACTGGCAGGCCCACATCTGCGTGGCCCAGGCGGCGCTGGGGGCCCGGCGCCTGGACATCGCCACCGCCGCGGCCCGGCAGGCCCGGAGCCTGGCCCCGAACGAGCCGGACGTGCACTTCCTGTCGGGCAAGGTGAGCCTGGCCGCCGGCGACCTGGATTCGGCCCGGGTGCACCAGGAGCGCGCGCTGGCGCTGGACCCCGCGCACAGCGGGGCCATGAACGAACTGGGCCGGATCCGGCTGCGCCGGCACGACACCCGCGGCGCCGTCCGGCACTTCATCCAGGCGGCCCGGATCTCACCGGCCGAGAACGTCTACAGCCGGAACATCGACGTGGTCATCCTGCGTACGGTGTCGCGGATGATCTACACGTTCACGCTGGCCGCGCTGCTGCTGATCTGGATCCCGGTCATCGCGCACCTGGGCCGGTTCCCGTTCGTGATCGGGCTGACCGTGCTGAGCATGATCGCGATAGCCAGCTTCGCCTGGATGGTGCTGCGGCTGCCGCCCGAGGCGCGGCTGCTGGTGCGCCGGACACTGCGCGGCCGCCGGGCCATGGCCGCGCTGGCGGTAGCGATCGGCGGGGTGGCCCTGGCCTTCCTGGCGGTGGCGCTGGTCCCGGCGGCCGAACTGCCCCAGGTGCTGCCGATCGCGGTCATCGCCACCATCGGGGCCCGGCTGGGCGCGTTCGCCATCCTGCGCGGCGCCGTCCCCCGCCGCTGAGCTCCCGGATCGGACTGGGCCCGCAGCGCGCCCAATGACGCCGTTGGACGGGTAGCTCGCTAATGTCCGGGCGCGAATATCCCTGTACGGCTGATGCGGGGCGAGTTAAGATACATCGCGACTGGGGAAGTCGCCGGGGGCCTGTAGAGCGCGCCAGAAGGAGACGATGGTGGAAGCGGAGTACGTGACGGACGGGGTGCCTGGATCCGACGCTGCGACTGGGGCTGGTGGG
>CAXUJF010000837.1:0-2249 GCA_964250865.1 uncultured Streptosporangiaceae bacterium
GGCCAGCACGAGAGCGCACACCGCGGCCACCCGGTGATCGTGAACTTCTTCGCGTCCTGGTGTGGTCCCTGCCAGCGGGAAACGCCCACCCTGGCCAGGTTCTACCGCACGGCGGACGGCAAGACCATGATCATCGGCGTGGACACGGACGACAGCGCCTCGGCGGCCCGCCACTTCGTCACCGATGAGCGGGTGGGCTATCCGATCGGCTTCGAGTCCACCCCAGGGGTGGCGGACGCCTACGGCGTGAGCGCGGCCGGGATCCCGGAGACCTTCTTCCTGAACGCCAGCCACCGCATTGTCAAACGGGTCCTCGGCGATGTGACGATGGCCGAACTGGCGGCGGACACCGCCCTGATGGACGGCCAGCACGCCAGGCCCGCCCACTCGGTGGCCGCCGCCGACGGCTATGAGGATCGAGGCTGAGCCGTGCAATCACCTCCGCAGACCGAGTCGCCGTACCCACCGATCCGGCGAACGGCGTGGGCGACGCGCCGCTCACCCCGGCTGGCCTGGGTCGCGGGGGCGGTCGTGCTGGCCGTGGCCCTGGCCGTGGCGCTCGTGCACCGGCCCTCGCCGAGCGAGCGCGCGTCCGACCTGCGCGGGTTCCTGAGCGACATGAACACCGCCATCGAATCGTGCGCCGGCGGGGTCAGCGAGTCGCTGACCGCGATGCAGGGGATCGAGTCCGGGGCCAGCGGCGACGTGGCCGACGGGGCCAAGGTCGCCACGGACGGTTCGACCAACTGCACGCTGGCCTACAGCATGCAGCTCGACGACCTGACCTCGTACCAGGTCACCGAGTCACTGGCCGGCTATCACCTGGCTTCCGTGGTCCAGGGGCTGGTGACCTGGGCCGACCCGGACGCCGTGCGGGTGCAGACCGATATCGCGGACGTGATCAGGGCCCCCACCCCGCAGGCCCGGGACCAGGCCACCGCCCAACTGCACAGCGCGCTGCGGGTGCTGGACGCGCAGCGAACCGCGGTGGACACGGTCATGGAGCACGCGATCAGGTCGCTGTCCGCGCACGCCGCACCGCCGAAGCTGCCGGGATGAGGGAGGGCGGGGCGCGATGCCGGGCATGATCTCGGGGCTGAACAGCCAGAACCCGACCATCGTGGCCGCGTTCCGCAGCGCCCTGGTGCATCAGGGGATCCTCGTGCTGGCCGTGTTCGCGGTGCTGGCCCTGGCCTGGCTGATCATCCGGGAATGGGTCCGCCCGGCGAGACCGCCGGCGACCGCCGGAGCGGCCAAGGCCGCCGAACCCGCATGGCGCCAGCTGCTGCGGATCGGCTTCGGTGTCATCTGGATCTTCGACGGCCTGCTGCAGGCCCAGCCGGCCATGGCCGCGGGGCTGCCCTCGCAGGTCATCCAGCCGGCCGCGGCGAACTCGCCCGGCTGGGTGCAGCACATCGTGAACTGGGCGGGCACCAGCTGGTCCTACCATCCGATCCAGGCCGGCGCCGCGGCCGTCTGGATCCAGATCGGTATCGGGGTCTGGCTGATCACCGCGCGGCGGGGACCGTGGTCCCGGCTGGCCGGGCTGGCCAGCGCCGGCTGGGCGCTGGTGGTCTGGGTGTTCGGCGAGGCCTTCGGCGGTATCTTCGCGCCCGGCCTGACCTGGCTGTTCGGCGCGCCCGGGGCCGCAGCGTTCTACCTGGCCGCAGGACTTTTGATCGCCGCGCCGCAGCGCAGCTGGCGGACGTCACAGCTGGGACGGACAATGCTGGGCGGGCTGGGCGCCTTCTTCGCCGGCATGGCGGTACTGCAGGCCTGGCCCGGCCGCGGCTTCTGGCAGGGCACGCTGCACGGTGGCAGCGGCACGCTGACCGGCATGATCCGGTCCATGGCGGCCACCCCGCAGCCGGCGCTGCTGGCCGGATGGGTGCGCAGCTTCGCCGGGTTCACCGCGGCGCACGGCTTCGCGGTGAACCTGTTCGCGGTGATCGCGCTGGCAATGATCGGCGCGGGCCTGCTGACCGCCGGGGGCGGGCGGCCGGGGCTGCTCCGCCTGACCATCATCGCGATGGCCGGGCTCTGCCTGGCGGACTGGGTGCTGGTCGAGGACTTCGGCTTCTTCGGCGGGCTCGGCACCGATCCGAACAGCATGATTCCGCTGGCCCTGCTAGGGGTGGCCGGCTACCTGGCGCTGACCCGGGCCCCGGATCCGGCGACCGTCCCGCTGGTCGCGGAAACCACGGCTGAGGCGGGCGCGGTTCCGGCCGACGCACCGGCCGCACGGTTCC
>CAXUJF010000838.1:0-2235 GCA_964250865.1 uncultured Streptosporangiaceae bacterium
ACCGGGCCGTCGCCGTCCGGGTCGGCCGGCTGGCCCGCCACGACCGCTTCTCCGGGGCCGCGCTCGCGGCCGGCCTGCGCCAGCGCCATCTGGACCAGGAGGAACAGCATCGGGAGGAACAGCGTCGTAAGGAACAGGCCGCATGAACACCACGCTCCGACCCACCGACCGCGAGGACATCGCCCGGCGGCTGCTGCGTTCCTCGGCCAAGGCGTCCTACGACCCGCTGACCGCGATCGACTGGGAGCGGCCGGTCGACCCGGACCGGTACGCGATCGCGCCGCATCGGGTCTCGCTGTACGGCACCGAGCTGTGGCACCAGCTGACCGAGGCCCAGCGCAAGGAGCTGTCCCGCCAGGAGGTGGCCAGCGTCGCCTGCGTCGGCATCTGGTTCGAGACGATCCTGATGCAGATGCTGATCCGGCACGCCTACGACCGGGACCCGACCACCAGTCACGTGCAGTACTCGTACACCGAGATCGGCGACGAGTGCCGGCACTCGGTCATGTTCGCCCGGTTCGTGACCAAGCTGGGCGCGCCCTACTACCCGCTGGACCGGGTAGGCCGACTTCTCGGCCGCTGGTTCAAGACCACCTCCAACGGCCCGCTTACGTTCAGCGCGGCGCTGTTCGTGGAGGAACTGCTGGACCAGATGCAGCGCGAGATGATGGCCGACGAGCAGCTGGAGCCGCTGACCCGGGCGGTGGCCCGGCTGCACGTCACCGAGGAAGCGCGGCACATGCGCTACGCCCGCGAGGAGCTGATCCGGGACTGGCCCCGCCGTCACGGGCTGACCCGGGCCTACAGCCGGATGGCGCTGGCCCTGGTGGCCCTGCGCGCCACCGATCGCCTGATCCACCCGGACTGCTACGCGGCCGTCGGCCTGGACCCGAAGCAGGCCCGGCGGGTGGCCCAGCGGAACCCGCACTGGCGGGCGTCGAAAACCTGGTTCGCGCGGCAGGCGGTGGACACGTTCACCGCCGCGGGCCTGATGTCCGGGCCGGCCCGGCACTTCTGGCGCAAGGCCGGCCTGATCGGGTCGCCTATGGGCGAGCATGACACCTAATGCCCGGTTCACCTGGGCGTATGACCGGCCGAGCTGCTAGTCAGGGCCGGCCCGCGACGGCATTGATTATTTTTAATGAACCCCCCGGTGGGCGTGGGTGGCCAGGGCGTGCCGTGGTTCGGTCACCGGAACTCCTGGCCTAGAGTCGGGGACACGATGAGCGAATACGGAGCCCCGGTACCGCTGCTGGCCCGCTACGCCGTGATGGTCGACGTGGGTTACATTTTCGCTGCCGCCGGCGAGCTGCTGCTCCAGACCAGCTCGCGGCGGGACTTCCGGGTCGACGCCGTGCCGCTCATCCAGGCCATCAGCAAGCACGCCGACGAGCTCGTCCGCGGCGAGCTGCTCCGGGTCTACTGGTACGACGCGGCCCGGGACCGGGTGCCCACCATCGACCAGCGGGTCATCGCCCAGCTGCCCCAGGTCAAGCTGCGGCTGGGCAACCTGAACGCCCGGGGCCAGCAGAAGGGCGTGGACGCCCAGATCCGCGCGGACATGGAGGCGCTGGCCCGGCACCGGGCCATCACCGACGCCGTGCTGGTGGCCGGGGACGAGGACATGGTGCCCGCGGTCGAGGCGGCCCAGGCCTACGGCGTCCGGGTGCACCTGTGGGGTATCGACCCCCCGTACGGCACCAACCAGGCCGAGCGGCTGGTCTGGGAGTCGGACACCGTGGAGGTCCTGGACTCCGCTTTCGTCCGCCCCTACTTCACCCGCCAGCCGGGGTCAGAAAGCTCACGGACCGAGGACGTGCCGGTGGTGCCGTCCCCGGCACAACTGTTCGGGGACCGGACGCCGCCCCGGCCGCCGTCCAAGGCCCCGCACCTGGCCTACCCCGTGCCCGGCGGGCCCGCTCCCGGCAGCCCCGTGCCACCGGCCGATCCGCCGAGTCCGCCGTCGGTGCCGGAAACGATCAGTGCCGCCAGCTCGGGTACCGAGCAGGCGCCGCGGCTCGGGCCGGACCGGAACCGGGTCGAGGAGGCGGGCGAGCACGTGGCCCAGAAGTGGCTCCTGACCCGGGGCGACGACAACATCCGTGACCTGTTGCCCGGCCCGATCCTGCCGCCCGTCATCGACAAGGAGCTCCTGGTCGAGGCGGAGAAGGAGCTGGGCCTGTCGCTGCGGGCCTACCAGGAAGCCCGGGAGTGGCTGCGGGACGCGTTCTGGGG
>CAXUJF010000839.1:0-2234 GCA_964250865.1 uncultured Streptosporangiaceae bacterium
CCGCACAGCTCCGCGGCCACGGCCGCGAACGCGGCCCGGACCTCGGCTGGGTCGGCGGCATGCTGAGCCGGGCCGGGTGGCCGGGCCCCGGCCCGGCCGGATCGGCCCAGGTAGAGCTGGCCGGTGGCGATCCCTTCGGAGACCACGCGGCCCCGGAACGTTTCGCTCGGGCTCACGAAGCCGCCAGGATGGCGTCCCGCAGGGCGCCGAGGATCAGCGCGGATGACGCCGCGCCGGGATCTTCGTGGCCGACGCTGCGCGGGCCCAGGTAACTGGCCCGGCCCTTGAGGGCCTGCATGGAAACGGTGGCCTCGGCTCCGGCCTGGGCCGCCGCGACCAGGGTGGCCAGCGCGTCGGCGGCCGGCTGACCCTCCGCCACCGCCTTGCTGAAGGCGCTGGTGGCCGGGGCCAGCACGTCCACCATGGTCTTGTCGCCCTCTTTGGCCGCGCCGAGCTGCTGTATCCCGGCCAGGGCCGCCTCCAGCGCGGCGGCCAGGGCGGCCAGGTCCACGTCCGGCGCATCGCCGAGCGACTTGCCGGCCCGGCGGAAGGCCGTGCCGTACAGCGGGCCGGAGGCCCCGCCGACCTTGGAGATCAGGGTGCGGCCGGTCAGCGTGAGGACACCCCCCGGCGTGGCCGGGGGGTCCGCCGCCAGCGCCGCGACCACGGCCGTGAACCCGCGGGACAGGTTGGTGCCGTGGTCGGCGTCCCCGATGGCCGCGTCGAGCTGAGTCAGGTGGTCACGCTGCTCCTCGACCACGGCCGTGATGTCCGTGATCCAGGCGCGAAAGACGTCAGCATCCATGTTTCTCCTCCGGGGCGGCGCTGGTCGGTCGGTCTACCCTCAGCGTCCCCAGCGCAGCCCGGGTGTGTCTACCGGAGCGTCCCACAACCGGGTCAGGGTGTCGGTGAGCTGCGTGACCGTCACCGAGAAGCCCTGCATGTCCAGGCTGGTGATGTAGTTGCCGACCAGGTTCCTGGCCACCCGGGCGCCGTGTCCTTCGATGTACCGCTGGACCTCGGCGAACAGGATGTAGAGCTCGATCAGCGGGGTGCCGCCCATGCCGTTGACCATGACCAGCAGGTCGCCGGACAGCGGCATGTCATCGCCGATGGCGTCCAGCACCGTGCCCGCCAGGTCGTGCGCGGGAGTGAGCGTGGTCCGCTCCCGGCCGGGCTCGCCGTGGATGCCGATGCCCAGCTCGATCTCGGATTCGGCCAGCTCGAAGGAGGGCTTGCCCACGGCGGGAAGGGTGGCCGAGGTCAGCGCGACGCCGAACGAGCGAGACCGCTCGTTGACCTCGCGGGCGATCGCGGCCACGTCAGCCAGCGGTGCGCCTTCCTCGGCCAGCGCGCCCGCGATCTTCTCCACGAACACGGTGGCCCCGACTCCGCGCCGTCCGGCCGTGTACAGCGAGTCCTGGACGGCCACGTCGTCGTTGACCACGACCGAGACGACCTCGATGCCCTCGTCGTCAGCGAGCTCGGTGGCCAGCTGGAAGTTGAGGATGTCGCCGGTGTAGTTCTTCACGATGTGCAGCACGCCGGCGCCGCCGTTCACGGCCTGGGTCGCGGCGAGCATCTGATCGGGCACCGGCGAGGTGAACACCTCACCCGCGCAGGCCGCGTCGAGCATGCCGTAGCCGACGAAGCCGCCGTGCAGCGGCTCGTGCCCCGACCCCCCGCCGGACACCAGCCCGACCTTGCCCGACCGCGGGGCATCGCCGCGGATCACGACCTTGTTCTCGGCGTCCAGACGCAGAGACGGGTGCGCCGCGGCCAGGCCGGCCAACGCATCGGTGACCACGTCGTCGGGTGCGTTGATGAGCTTCTTCATACCGTGCCCTCCATTGGGCCCTCGGATGGGAACTTCCGTGCCGTCCGGAACCGGGCTAGCGCCGCAGCCCGTTCGATATTGTCGAACGCGGTTTTGATCGCAACCTATGGCGGCCTGGTCGGCGCGTCAAGGGTGGTCAGGCCCTCAGTCGGTGGTCAGCCCGGTACGGGGATGGTCAGAGCCAGGGGCGGGCCGAGCGGGCGGCCCAGTATTCTTCCGGCGGCTCGGCCAGGCCGAGCTCGGGCACGGGGCCGACGGTGAGCGCGGTCAGGTTCGACTGCAGCTGGGCCGGGGTCACCGCGCCGGACAGCACCACGGTGGCCCAGGGGCGGGCCAGCGCCGCGGCCAGTGCGGCCGCGTCCTCGGTGACCCCGCGGCCGGCGGCCAGCCGGGTGAG
>CAXUJF010000840.1:0-2222 GCA_964250865.1 uncultured Streptosporangiaceae bacterium
GTGCCGGACGACGCGGTGCCGGACGAGCCCTGGGCCCCGGACGAGCTGACGCCCGGCGAGGGCGCCACCGCGGTGGCCGGAGGCGAGGCCGGCGTGCGGGCGGACGGGGTGGCCGATGCGCGGGCCGACGCGCCGGTGGCGAACAGCGACCTGCTGGCCGGGACGTCGTTGCGGAAGGACCGGAAGATCTGGCTGTCCTGCGGCTGGTTCCACAGCACGTTGGCCGTGTCCGTCGGCACCACTTCCGAGCGCGGGTGGGTGGGCACGGTGAAGAACGCAACCTTGTTGGACGGCAGGTTCCGCAGGCTGGAGGCCAGGTTGTACAGCCCCGTTGCCCCGCCCAGCTTGGTGTCGATGGTGAGCGACTTCGTCGCGGCGTCGAGGAACTGGTAGATCGCCACCGGGTTGAGCAGCTTGCTCTGGACCCGCTGGACCAGGGAGGACATGAACGCCTGCTGACGCGAGATCCGGTCCAGGTCACTGCCGTCGCCCAGCGTGTACCGGGCCCGCACGTAGGCCAGGGCCTGCTTCGGGGTCAGCAGGTGCTGGCCCGCGGTCAGCTTCAAGCCGGACAGCGGGTCGTTGATGGGCTGGGTGTTGCACTCCTGGACGCCGCCGAGCGCGGACACCATGTTCTGGAAGCCGGTGAAGTTGACCACCACGAAGTGGTCGATGTAGATGCCGGTGTCCTGCTCGACGGTCTTCAGCGTGCAGGCTACGCCGAGAACGGTGTTGTTTCCGTCCAGGTTGCCCAGCGCGAACGCTTCGTTGATCTTGAACGTCTGCGCCGCCGACATCTGGCCGTTGCCCATTGTGCAGGCCGGAATGCTGACGTAGGAGTCACGCGGGATCGACATCACCTCGGCCCACTGCCGGTTGGCCGCGATGTGCATGATCATCGTCGTGTCGGACTGGTCGGTGACCAGATTCTTGCCGTAGCTGCCGCTCAGGCCGAACCGGCTGTCGGACCCGATGATGAGGATGTTCTCGGCCTGCGGGTGCAGGTCGACCGGCTGGGAACCCAGCAGCCCACTGACGTCACGCTGCTGGATGTTGCCGTTCAGGTGACGGTAGACCAGGAAGACCCCGACCGCGGCCAGCGCGACCACCCCGGCGGTGATGCTGGCCGTCCAGATCAGCACCTTCCGGCGACGGCCCCGGCGCCGGCGCGGCGGCGGCCCATCATCAGGTGGCTCCGCGGCCGGTACCAACAGGCCAGGGGCCGGATCTCCCGGCTCGCCGGCCGACGGCGGCTCGGCCGACGCTACCCCTGCGCTGGAATCTTCCGGCGGGATAGAACTCCCCATCTGTTACTCCACCCGGTTACCGAGTCTGCGAAGATGACCATTCCCAGGCCCCGGATAAAACACTCCTATGAAAAACGACGCCCGGGTGCAGCGGTTAGTTGCCGGGAATTACGGACTCTTCGGACTATTTTGCCTTACCGGTAACCCTTGATCAGGATCGACCTGCCGCTTCGAACGCGCGGCCCGTTTCGGTAGCCACCCCGGTACTGGTGAATAGGCCCAGACTGCCGTCGGTGCTGGATGCGGGCAGGGCAAACCAGGCGTACCGCTGCACGTACGGCAGGCCATCCAGCATCGTGGTCGCGGCCGTGACAAAGGCGGCCTGCTGCGCTCCGGTCGGGAATTGCCCGGTGCCGAAGTTGGCCAGGCCGAACTCGGTGAGCCAGATCGGCTTGTGGTAGCGGTCGTAGACGGCCTGCAGGTAGCTCTCCAGCTGGCTGACGGCCGGACCGGTGCTGAAGTCGCTGCCGTACCAGTGCAGGGTGATGAAGTCGACCCGGTCACCGCGCGCGGCCGCCCCGCTCATGAACTGATCCAGCCAGCTGCCCGGCGTGGCGCCGTTGGCGGACACGGCCGGGCTGCCCAGCGTCATCCCGGTCGCCTCCAGCTGGGGCCACAGGCTCAGGGCCTGCGCCACCGTCATGTTGGACTGACTGGCCAGGTCCGGCTCGTTGAACCCGAGCAGGGTGCTGCCCTCGCTTTTGACCTGGGCCAGGGTCGCGCCGGTCACGCTGGACGGGCCCCAGATCATCGGGACGTAGGCCACCCCGGGCGCGCTGGCCACGCCGGCCGGGCTGGACCCCCAGTTATAGAACCAGGAGGCACCGGAGGCGGCCAGCGACGCCGCCGACGCGCCGAACGACCACGTCCCGACGCCCTTCTTGGCGCTGGACACCGGGGCCGCTGGTGTGGGCG
>CAXUJF010000841.1:0-2219 GCA_964250865.1 uncultured Streptosporangiaceae bacterium
AGCCAGCATGGCCGCTGGCCGGGGCGGTGGGGCGGGAGCGGACGAGGCTGGAGCCGTCGCCTGACTTGGGCGCTCGCGGATTCGGGTGCACAGCAAAGCGCCGAGCAGTAGCAGCGTGATCGGGACGGCGAGGGCGAAGCGCATCGCGGTGACGTAGGGGACGTGGGCGGCCAGGCGGTTCTGCAGGACGGCCAGCACCACCGCGCTGCCCAGCGCCGAGCCGAGCTGGCGGGCGGTGTTGAGCACGCCGGACGCGGCCCCGGCCAGCGCCGGGTCGACGTTGCGGGTGGCGATCGTCTGCATCGGGGACATGGTGAACCCGACCCCCAGGCCGGTGATGACGTACCCGGGCACCAGGTCGTACCAGTGCGAGGCCGGGCCGGCCACCAGGCAGATCGAGATCAGCCCGGTCGCGTACAGGGTGAACCCGGTGATCAGCAGGTACTTGCCGCCCTGGTCGGCCAGCTTGCCGACGAACGGGGCGGAGAACCCGGACGCCAGCGAGGCCGGCGCCATGGTCAGGCCGGCCTTGATCGCGCTGAACCCGAGCGCGGTCTGCAGGTACAGGGTCAGTGGCAGCGCCATCCCGACCAGGCCGACGGAGATGATCACGCTGACTCCGGCCATCAGCGCGTAGTTGCGGTCGGCGAACAGCGTGAACGGCAGCAGCGGCCGGCGTTCCTGCCGCAGCGCCTGCACGAGCACGAAGATGACCAGCAGGGCCACCCCGGTCACGAAGATCAGCGGGATCGACACGAACGACCAGACCGTGCCCCAGTTGCTGCTCTGCCCTTCGACCAGGCCGTAGGTGATGGCGACCAGGCCGGCGCTGGCGATCAGCACCCCGGGCAGGGCCAGCGGCCGCCGTTTCCCGCCGCGCACGTCCGGGATGATCACCGTGGCCGCGATGATGGCCACGATGCCGAGCGGGACGTTGACGAAGAAGATCCAGCGCCAGCCCATCCAGGTCACCAGCACGCCGCCCACGGTCGGGCCCGCGATCGTGGCCAGCGCGGCGACGCCGCCCCACACGCCCAGCGCCGCGCCGCGCCGTTCGCGGGGGAAGATGGCGATGATGATGGCCATCGTCTGCGGCATCAGCAGGGCAGCCCCGAAACCCTGCACGACCCGGGCGGCGATCAGCTCGGTGCCGGTCTGGGACAGCCCCGACGCCGCCGAGGCCAGCGTGAACACGGCGACGCCGATGATGAACAGGTTCCGCCGGCCGCGCAGGTCACCCAGCCGGCCGGCGGTGATCATCAGCACCGCGAGCACGATGACGTAGGCGTTGATGACCCAGCCGATCTCGGCCAGCGAGGCGTGCAGGTCGCGCCGCATGTCGGGGATCGCGATGTTGACGATCGTGAGGTCGAGCAGGGTCATGAAGAACCCGAGGCTCAACGTCAGCAGGATGGCCCAGTCGCCAGCGCGCCGCCTCGCGGGTGCCACTATCGCGCTCCTCGTCCGTGCTCACCTACCAGCACGGGCGAGGAAGCCGATTGGTTCAGCCGATCGGCTCAGCCGGTTGGCTCAGCCGGTTGGCTCAGCCCGCCAGCATGACCTCAGCCTGCTGGACCAGGCCGCCGTCGCCGCTGACCGCCACGGCCAGGTACAGCGAGGCGAATTCTCCGGCCAGCTCCACGGTGACCGAGGTCGACCCGTCCCCGGCCCGGAACGCACCGGGACGGCACGAACCGGCCCACGCCCCCGCCATCCGCAGCCGGCGCACGGTCAGCCCGACATCCAGCGACGGGGCGGCGGGCAGCGACTCCGGCCAGGCAGAACCCCCATTATTAATGAAATCAATCAGGCCGGCCACGGCGCTGGCCAGCGGTGACCCGGTCGCGGGCGGTACGGCCAGGATGAACGACTGGACCCGGGGCGGCTGCTGCGGGGTGAGCCGGATCTCCACCTGGGCGGTGCCGCGATCGCCCGACACCCACCAGCGGCAGTGCGCGGGCGTGTCGGATTCGGCCGGGCGGCTGGCGTCCTCGTGCAGGCCGCCGAGCCGTTCGCGGATCAGGCCGACCCGGCGGCGGCGTTCGGCCAGCGGCTGGTCCAGCGCGACGTTGCCGGAGAACAGCTTGTCCGCGACGGCGTCGTCCCAGGACTCCATCAGCTGGCCGATCTCCGCCTGGGCGGCGACCGTGGCCGGCCCCGGCGCCCGGGCCGGGGCCAGGCCCCCCGCCCGCGCGGCGAGCGGGGCGCCGCCCGGGTAG
>CAXUJF010000842.1:0-254 GCA_964250865.1 uncultured Streptosporangiaceae bacterium
GGGATAATCCCTGCAAGCGCTCCAGCGAAGCACTTATCCACAGGGGCGAAACCGGGCTCGTGGCTAGCGGAGGAGCCGGGGCAGGCGCGGAACGGATCCGCCGGGCGATGACGGCGCGGCAGCGGATGCCGTGGCGGGCTGACCTTATTGCCTGCCTGGACGACGCGGAGGCGGGCGTGCGCTCCAACCTCGAGCACCGTTACGTGCTGGCCGTGGAACGCCCGCACGGGTTGCCACGAGCCGAGCGCCAGGCC
>CAXUJF010000842.1:264-2214 GCA_964250865.1 uncultured Streptosporangiaceae bacterium
CGTCCGGGCCGGGCGGGTGGCCTACCTGGACAACCTCTACCGCCACTACCGGGTAGGCGTCGAGCTCGACGGCGGGCCGCGCACCCGGTCGGCGAGCGCTGGCGCGACTACCGGCGTGACAACGCCGGTGTCACCGACGGCATCATCACCTTGCGCTACGGCTGGTCCGACGTCACCGGCGGGCCGTGCCAGGTGGCCCGCCAGGTCGCCGCGGTCCTGACCCAGCGCGGCTGGCCCGGCCGGGCTCGCCCCTGCGGCTCCGCCTGCGTTGCGCGGCCACGCCAGGACCATTGACAAGGCCATATCGCTTATCGTTATTATCGAATATCAATAAGACCCGGACCTGGCCTCTACGGCAGCCGGACGGCGAGGCAGGGATGTGAAGCGATGGCGGCGACACAGAGACGAAAGGTGACGCAGCCGCTGGGAGGCGTCACGGTGATCATCAGCGCCGTGCTGCTGGCCTTCCTGGCGCTGGTGGCCGTGACCACCCTGCGTGGCTCGAACAGCATGTTTGGCTTCGGCCACGCCTTCATCTGCGCGAACGAACCGGGCACCTACGGGTCGGGCAACTGGAACGTCTCTCCCTTTGGCTTCACTGCTCGTCCGGGCGCGTACATCGCATCACCCGGCTCGGCGCCGCCATGGACGACGAGATCAAGGGCACGGTGTGACCGGGCGGAAAGCTGATATCGACGTCACCGACTCCGATGGCCAAGCGGAGGAGAGCGAGCCCGGCACGATCCGGCTGCATCTTGACGAGCTGCTCAGCGAGCGCGGCATGACGCTCACCGAGCTGTCGGCCCAGGTGGACATCACGATCGTCAACCTGTCCATCCTCAAGAATGGCCGGGCTCGAGCGATCAGGTTCAGCACCCTGGCCCGCTTGTGCGAGGCCCTGGGCTGCCAGCCCGGCGACCTCCTCGGTTACCAGCCCCGCCCGACCGTTCACCGCTGAGCTGACGTCACTTCCAGGCGAACACGGGTTGCTCGAAGTGGGCCACCCGGGTCGCCTGTCCGTGCAATCCGACCTGGCAGAACTGGTACACGATGGCCGCAGTCGGCGCGTGCAGCCAGCGGCCGAGCAGTGGCAGCTGGATGACCGGATGGTCCGACTCCGGGATACGCAGCAGCCGGGGCGGTACGTCGAAGTCGGCCAACGGGATGACATAAATCTGGGCCACCTCGGCCGCCGGCCCGGTCATGCCCGGGCTGACCGGGCCACCCCAGATGACGACCGGGGACATCACGTAGCCGGAGCGGGTGACGTAGTCATCCAGCAGGCCCAGTACGGCCTCCGGGCCGACCGGGACGCCGGTCTCCTCCAGCAGCTCGCGCCGGGCGGCGTCCTCGACGGTCTCGCCCGGGTCCCGGCGCCCGCCCGGCAGCGCCCACTGCCCAGCGTGGTTGCGCAGGGTGGCCGCCCGCCGGGTGATGAGCAGCGACAGCACGTCGCCGGCCTGCACCACGCACACCGCGACCGAGGCGGGTTTCAGCCCGTCGGCCGGTGCGGCCACGCGCGCAAACGCCGCGACGTTACCCGCGATAACCTCCCGCCCGCCAGCCTCAGGCGACCCGGTCACGAGGCGGCCCGGCCTTCGGCCCAGGACCCGAGCACGGCTGCCCGCACCCGGGCCGTGTCGCTCAAGTCGGGCAGCACCGCGTGTGCGCCCGCCGCGATCAGCTCCTGCTCGGTGAAGTTCCCGGTCGCCACGCCCACCGCCCGCGCCCCGGTGGCCAGCGCCGCCGCCACGTCCAGCGGAGTGTCACCCACCAGCACCGTCGCCCCACCTCCAAAGTCAGCCCCGCCCGGACCAGCCCCGCTCGAACCAGCCGCCGCGGCCGCCCGCTCCCGCGCCACCTGGACCAGCCCGGCCCGCACCTCATCCATGTCCCCGTACGCGCCGATGGCCAGGTCCAGCGGGTCGCCCAGCCCGAGCGCCCCCAGCT
>CAXUJF010000843.1:0-2213 GCA_964250865.1 uncultured Streptosporangiaceae bacterium
GGAGTGTGGGGCCGGTGCCGATTCCGCTGGAGAAGGGCGAAAAGCCGGCTGAGGAGGCCAGTGCGGCCGACCTCCTGGCCGCCGCCGCGGGCCGGTCGCTGGTCCTGGTGGTCCGGGACGCACACCGCAGCCTGGCCACCCAGGACCTGGTGACGTCGGTGCTGGCGGACCGCCCGGACGCCGTGGTGGTGGAGATGGGGCTGCCGGTGTGGCGGCCCGCCGAGGGGTCGTTTCGGACCTACCTGGCTACGTACGGCGCGGCCCGGGTCAACGCTCAGGCCGCGGCCGAGGTGCTGGGTCTGGTCCCGGGCTGAGGCGGCTGGGCCCGTTGGGCCGGCTGGGACTGCTCAGGGCGGGGCGTGGGCTGGTCCCGGATGCCAGCCAGGGTGGTGCTGATGGTCAGGCGATCGGGGGCAGCTCGCCGCGTTCGGCCTGCTTGGCCAGGCGGCGGCTCTCCTTGAGCGACAGGCCGCGGGTCTGCGGGGGCAGGCGCCAGATCGTGTTACCGCCCATCAGGCTGAAGGTCTTGATGTGCACCACCGGGGCGCCCGGCCGGGGGCGGGAGTCCGGGCCGCGTTCCTCGTTGCCGCCCATGATCGCGAACCCGCTGATCTCGACGTCCACCGAGTCGGGCAGGTAGATAGTGGAACCGCCCATGACCGAGTACAGGTTCAGGGTCAGGCCGCCGCCGTCGATCTCGGCTTCTCTGAGGTCGATCTCGTCGCCGCCCATGATGGCCAGGCCGTTGACCTGAGAGCCAGCGCGGAACCGGCCACGTCGGCGTGAGCCGCCCATGATGGCCACGAACCAGCGGACCGGCGTCTTGCGGGGGCCAGGAGCCGGTTCGGCGGGCAGGTCACGGGTCACGGTGGCCAGGTCGGTACGGGTCTTGGCGGTCAGGGCCTGGGCGGCCCGTTCCTCCAGCTCGTCCAGGGTCAGCCGGCCTTCGGCGGCCTGACGGCTCAGCGTCTGCAGGGTGGCGTCCCGTTCGAAGTCAGAGACGCGCAACTCCCCTTCTGGCACCGGCTGCTGGGCGACCGGCGGCACGGACGGGACCGGCTGGTCAGGCCCCGACGGCTGTCCTGAATTACTCACCTGCGTGTCCTCCATCTTGCCCCCGGTGCTGATTGTCCCCTACCGAACGGGCCTGGCGTCAACCCGCGGAGCGCCTGCCCCGATTCGCTGTTGACCTGTGGTTTAGCGCGTCAATGCAAGAGAAAGCCGGTTGAGGTTGCATAATGCTGTGATGCGGCTTTCAGCCCGCGCGGATTACGCGCTGCGTGCAGCAATCGAGCTCGCCTCGGCGACGGACAGCCATGTTACGGCTGACCGGATCGCGCGCGCGCAGCAGATTCCCGGCAAATTTCTCGAGACGATCCTGACCCAGCTACGGCGGGCAGGACTGATCCGGAGCCAGCGTGGGCCGGAAGGCGGTTTCTGGCTGGCCCGCCCGGCCGAAGAGATCTCGCTGGCCGACATCATCCGGGCCATCGACGGGCCGTTGCTCGGCGTGCGCGGCGAACGGCCGGAGAACATCGATTACCCCGGCGCAGCCGAGCCGCTGCAGCAGGTCTGGATCGCACTGCGGGCCAACGAGCGGGCCATCCTCGAAGAGGTGACGCTCGGGCACATCGTCTCGCGCGAGCTGCCCGTCAGCATTCGGTCACTCACCGAGGACCCCAAGGCCTGGGTCTAAGCCGCTGGTGCCCGCTGCGGCGGGCTGTGGCTGTGCAGGGTGTGGCCGTCGGGGCTGACGGCGGTGGTGGTGCCGTCGGGGTGGCAGGTCAGGGTCCAGTTCCAGCGGTGGATGACGGTCAGGTGGTGGAACCGGCACAGCAGGGCCAGGTTGGCCAGGCTCGTGGGGCCGCCTGCGGCTCGGGGTGTCAGGTGGTGGATCTGGCACACCGCAGGGGGCTGGGTGCAGCCGGGGAAGCGGCAGTGCTGGTCGCGCAGGGTCACGGCCCGTCTCAGGTGCGGCGGCACGACCGGGGCCGGGGTGCCGACGTCCAGAGGCTGGCTCCGCCCGGTGAACGGGTGATCCAGGGCCTGGGCGCGGAGCTGGGCAGCCAGACCGGTGGGCCCGGACAGCAGGCCGGTGGCGTGCTGGATCACCAGCTGCCGCAAGCGGTCGCGGACCTCGGGAGTGATGGGGCCGGCAGGGCTGGGGCCGGGGGGGGGGTCTTTTCTCAGTGACATCTTAGATCTTCGGCACA
>CAXUJF010000844.1:0-2206 GCA_964250865.1 uncultured Streptosporangiaceae bacterium
CATCCGCCTCGCCCTCATCCTGGTCGCCGCGTTCATGATGGTGCTGGACTTCAGCATCGTGAACGTAGCGCTGGCCTCGATCCAGCGCGAGCTGCACCTGTCCGCGTCGGTCGTGGACTGGGTGGTGACCGCGTACGCGATCGCGTTCGGCGGGCTGCTCATTCTGGGTGGCCGCGCTGCCGACCTGCTCGGCCGGCGCCGGATGTTCGTCATCGGCCTGGTTGCGTTCTCGCTGGCCTCCCTGTCGGGCGGGCTGGCTCAGGACCCGGTGCTGCTGCTGGCCTCGCGCGTGGTCCAGGGCGTCGGCGCGGCCGTGGTCATGCCGGCCGCGCTGTCCCTCATCACCACCAGCTTTCCCGAGGGCCGTCAGCGCAACCGTGCGCTGGGCCTGTACGGCGCCACCGCTTCGCTCGGTTTCGTGGCCGGTCAGGTGGTCGGCGGCGTCCTGGTCGAACTGACCAGCTGGCGCGCGGTGTTCCTGGTCAATGTCCCGGTCGGCATCGTCGCCGCCCTGATCGCGCCCCGGGTCCTGGGGCGCTCGGCCAACGTGCGAGACACCCGCGCCGGGCGGCATCTGGACGTGCGCGGCGCGCTGCTCATCACCGCCGCGGTGACGCTGGCCGTGTTCGCGGTCTCGGAAGGAAACGTGTTCGGCTGGCTGTCGCTGCCCGTGCTCGGGTCGGCCGGGGTCGCGATCGCCGCCGGGCTGGCCTTCGCCCTGGCCGAGGCGCGGCACCCGGACCCGCTCGTCCGGCTGAACATGTTCCAGCACGCGGGCCTGCGCCGGGGCAGCGCCGTGGCCCTGCTGATGGGGGTGTGGAACGCGGGCGAGATGCTGATCCTGTCCCTGTACTTCCAGCAGGTCCTGCACGAGTCGCCGCTGGTCACTGGGCTGGCTATCGCTCCGCAGGGCATGGCCGGCTTCATGGCCGGCATGTACGGCAGCCAGCTGGCCGCCCGCGTCGGCGGGGTGCAGCGCCTGCTGGCCATCACCGGCGCGCTGGCCGCGACCGGGTTCCTGATCATGACCCAGCTGCCCGCCACCGGTTACAGCCCGCTGTTGCTGGCCGTGATGCTGATCGGGTTCGGCACCGCGGGTCAGGCCTTCGGCTCCATCGTGATCGCCAGCCGCGGCGTGCCCGACAGCGATCAGGGTCTGGTCGGTGGGATGATCAACACCAGCCGTCAGATCGGCGCGGCCATCGGGGCCGCGTTGCTGCCTGCGGTGGCGGTAGGGGTCGGCCACAGCGCCGGGGCCTCCGGGGTGTCGGGCGACCGGGCCGCGATGCTCGTCGGCGCGATCGCCGCGGCCATGGCCATGCTGATCTCCTGGCGGGCCAGCCGCCACGGCGACCGCGCCACTCAGCCCGCCTAGGCCGCCGCCAGCGCAGCGCCGTCAGATCGCAGCGGCAGGCAGGAGCTTCGGATGTCGGCCAGGCCGCCACGGGTCACCGTGCTGGGCAGCATGAACATGGATATCTCGGTTACGGTGCCTGAGCTGCCCGGCCCCGGCGCCACCGTGCTCGGCTCCGGGGCCAGGTTCGCGCCGGGCGGCAAGGGCGGCAACCAGGCCGTGGCCGCGGCCCGGCTGGGGGCCGAGGTGCGGATGGCCGGCTGCGTGGGCCACGACGAGTTCGGCGGCCAGCTGCTGCGCGCGCTCGGGGCGGAGTCGGTGGACACGTCCGCCGTCCGTGAGGTCCAGGGCGTCGCCTCGGGCCTGGCCCTGATCACCGTCGACTCCTCCGGCGAGAACATGATCACGGTGGCCGCCGGAGCCAACGAGTCGGTCGGGGACGAAGAGGTCAGCTCAGCCTTGGCCCAGCCGCCCGATGTCCTCGTCATCTCGGCCGAAGTTCCCGTCCCGGCCATCGAGGCCGCCTTGGACCAGGCCCGCACCACCGGCCAGCACGGCCACGAAGGCCGGCAGGACCGCCCGCCGATAAGCCTGCTGAACCTGGCTCCCGTCCCGCCCGGGGCCCGCGACCTGCTCGCGGCCGGGGTCGGCTGGCTGGTCGTCAACGAGACCGAGGCGTCCGCCGTCCTCGGCCACCCCGTGGCCGGCCTGGCCGAAGCGGCCACCGCCGCCACCGCCCTGCTCGCCGTCGGGGCCACGCACGCGGTGGTCACGGCCGGGGCGGCCGGAGCCGCCTACGCGGGGCCCGGCGCTACGGCCTCGGTGCCGGGCTTCCCGGTGCAGGCCGTCGAC
>CAXUJF010000845.1:0-2198 GCA_964250865.1 uncultured Streptosporangiaceae bacterium
GAGGAACACCCATCATGTCAACCGACCCGATCGGACCCAGCCCGGCCGGTGAACCACCCGACGACGACCTGCCCGGCACCACCGCCAGCGACGATGTGCTCGAAGGGGAAGTGATCAACTTCCCACGCCCGGCCGCGCCGCGCCGCCCGGCCGCCGGTCAGCCCGGCGAGATGCGCCCCATCATCCCCGAGCACCTGCGGACACGGGCCGGTGTCCGCAAGGCGCTGCGGTGGCGGTACCGCCGCGCCCGCCATCACACCCTGTACCACCTGGCCCGCTCCCCGCGGCGGCTCCTGCTCGCCGTGCTGTGGGCGCCGGTCGGGCTGGCCCGGATCGGGCAGGCGCAACTGTCGTGGTGGTGGCTGTCCGAACAGACCTACCTGCGGCAGGAGGCCATCGCCGCCAACGATCCCCGCACCTGGCACCAGCTCCACCAGCACGCCCGCGAAGTCCGCCTCGTGCGCGGTATCGCCCTGGTTGCCGAACTGGCCGCGGTGCTGGCGGCCGGGGCGGTGCTGACCGCGGTCACGCCGCTGGCCTGGCTGCCGGTGCTCGTGATCGTGGTGCCGGTGCTGGCGTGGATCGGCCGCCCGGCCGACAAGCCCATCATGACCCCGGCCGTGGTGCCCGTGTCCTACGACCCGCTGACCATGGAGGCCATCGTCCGGGCGCTGGGTGCGCTGGGCATCGCGGAGATGAACAAAGCGCTGCGCGAGTACCCGGACAAGGCCGTCGTGCCGATCGACCCGCCGATGCGCGATGGCCCCGGCTGGCTGGCCCGGCTCGACCTGCCCTACGGCGTCACCGCAGGCGCGGTCAGCGAAAAGCGGGAGGAACTGGGCTCCGGGCTGCGGCGCCCGCTGGGCTGCGTGTGGCCCGAGACCGAGCACAAACGGCACCCCGGCGCACTGAACCTGTACGTCTCCGATGAGGACATGACCACGGCCGAGCAACCGGCCTGGCCGCTGGCCAAGCGCGGCACCGCCGACCTGTTCAAGCCGCAAGTGTTCGGGTTCGACCCGCGCGGCAAGGCGCGCACCGTCACCCTCATGTTCGCCAGCGTCATCATCGGGTCGGTGCCCCGGATGGGCAAGACGTTCCTGCTGCGGCTGCTGCTGCTCATCTGCGCTTTGGACCTGCGCACCGAGCTGCACGTCTACGACCTAAAGGGAACCGGTGACCTGGAGCCGGTCGCCCAAGTCGCGCACCGGTACCGGGTCGGCGATGACCCCGAGGACATCGACTACTTGGTGGCCGACTTCCGGGCGCTGCGGACCGAGCTGCGGCGGCGCACCAAGGTCATCCGGACCATCGCCAAAGAGCACCCCGAGCGGTGCCCGGAAAACAAGGTCACCCCCGAGCTGGCCGCGGACAAGCGGCTCGGCCTGCATCCGATCGTGCTCGCCATCGATGAGTGCCAGGTCGCTTTCGAGCACAAGACCCATGGCTCGGAACTGGAAGACATCGCCACCGACGTGACCAAGCGCGGCCCGGCGCTCGGCATCCTCATCATGCTGGCCACCCAGCGGCCCGACTCCAAGTCCATCCCCACCGGGATCAGCGCGAACGCGGTGCTGCGGATGTGCCTGAAGGTCATGGGCCAGATCGAGAACGACATGGTGCTGGGAACCAGCCAGTACAAGCGGGGCATCCGCGCCACCATGTTCGGCTTTGAGGACAAGGGCGTCTTCTACTTCTCCGGCGAAGGCACCCAGCCCGTCATCATGCGCAGCCAGAACATCGACAACCCCGCGGCCAAGGCCATCGGTGCCCGTGCCCGCGCGCTGCGTGAGGCGGCCGGGCGGCTGACCGGGTACGCGCTCGGGCTCGACACCGACGCCGAAGTCCGCTCGTTCGCCGCCGACGTGCTGGACATCTTCGGCGATGACGACAAGCTGTCCCGCGAGACCATCGCCGACCGGCTGCGCGGCGCGTTCCCCGCCGTCTACGCCGACATCACCCCCGAGGCCGTCACCAGCCAGCTCCGCGCGGTTGGCGTCGATGTCAAGCGGGTCCGCGAGCGCGGCAAGCCCTGCACCGGATGCGAGCGGGCCGCGGTCGCCGCGGTCGTGGAGCGCGGCGATGCCTAGCCAGATGCCCGGCATCCGTTCAGGAATCCGAACAGCCGTCTGCCTGCGGATTCCCGGCCAGCCCGAACAGCACCGAACAGTACGCACCTGCGGTGACCTGCGCTGTTC
>CAXUJF010000846.1:0-2198 GCA_964250865.1 uncultured Streptosporangiaceae bacterium
ACTGTCCGGGCGGGCCAGCGGGCGCTGGTAGACCGGGCCCTCGTCGGCCGCGGTGCCGGGCGGGATGTCGACCACGGTCTCGCCGTGCCAGGTCATCTCCAGCCGGCCGGTCCCGGTGACCTCGCCGATCACCGTGGCCTGAACCCCCCACTTGGCGCAGACGCCGAGGAAGCGCGGCACGTCGGCCGGGGTGACCACGGCCATCATCCGTTCCTGGGACTCGCTCATCAGGATCTCGGGCGGCCCCAGGGTGGCGTCGCGCAGCGGCACCGAGTCCAGCTGGACCCGCATGCCGCCGGTACCGGCCGCGGCCAGCTCGGTGGTCGCGCAGGCCACGCCGGCCGCGCCCAGGTCCTGGATGCCGGTGATCAGATCCTCGCGGTATAGCTCCAGGCAGCACTCGATCAGCAGCTTCTCCAGGAACGGGTCGCCGACCTGGACGCTGGGCCGCTTGGCCGAGGCGCCTTCCCCGTCCTGGCCAGCACTGCCGAACGTGGCGCTGGCCAGCACCGAGGCGCCGCCGATGCCGTCCGGGCCGGTGCGCGAGCCGAGCAGGATGACCTGGTTACCCGGTCCCTCGGCCACGGCTTCCTTCAGGTCCCCGTGCCGCAGGACGCCCACGCAGAGCGCGTTGACCAGCGGGTTGCCCGCGTAGCAGGAGTCGAAGGCCAGCTCACCGCCGATGTTGGGCAGGCCCAGGCAGTTGCCGTAGAACGAGATGCCGCTGACCACGCCGGGCAGCACCCGGCGGGTGTCCGGGGCGTCGGCCGGGCCGAACCGCAGCGCGTCCATCACCGCCACCGGGCGGGCGCCCATGGCCAGGATGTCGCGGACGATGCCGCCCACCCCGGTGGCCGCGCCCTGGTGCGGCTCCACGTACGAGGGGTGGTTGTGCGATTCGATCTTGAACGTGACGGCCCAGCCGCCGCCGATGTCGACCACACCGGCGTTGGCCCCGATCCCGGCGAGCAGGGCGTCACTGGGCGGCGCCTTCTCGGCGAACTGGCGCAGGTGCACCTTGGACGACTTGTAGGAGCAGTGCTCGCTCCACATCACCGAGTACAGGGCCAGCTCGGCGTCGGTCGGGCGGCGGCCGAGCAGGTCGCGGATCCGCTGGTACTCCGGGCCGGTCAGGCCCAGCGCGGCGTAGGGCTGCGGCTGGTCCGGGGTGGCGGCCGCCGTCGTCACCGTGTCCTGGCCGGTCATCGTGTTCCGCACGGTCATCGGGCCACCTCCGCCAGCGCGGACACGGCCGAGGCGAAGAAACCCAGCCCGTCGGTGCCCGGTCCGGTCAGCTCGTCGGTCGCGTACTCCGGATGCGGCATCAGGCCGACCACGTTGCCCGCCTCGTTGCTGACCCCGGCGATGTCCCGGGCCGATCCGTTCGGGTTGCCCAGGTAGCGGACCACCACCTGGCCGCCGGCCTCGATCGCGGCCAGGGTGCTCTCGTCCGCGGCGTACGCGCCTTCGCCGCTCTTCAGCGGGATCGTGATCTCCTGGCCGCCAGAGTAGCCCCGGGTCCACGGGGTGCTGGTGTTCTCCACCCGCAGCCGCAGGTCCCGGCTGACGAAGCGCAGCCCCGCGTTCCGGGTCAGCGCCCCGGGCAGCAGGTGGGCCTCGCACAGGATCTGGAACCCGTTGCAGATACCGAGCACGGGCAGCCCGGCCCGGGCCGCGGCGGCCAGCTCGGCCATCACCGGGGAGAACCGGGCGATCGCGCCGCAGCGCAGGTAGTCGCCGTAGGAGAAGCCGCCGGGCAGGATCACCGCGTCCACGCCGCGCAGGTCACGCTGGGCGTGCCAGAGCGCGACCGGCTCACCGCCGGCCCGCCGCACGGCCCGGCCGGCCTCGCCGTCGTCCAGCGAGCCGGGGAACGTGATCACACCGACCCGCGCGGTCATGAAGCACCAACAAAAAAGCAGATGAGGGGCACGTCCGAAGATTACCGGCTGCCCGGCCCCAGCCCGGCCCAAGCGCCGGGCCGCCAGAAACCGGCCTCAGAACCGGCCGCTAGCTGGCCGCGCGCAGCTGGGTCAGCGGGGCGTCGGCGGCCCAGGTGATCCGCTTGCGCAGGGTGACCACTGTGCCGCGGCCCGGGCGGGTGCGCACGCTGAGGTCGTCGACGCAGGCGCGGATGATATCCAGCCCGCGGCCGGACTCGGCCAGGGTGGCCACGTCGGGGGCACGGGCCGCGCGGC
>CAXUJF010000847.1:0-2192 GCA_964250865.1 uncultured Streptosporangiaceae bacterium
GGGTAGCCGGCCGGCGGGGCGTCCGCGTAGGCCGGCTCGCCGAAGCTGGGGTCGTCGTAGCGGGGATCGCCGTAGTCGGCGTAGCCGTAGTCGGGCCCGGCCGTCTCGCCGGCCTGCTGGAACGCGCCCGGCTGGAACTCAGCCTGCGCGGGATTGGCCTGCGGGTACCCAGCCGGGTCGAAGTCCGGCCCGGCGTACCCGTTCTGGTACCCGCTGGTGTCATAGTCGGCGGCCACCGGGGCGCCGTAGGGCGGCTGCGCCGGCAGGTTCGGGAAGCTCGGGTGCTCGGTGTAGCCCGCGGGCGGGCCGTAGCCCTGGGCCGGCTCGTAGGGACCGTAGCCCTGCTGCGGGAAGCCGCCGTCGGCGGGCGCGCTCAGGTCATAGACGTCGGGGTAGCTGACCTCGCCGTAACCGGCGTTGTCCGGCTGGGGCTGGTAGTCCACCGGCGGGTAGCTGGTCTCCGCCGTGCCGTACCAGTTGCCCTCCTGGCCGTCGGCGTACTGGCCTGCCGCGTACTGGCCCTCCGCATACTGCTCACCGGGGTACTGGCCCTCGGGGTACTGCCCCTCCGCCTCGTAGTCGGCGAAGCCTGAGTAGCCGCGCTCGGCAGCACGGGAATCGCGCACCGCGCCGACGGCAGAAGGGTGCCGCGCCGGCTCCCACCGGGGGTCATCGTCCTCCGGCGACCATCCGCTACTCATATTCCGGGTCACCCCCGAGTCTGATTAGGCCAGGCCGTACTACGGTCAAATTCCATCATTACGACAAAACAGGCGCCCCCGCAGCCACATCCGATACATGGGGGGTTCGCTTCCGGTCCTGGCACCCCACGTTACTGGTCTAACCTCGTGGATGTGGCTCGAGACGAACGCGGAGTGACGCCCCAGAGCGAAGACTTCTCCGCCTGGTACAACGAATTGGTCTTCAAGGCGGAGCTCGTGGACCGCGGCCCGGCCAAGGGCACGATGGTCATCCGCCCTTACGGATACCGGCTTTGGGAGCTGATCCAGTCCGATCTGGACCGGCGCATCAAGGAGACCGGTCACCAGAACGCGTACTTCCCGCTGCTCATCCCGCAGAGCTACCTGCAACGTGAGGCAGAACACGTTGAGGGCTTCGCGCCGGAGCTGGCCGTGGTCACCCACGCCGGGGGCAAGGAGCTGGAGGAGCCGCTGATCGTCCGGCCCACCTCCGAGACGGTCATCGGCGAGTTCATGGCCAAATGGATCAGCTCGTACCGGGAGCTGCCCATGCTGCTCAACCAGTGGGCCAACGTGGTGCGCTGGGAGCTGCGGCCGCGGATGTTCCTGCGCACGACCGAGTTCCTCTGGCAGGAGGGCCACACCGCGCACGCGGACGAGGCCGACGCCATGCGGGAGACCATGCTCGCGCTGGACACGATCTACGCCCGCACCGCCCGCGAGGTGGCGGCCATGCCGGTCATCGAGGGTGAGAAGACGGCGGGCGAGCGGTTCGCCGGCGCGGTCCGCACGTTCACCATCGAGGGCATGATGCGCGACGGCCGGGCCCTGCAGGCCGGCACGTCGCACTACATGGGGACCAACTTCGCCCGGGCGTTCAACATCCAGTACACCGGCGAGGACGGCAATCTCGCCTTCGCGCACACCACGTCCTGGGGTATGAGCACCCGCATGATCGGCGGCGTGATCATGACGCACGGGGACGACAAGGGCCTGGTCCTGCCGCCCCGGCTGGCGCCGTACCAGGTGGTCATCGTGCCGATCGGGCGGGGCGATGCGGCCGGCGAGGTGCTGGCGGCCGCGACCGCGCTGTCCCAGCGGCTGGCCGACGCGGGCATCCGGGCCCACGTGGACAACCGGCCCCAGCTGTCCCCGGGGTTCAAGTTCAACGACTGGGAGCTGCGCGGGGTGCCGATCCGGCTGGAACTGGGCCCACGCGACCTGGCGGCCGGCACCGCGGTGATGGCCGTGCGGCTGGGCGCGGCCGGCAAGGAGCCCATCTCGCTGGAGGGCGCACCGGCCCGGCTGACCGACGAGCTGGAGGCGTTCCAGGCCTTCCTGTTCGAGCGGGCCACCGCGTTCCGGGACGAGCACACCGTCACCACCGACGAGTGGGATGACTTCACCAAGGCGGTCGCGACCGGCTGGGCCCTGGCGCTGAGCTGCGGTGACCAGGAATGTGACGACGCGATCAAGGCCGCGACCGCGGCC
>CAXUJF010000848.1:0-2187 GCA_964250865.1 uncultured Streptosporangiaceae bacterium
GTGGTGGGCCGCCCGCTGGTCGAGCTGCGGACCGTGCTGGAAGCCTCCGGCGGCCGCGGCGTCGCCCTGCTGGATCCGGCCGGGCCCGGCCAGCTGCCGGGGGTCGCGATCCTGGCCGACGGGGCCGGTCTGACCAGTGAGCCGGCCCAGGCCGTGGCCCAGCTCGACCAGCAGATCGCCACGCTGACCGAGCGGCACGACCAGACCGTGGACCAGGTCCTGGCCGGCCTGCTGTCCAGCACGTTCGTCGAGCACCTGCAGGACCGCCAGGGCGCGGTCACCGAGCTGATCGACGGGGTCAACCAGGTGCTGGCCCAGCACCCCACCGGGGCCAGCGCGACCACGCTGCGGCTGCGCCGCCAGGCCACGGCCGGCCACGAGGCCGCGTTCGCGGTCCTGACCGCCCTGGAGTCACCGTCGGGCCAGCCTCCGGCCAGCCAGCCGGCGCCGAGCCAGCTGGAGGAGGCCCGGGCCCAGGTGCGGACGTTCCTGGAGCAGCAGATCCGCGCGGCTCAGGACCAGGGCCGGGCCGGGGCGGTCGACTGGCGCCAGCACCTGGCCGTGCTGCTGGACTACCGGCGCTGGTTCGACGTGGTCACCGACTACCGGGTCGGGGAGGGCAGCTGGCGCCCGTTCACCGAGGAGGTCCACGCCAAGGACTCCGGTGGCGGTAAGGCGGTCACCCTGCTGCAGCCGATGCTGGCCGCGCTGGTCGCGCTGTACCGCGAGCCCGGCACGGCGCCGCGCCCGCTGTGGCTCGACGAGGCCTTCACCGGCGTCGACGACGCCAACCGGGCCACCATGCTGGCCCTGCTGGTCACCTTCGACCTGGACTTCCTGCTGGCCGGCCCGACCACCCTGATCACCACGGCCCAGGTCCCATCGGCCGCGGTCTGGTTCATCAACCGGGCCCCGGCCCCGGATCCGGGCGTGGACCTGTCCCTCCTGCTCTGGTCCGGCGACGCGGCCGCCCAGCAACCCCCTCGCAGCAGTGCTGGTCAGAACAGGCGGAGCGAGACGTCCTCGGTACCGCGCATGGCCTCGTAGTCGAGCAGGACGCAGCGGATGCCGCGGTCGGTGGCCAGCACCCGGGCCTGGGGCTTGATCTCCTGGGCGGCGAAGATGCCCTGCACCGGGGCGAGCAGCGGGTCGCGGTTGAGCAGGTCCAGGTAGCGGGTGAGCTGCTCGACGCCGTCGATCTCACCGCGGCGCTTGATCTCCACCGCGACGCTGCTGCCGCTGGCGTCCTTGCACATCAGGTCGACCGGGCCGATCGGGGTGGGGAACTCACGGCGGACCAGCCGCCAGCCGTCGCCCAGCAGGTTCACCTGGGCGGCCAGCAGCTCCTGCAGGTGCGACTCGACCCCGTCCTTCTTCAGGCCCGGGTCGACGCCGAGCTCGGCCGAGGTGTCGCTGACCACTTCCTCCAGCGTGATGGCCAGGGTCTCGCCCGCCTTGTTGGTCACCGTCCACTTGCCGGGCTGCTCGGCCAGCTTGCACGGGGGCGACATCCAGTTCAGCGGTTTGTAGGAGCCGCCGTCGGAATGGACCAGGACTGAGCCGTCCGCCTTGACGATGAGCAGCCGGAGCGCTGAGGGGAGATGGGCGGTGAGCCGGCCGACGTAGTCGACGCTGCACCGCGCGATGACGAGCCGCACGGAACGCCACTGTAGCGGTCCCGCAGGACGTACCGGGCGCGCATAAAGTTACCGGCGTGAGCCCGCGTAGATCCCGGCGTGAACGGCCGGCCAGCGCCCCCTGGCCGCTCGGCCCGGAGCGGCCCGAGTCCTGGCCGGACGGGGACTGGGTGGTCCGGCAGATCCCCGGGGCCGCCGCCACCAAGGAGTACCGCTGTCCCGGCTGCGACCAGGAGATCCTGCCCGGGACCTCGCACGTGGTGGCCTGGCCGGCCGAGGCACCCGGGGTGGAAATGCGGCGGCACTGGCACCGCACCTGCTGGGAGCGGCGGCTGACCCGCCGCCCGGGCCGCCGCTGAACGCCCAAGGGCCAGACCCCGATCGGGGGTCTGGCCCTTGGTCCTAGCTCACCAACGGGCTAGCGTCCTACTCGGTCCACCAGTCCTCGTCGTCCGCCGCCTTGCCGTTGGCGCCCTGCTTGACGCCGTTGGCCGAGGTGGCGCCGCTGCGGGCGGGCTGGCTCTGCTGAGCCGGGGCCTGCCGCTGGGCC
>CAXUJF010000849.1:0-233 GCA_964250865.1 uncultured Streptosporangiaceae bacterium
CCCCGGCCCCTCGGCCGCGACCGGACCCGCCGCCGACAGCATGCTCATCCGCGACGGCTACATTGCCGCCGTCGGCTCAGCCGCCCAGATGCGGGCCCTGGCGGCCAAGAACGCCGCCGTCGCCCAGCTGGACGGCGCCACCGTGATCCCCGGCCTGATCGACGCGCACTGCCACGTCTCCGACGTCGGCTACCTGGCCGCGGCGGCCGACTGCAGCCAGCCGGCCGCGCCGG
>CAXUJF010000849.1:243-2186 GCA_964250865.1 uncultured Streptosporangiaceae bacterium
ATCCCGGCCATCGTGGCCCGGCTGCGGGACCAGGCCGGCCGGACCCCCGACGGCTCCTGGGTCACCGGCGCCGGGTACGTGGAGTACAAGCTGCGGGAGGACCGGCACCCGACCCGGGCCGACCTGGACGCCGCGGTCCCGGACCGCCCGGCCGTGCTCTATCACACGAGTTTGCACGCCTGCGTGCTGAACAGCGCCGCGCTGCGGGAGGCCGGGTTCGCCGACGGCCAGCCGGACCCACCCGGCGGCGCGTTCGGCCGGGACGACCAGGGGCGGCTCGACGGCGTGGTCTTCGAGGGGCCGATGTTCGCGCTGTTCGAGCGCAACCTGCACCACGACCTGGGCGAGCTGGGTCCGGACCAGCGGGCCCGCGTCGTGCGCACCGCCGGCGAACGGCTGGCCGCGCTCGGCGTCACCGCGGTCTGCGAAGCCGACCTGCGCCGCGACTCGTTCACTGCCTTCGCCGAGGCCGACGCGGCCGGTGTGCTGCACCAACGGATCTACGGCCTGGTCGTGCACGACGAGGTGGACTGGCTGCTGGCGGCCGGGCTGCGGGGCCGCCGGTCGGACCGGCTGGCGGCCGAGGCGGTGAAGATCTGGGCCGACGGCGGCATGAGCAGCCGTACCGCCGCCATCAGCGGCCAGTACCCGGTGCCGCCCTACGGCTCGGGGATCTTGTACTTCGACCGGGCCGAACTGACCGAGCTGGTGCGAGGCTTCGACGCCCAGGGGTTCCAGGTCTGCATCCACGCCCAGGGCGACCGGGCCATCGAAACCGTCCTCGACGCCTACGCCGCCGTCCTCCCCGGCATGTCCGACCCACCCAGCTCGCCCGCCTCAGCCGCCCCCGGGCGGAACCCGCGCCGTCACCGCATCGAGCACGGCGGCGCGCTCTACCCGGTCCTGCTGACCCGGGCGGCCGAGCTGGACATCCTGATCGCCACCCAGCCCGGTTTCTTTTCCACTCTGGGCGACGGGTTTGCCGCCGCGTTCCCCGGCACCCGCGACCAGCTCTACGCGATCGGGTCCTGGCGCCGGGCCGGCCTGACCGTGGCGGGGTCCTCCGACGCCCCGGTGATCAGCCCGGACCCGCTGCTCGGCCTGCGCGACGCGGTCCTGCGCCGCACCGCCGGCGGCCGGATCCTCGGCCCGGGGGAGGAGCTCACCGCGGCCGCCGCGCTGGCCCTGTACACCACCCAGGCCGCCTACGCCATGCACCGGGAGACCGAGATCGGGTCGCTGGCGGTGGGCCGCCGGGCCGACTTCGTGGTCCTGGACGGCAACCCGCTGACCATCGACCCGGAACGGATCACCGACCTCAGCGTGCTGGCCACCGCGCTGGACGGCGTCCCGGTCCACCAGGACGGCGTGACCATCCCCGGCTGAGCCCAAGCCATCCCCAGCTGAGCTGGCCCGACGCAACCGTGAAATCCTGGCCCGATGCAGCCGAGCCCGCCGCCGAACGGCTCCTGCCCCAAGCACATGGTCATGGGCCCGTGCGGCGGGGTGCGGCCGGACGGGCGCTGCGAGGTGATCGACGATCCGTGCGTGTTCCCGGAGCCGGTCGTGTGGCCCGCACCCGAGGGCCCGGTGAGCCCGGTACCCGCGCCGCTGCTGCGGCGCACGCCGCTGCTCCTGACCGACTTCACCGCCGAGGCGTTCTCGGTCCGGGCCCAGCGCGCCGTGGCCGCGACGCTGGCCCCGTCCAGCGACGCGGTCCTGGTCGGTGAGCATCAGAACCGGCCCGATTTCCCGCCCACGCTGCTGGCCACACTGCTGCGGGAGGCCGGGGCGCGGCCGTGGATCACGCTGGCCTGCCGGGACCGGAACCGGATCGTGCTGGAACAGGAGCTGATCGGCCTGCGCCACCTGGAGGTGGACGCGGTCCTGTGCGTGACCGGCGACGCCCGCGGCTACGACGTTCGCCCGGATGTGACCCAGGT
>CAXUJF010000850.1:0-2183 GCA_964250865.1 uncultured Streptosporangiaceae bacterium
GGCGGGGGGGGGGGGGGCGGGGGGGGGGGGGGGCCGCGGCCCCCGGGGGGGGGGGGGGGGGGCCCGAGCGCCCCGGGGGGGGTCGACCGGCAGGGTCGGAGCCGGTCCGGATGTCCGGGCCTCCCCCGAGAAGAGGCCCGGCTCTCCCACGCTGACTGAGGCCGCAACCCCCCAGAGCGATCCCAGTCACCAGTTAAGACGTCGGAGAGTAGTTATTCGGTTGCACTCAGTGACTAATTTTTTGTAACGAAGAGATATCGGGGTGAGCGGGCGGGCGGTCAGTGGCTCTGGAGCTCGTTGAGGAACTGGCTGGCCAGGACCGAGGCCGAAATGTCGGGCGAATCATCGGCGATCAGGATCGTGAACGCCACGTCGCCCCGGTAGCCGACGAACCAGCTCTGCCACTGGGTGTGCTGACCGCTGCCCGACTGGATCAGGGCGGTCTGGCCGTAGACGGCGCTGCCGGACACGTTGGCGCTGCGGGCCGAGCCGGAGGTCACCGCGGAGCGCATCAGGCCGCGCAGCGAAGCCAGGGTGCTGGCCGACAGCGCGGACTGGGTTGACACGGCCGGGATAGCAGCCGGGTTGGTGACCAGCACCGGCGCGCGGTAGGTGCCGTTATCCACGGCCGCCGCGACCAGGGCCATGCCCAGCGGGCTGACCTGGACGCGCTGGCCGATCGTCTCCGCGGCCAGCTGGCCATCGGTGGTGGCGTTGGGGACGTTGCCGGAGAACGCCGGCAGCGGCAGCTGCCACTTCGCGCCGACGCCGAAGCCCTCGACCACCTGGCGCAGAGCGGAGTTGCTCAGCCGCCGGGACAGCCCGGCGAACGCGGTGCTGCAGCCCTGGGCGAAGTCGGTGGCGAAGGTGGGACTGGGCCCGAGCGACGAGGAGAGCTGCTGCTCGCTGAAGAGCTGGCCGCCCACGTTGGCCGTGCTGGTGCACGGCACCTGGGTCTTGGTGGAGAACCCGGTACCGAGCAGAGCCGCGGTGGACACGATGGTGAACGCGGTCCCGGGCGAGATGCGGGCGTTCAGGGCGCCGCCGGCGGGCAGTTCCTGGCCCGCCACCTGCTGGCCCGCCACGGCCAGGATCTTACCGGTGGACGGCTGGACCGCGACGATCTCGGCCGAGGCGTTGGGCGCGTCGTGCAGCGCGGACGTCGCGGCGGCCTGGACGCTGGGGCTGATCGTGGTCGTGACCGCCCGGCCGTTGTAACCCTTCCACTGGCTCAGCACGGCGGTCTGCTGGCCGGCCCGGTTCTCGGCCACGATCTCGGTGGTCGGTGAGCCCGCGAGCTGGCGCTGGAAGGCCGCCTGCAGGCCGGTCAGGCCGATGGTGGTACCGGGCTGGTAGGAGGCGCCCTGGTCGCGCAGGCGGCTGGAGGCCTCGGTGCCGACGGAACCGACGATCTCGCTGGCGCTGGAGGAGAACAGCCGCTGAGTGACCCGGTGCACGACGAGCCCGGGGACGTGGCCCAGCTTCGGGGCCAGCTGGGCGTAGGAGGCCGGGTCGAGCGAGAGCAGCGCGAGGAACCGGCCGGGCGGGGCGGCCTGGATCTGGCCCAGCACCTGGCTCGAGTTGAGCTGGGTCACGCTGGCCAGGTCGCTGGCCGTGGTAGCCGCGTTCTTCAGCATCTTCGGCCAGGCCCCGACCTGGTAGACGGCCGACGGCACCTGCAGCGGCTGGCCGCTCGCGTTGAGCAGCGGGGCGCGTGGCGGGACCTGGCTCACCACGGCCAGCCGGTCGGTCGGGCCGAGCTGCGGGTTGATGACGCTGGGCGACCAGACCACCTTCCAGCCGGAGCCGCCCTTGCGCAGCGTGAAGTGGCCGGGGTACTCCCACTGGTGACCGCCCTCGCCCAGGTTCACCGACGCGGTGAAGTGGGCTTCGGCGGTGTTGCCGTGCTGGTGGACGGCGCCCATGGACAGGAACATGGCGGTGGCGTCGAGCTGGGTGAAGGCGCCGGACAGGGTGCTGGCCACGGAGGTCTTGGTGCCGGTGGTGTACGAGGCGGCCGATTGGTAGTTGTGCTGCTGCCAGGCCAGCAGGAACGCCTGGACGGTGCCCTCGGCCGATGATTCCTGGCCGAAGCCGATCGTGAAACCCGAGACGACGATGCCCACCGTGACCAGGATCGCGATCAGCCGGATCCGGCGGGCGCGCATCGACAGGCGGCGGAC
>CAXUJF010000851.1:0-1006 GCA_964250865.1 uncultured Streptosporangiaceae bacterium
TCGGCGGTCACCGGCGCCGGCCCCGGGCCGGCGCGTTCTGCGCGGGCCGCCTGCCGGGCCACGGCCGGGCCGCTGGCGTAGATCTCCAGGCAGCCGCGCCCGCCGCAGGCACACGGCGGCCCGTCGTCGGCCGAGGGCAGGTGCCCAAGCTCACCGGCCAGACCCGCGGCCCCGGTGAGCAGGCGGCCCGAGGCCACGATGCCGCCGCCGACGCCCGTGCCCAGGGTCAGCATGACCAGCATCCGGGCCTGCCGGCCGGCCCCGGCGCGCGCCTCGGCCAGGGCGGCCGCGTTGCCGTCGTTGTCGACCGTCACCGCAATCCCGAGCCGCCGTTCCAGATCGAGACGAAGCGGCGCGCCGGTGACCCCGAGATTGGCCGCGGCGATCAGCTGCTCCCGGTCGGCCGAGAGCCAGCCCGCCACGGCTACTCCGGCCGCTCGCACCGGGCGCGGGGCGACAGCCTGCTGGCACTGGGCCACGACCTGTTCCAGCAGGGCCAGCACCGCCGGGTAACCGCGGGCCGTGTGCCGGACCTTGGCCCGGTGCAGCACACCGCCCGGACCGGTGACGACGGCACGGACCGTGCTGCCGCCCAGATCGAGCCCGAGCAGTGCTGGCTCAAGCTGGGCTGGCTCAAGCTGGGCTGGCTCAAGCTGTGCTGGCGCAAACCGGGCTGGCTCCAGCCGGGCCGGCCCGGTGGCCGGCCCGGTCATCAGGCTTCCGCCAGCTCGGACAGCACCGCCTCCAGGCCGGGAACCAGGGCCGCGCTCACGTCTGCCGACGGTGCCGGGGGGATCGGCGGCCGGACGCCGCCCAGGTCCACGCCGCTGCGCTGTCCGGCCAGCTGCTTGGCCACCGGGATCCAGGCCACCGGGCTGCCCGGGCACGCGTCGATCAACTGCTGCAAAAAGGCGAGGGCCGGGGCGAGCAGGGCCTCGCCCCGGCCCGGCTCGCCGGGCGTAGCTGCCGCGGAGGCGGCGAGGAGGTGTTGGGGGCACCGGTTGGG
>CAXUJF010000851.1:1016-2181 GCA_964250865.1 uncultured Streptosporangiaceae bacterium
GCCGCCCCCCCCTCCCCAAACCGGGGGGGGGGGGGGCCGCCGGGGCCCCCCCCCCGCCCCGGATCGCCTGCCTTAGCTGCCGCGTAGGCGGCTAGCAGGTGTTCGGGCAACAGGTTGGCCAGGCCGCAGATGCCGCCCGAGGCGCCCAGGCCGACCGCTTCGACCAGGGTCCGCTCCGAACCGACCATGACGTTGGCCCCGGCTTCCAGCACGGCCTTGGTGTTGGCGATGTCGCCGCCGGAGTCCTTCACTCCCCACAGCGAGGGCCCGGCCAGTGCGGTGAGGGCTTCCACCGGGACCGGGGGGCCGAACTGAGGGATGTGGTACAGCAGCACCGGATGCCGGCTGGCCGCCAGCACCGGCTCGATGAACCGGCGCAGGTCGTCGCTGGCCAGCGGGCGGAAGTAATAGGGCGGCAAGACCATGATCGCGGTCACGGGCAGCTCGTTCACCGCGGCGACGAACTCCAGCACGGCGTCCAGGCTGGAATCTGTGATCGCCGGGATCAGCGACGTACCCGGCACCGCATCCGGGAGCTCGGCCAGCACGGCCAGCCGTTCCCGCATGCTGAGCGACGGTCCCTCGCCGGTGCTGCCGAACGGGACCAGGCCATCGACACCCCGGCTCGCCTGCCACTGGGCAAACGCCCCGTAGGCCCCGGTGTCAACCTGTCCCTGGCGATCGAAAGGAGTGAGCAACGGAACGTAGACGCCGGAAATCACGGTGGTACCCCTCTGTGCGCGGGAGTCAGTGAGCTGGGCGGATGCGTTGACTAGACCATAGCTAACTGATAATTGTCAACAAGTGACTATAGCCACGGAAGGTACCCCCGGCCACGGGGGACAGGGCCACGGGGGACCGGCCAGCGGCCGCTTCGCCCCGGCGGACCTGGAAACGTTCACTACGGCCGCGCTGGCGGCCCTGGGCGCGCCCGCGCCCATCGCCCGCCAGGTCGCCGTCTCCCTGGTCCTGTCCAACCTGGTCGGCCACGACTCACACGGGTTCATCCGGCTGGTCCAGTACTCAGGCTGGGTCGCCGACGGCCAGATCCGTCCCGCGGCCCAGCCGGAGATCATCCAGCAGCAGCACGCCACCGCGGTCATCGACGGCCACTGGGGATTCGGCCAGTCCGCCGCCCAGCTGGCCGTCGACGGCCGGGCCGCGC
>CAXUJF010000852.1:0-2175 GCA_964250865.1 uncultured Streptosporangiaceae bacterium
ACGATGAGCAGGACGATGGCCGCGGCCCAGAGCCGCAGCCCGGTCACCGCGGCCGCAGGCACCTGGTGGAACAGCCTGGTGGCCAGGCCCGCGCCCAGCTGGGTGGAGACGATGCCGCTCAGTACCATGGCGGCCGACCCGGCCACGGCCCGGGAACTCAGCCCCGGCCGGACCTGCGGGGCACGGACCTTGGTGCTCACTCCCAGCGGAACGTGCGGGCCGCGAGGCCGATGCCCAGCACGGCCCACACCACCAGCACGATCAGGTCCCGCACCGGGAACCCGGCCGCGTGGGCCAGCACCGACCGCAGCCCGGTGGCCAGCGCCCCGGTGGGCAGCAGGGTGAGGTAGGGGTGCGCGGCCGCCGGGAACTTGGTCAGCGGGAAGACCACGCCGCCCAGGCCGAGCAGCGCGATGTAGATGAGGTTGGCCAGGGCCAGCGTGGCCTCGGCCCGCAGGGCACCCGCCATCAGCAGGGCCAGCCCGCTGAACGCGGCCGTGCCCGCCAGCACCAGCAGCGGCACGGTCAAAAAGGCGAGCGCGCGGGCGTGCGGGCTCCAGCCCAGCCCGAACGCGATCGCGGTGATCAGCACCGCCTGCAGCAGCTCGACCAGGATGACGCTGATCGTCTTGGCCGAGATCAGGCCGACCCGCGACAGCGGCTCGGCCCCCAGCCGCTTGAGCACGCCGTACCGGCGCTCGAACCCGGTGGCGATGGCCTGGCTGGTGAACGCGGTCGACATGATGGCCAGCGCGATGATGCCGGGGGCCAGGAAGTCGATGCGGGACCCGCCGCCCACGCTGACCAGCGGCTCCAGGCTGAACATGGCCAGCAGGGCCAGCGGGATGACCATGGTCACGGTGAGCTGCTCGCCGTTGCGGAGCAGCATCCGGGTTTCCATCCCCGTCTGGGCCAGGATCATCTGGCGTATCGGCGCCGCCCCCGGCGCCGGTACGAACGACTCGGGCGCCTCGGCCGAAGCTACGGTCACTGACGCAGTTCCCTTCCGGTCAGTTCCAGGAACACGTCCTCCAGCGTCCGGCTCTCGATCCGCAGGCTGGTCGGCAGCACGCTGTGCTCGGCGCACCAGGCGGTGACCGAGGCCAGCAGCTGCGGGGTGACCCCGTCCGGCACCTCGATCACGTAGTGCCCGGCCGGCGACTCCTTGGCCGCGCTGCCGTCCGGGAGCGCGGCCACCAGGCCGTCGGTGTCCAGCCCGCTCTCGGCCCGGAACCGCAGCTGGCCCGCGCCGCCGCACAGCTCGGCCGGGGTGCCGCCCGCGACCAGGCGGCCGCGGTCGATGATGGCCACCTGGTCCGACAGCCGCTCGGCCTCGTCCATGAAGTGCGTGGTCAGGATCACGCTCACGCCGGCCGCGCGCAGCTCAGTGATCAGGTCCCAGGTCGCGTGCCGGGCCTGCGGGTCCATGCCGGCCGTCGGCTCGTCCAGGAACACCAGCTCCGGGCGGCCGATGACCGCGGCGGCCAGGGCCAGCCGCTGCTGCTGGCCGCCGGACAGCCGCTTGTACGGAGTGCGGCGGGCCTCGGTCAGCCCGACCCGGGACAGCAGCCCGGCCGGGTCCAGCGGGTGCGCGTGGAACCGGGCCAGCAGGCGCAGGTACTCACCCGCCGGTATGGCCGGGGGCACCCCGCCCGCCTGCAGCATGACCCCGACGCGGGGCCGCAGGGCCCGGGCGTCACGGGCCGGGTCCAGGCCGAGCACCCGGACCGTGCCAGCGTCGGCTCGCCGGTAACCCTCGCAGATCTCGATCGTGCTGGTCTTGCCCGCCCCGTTGGGACCGAGGATCGACGTGACCTCGCCCCGGGCCGCGGTCAGCGTCAGCCCGTCGACCGCGAGCGCGTGCCGGTACCGCTTCACCAAACTCGCGACTTCGACGGCGGGTGCGGTGCTCACGCTCGCGAGTCTATGGGCGTTATCGCCCGGCCGCCGCGCCGGCACCGTCACTTGTACTACGGCCGGTCGTATCAGTGCCGGTCGTATCTGGGCAGGGCGCGGCGGTCAGCGCGGGAAAGTCCGGGCCGCCGGGCCACGAGCCCACCACGGTCGGCGCGGCCGCGAACCGCTGCCGTCCGCGGGCTCCGAACCGCTCCAGCCGGGTGGCCCCGGGCAGGTCGATCCGGGCCGCCCGCAGCTCCGCCCGCAGCCCGCCCGGCC
>CAXUJF010000853.1:0-2174 GCA_964250865.1 uncultured Streptosporangiaceae bacterium
CACCAGCCGCATCTGCGGCATCTGCGGTGACAACCACGCGACCTGTTCGGTCTACAACCAGAACATGGCCTACGGGGTCCGGCCGCCGCCCCTGGGCGAGTGGATCATCAACCTGGGTGAGTCGGCCGAGTACATGTTCGACCACAACATCTTCCAGGAGAACCTGGTCGGGGTGGACTTCTGCGCCAAGATGGTCGGCGAGACCAACCCCGGCGTGCTGGAGCAGGCCAACCACACCGAGGCGCCGCACGCCGCCGATCACGGTTACAAGTACATCGGCGACATCATGCGGTCGCTGAACCCGCTGGAAGGCGAGTTCTACCGCGAGGCCCTCCAGGTGAGCCGGTCCACGCGGGAGATGTTCTGCCTGATGGAGGGGCGCCACGTGCACCCGTCCACGCTGTACCCGGGCGGCGTCGGCACCACCGCCACCGTGCAGCTGTTCACGGACTACCTGACCCGGCTGATGCGCTACGTCGAGTTCATGAAGCGCGTCGTCCCCATGCACGACGACCTGTTCGACTTCTTCTACGAGGCGCTGCCGGGGTACGAAGAGGTCGGCCGGCGCCGGGCCGACCTGGTCTGCTGGGGCAGCCTGAACGACCCGGACCACTGCGACTTCACGTACGAGAACATGAGCAACTGGGGCAAGAAGATGTTCGTCACTCCCGGCGTCATCCGGGATGGCCAGCTGCTCACCAACGACCTGGTCGACATCAACCTGGGTATCCGCATCCTGCTGGGCAGCTCGTACTACGAGGACTGGGCCGGCCACGAGAAGTTCGTGAGCCACGACCCGCTGGGCAACCCGGTGGACGAGCGGCACCCGTGGAACCAGCACACGATCCCGCGCCCGCAGAAGCGCGACTTCGACGACAAGTACAGCTGGGTCATGTCACCGCGCTGGTTCGACGGCAAGGACTACCTGGCCGCGGACACCGGCGGCGGCCCGATCGCCCGGCTGTGGGCCACGGCCCAGGGCAACCTGGTCGACTTCGGCTACGTCAAGTCCACCGGCCACAGCGTGCTGATCAACCTGCCGCGGAGCGCGACCAAGCCCGAGGTCACGTTCGAGTGGAAGATCCCGGTTGATAAGCAGGGTGCGCCGCTGTCCAACGCCATCGAGCGGGACCGGGCCCGGACCTACTTCCAGGCCTACTCGGCCGCCTGCGCGCTGCACTTCGTGGAGAAGGCGCTGGGTGAGATCCGGGCCGGGCGGACCAAGACCTGGGAGCCGTTCACGGTACCGGAAGAGGCCAACAGCTGCGGCTTCACCGAGGCGGTCCGGGGCGTGCTGTCGCACCACATGGTGATCAGGAAGGGCAAGATCGCCAACTACCACCCGTACCCGCCGACCCCGTGGAACGCCAGCGTGCGGGACAGCTACGGCACGCCCGGCCCGTACGAGGACGCGGTGCAGAACACGCCGATCTTCGAAGAAAACTCGCCGGACAACTTCAAGGGGATCGACATCATGCGCGCGGTGCGCAGCTTCGACCCGTGCCTGCCGTGCGGGGTGCACATGTACCTCGGCAACGGCAAGACGCTGGAGAAGATGCACTCGCCGATGGGGGTCACGCTGTCGACCTGATCGCTGTCCCGTGATCGCTGTCCACGTGATGAGCCACCGCGCTACCGAAGGAGCGGCATGACCCGCGTGCAACAGGTCGGCGACCAGATCGAGGAACTGCTGGGCCGGCTGAGCGCCAGCGGTCAGGGCGCGGCCGCCGAGGAACTGGTCCGCCTGCTGGTCAGCCTGTACGGGGACGGCCTGGCGCACGTCATGGCCGTGCTGGCCGACGACGAGCTGGCCACGGACGGCGCCAACAGCAAGGCCATGGCGGCCACGCTGGACCGGCTGATCAACGACCCGCTGGTGGAAAGCCTGCTGCTGCTGCACGGGCTGCACCCGCTGGACGTCGACGCCCGCATCCAGCGGGCGCTGGACCAGGTGCGGCCATACCTGGGCTCGCACGCCGGCGGCGTGCACTACGTCGGGGTCAGCGACGGGGTGGCCCGGCTGCGGCTGGAAGGCAACTGCGACGGCTGCCCGTCCTCGGCGATCACCGTGCAACTGGCCATCGAGGGGGCGGTGCAGGACGCCGCGCCCGAGGTGACCGAGGTCGTGGTGGAAGGCGTGACCGAGGCGCCGGCGGCCCCGGGCCCGGTTCTCC
>CAXUJF010000854.1:0-2174 GCA_964250865.1 uncultured Streptosporangiaceae bacterium
CAGCTGAAGCGCGGCGGCTGGCCGGTCGCCTCGAGCACGGACATCCACAGATCACCGCCCGGGTCGACCTGATTGCGGCTGCCGGTGGCCAGGGAGATCGGCAGGTGGACGAACCGGCCGTGCCAGCGGCCGACCACCATCGCGGTCCGGCCCGCCATCGCGGCGTGCACGGCGGCCTGGGCCAGCCGCAGGCAGTACACGGCGTCGTACCCGTTGGCCGGGACGCTGCGGATCGCGTAGCCGGGATCCACGTACCTCAGGCTGAGCTCCAGGCCGGCCGCGGCGAAGTCCGCGTTGATCCGCTCGCGCAGCAACCCCCCGATATCGGCGAGCCGGGCGTTACCCGACGCGTCGCGCGCCCCGTCCCCGGTGACCAGGTCCTGGCCGGCCCCTTCGGCCACCACGATGACGGCATGGCCGCGCCGCATCACCCGCTGACGCAGGCAAGCCAGGAACCCCGCCACGCCGTCCAGGCTGACGGGTACCTCGGGGATGAGGACGAAGTCGACGTCGTGGCTGGCCAGAGCCGCGTAGCAGGCGATGAAGCCGGAGTGCCGGCCCATCAGCTTGACCAGGCCGACACCGTTCGGGGTCGAGCTGGCCTCGGTGTCCGCCGCCTTGATCGAATCAGTGGCCCGGGCGAACGCCGTCTGGAAGCCGAAGCTGTGATCGATGTAGGGGATGTCGTTGTCGATGGTCTTCGGCACCCCGACCACCGCCAGCGTGACGCCGCGCCGGTCCGCCTCGTCCGCGATCTCCTGCGCACCGCGGAGCGTACCGTCGCCGCCGATGACGATCAGCACGCTCACGTTCTGGCGGGTCAGCGTCGTGACCATCGCCGCCGCGTCCTGGCCGCCGCGGGACGTGCCGAGGATGGTGCCGCCGCGGTTGTGGATGCCGGCCACCAGCGCAGGCGTCAGCTGCATCGGCTCCTCGCCGCGGACCAGCCCGCGGTACCCGTCGCGGAAGCCGACCACGTCGGTGACCCCGTAGTTCTCCGCCAGCTCCAGGACCAGCCCGCGGATCACGTTGTTCAGGCCCGGGCACAGTCCTCCGCAGGTCACGATGCCGACCCGGGTGGTGGCGGGGCGGAAATAGATGTACTCCCGCGGCCCGCCTGGTTCCAGGGACAGCAGCGCGCTGGCCTTGCTCCCGCGGGCGGCGGCCATCTCGACCGTGTCGTCCAGCAGCACCCGGTCGTACTCGTGCACGTAGTGCTGGGAGCTCACCCGGCCGTGCAGCAGGCGCGCCACCGGGGAGGCCACGGCAGGCTCACCGAGCCGCCGCACCACCAGGTCAGCTGCCTCGATGGACAAGTGATCACCAGTACTCACCATGCGCCGAGCATGGCGCGCCCACGTTTCGGCTATGTAGCCGGAAGGTCGCCCGCAGGCGGGTCAGGAACATCTCAGGGGTTGTTCAGTCGATGTGCAGCACCGCTCCCTATGGTGGCCCGTAGGGGGAACGGCTGAGCAGCACACCAGGAAGGGCGCGAACGTGCCGGAGAACGAAACCATTTTGTACCGGGGAGCGAGCTTCGAGCTCGGGCACGGGTCAGGCTTCTACGGAATCTGGCCCTCGGGTTCGCCGCGCCCCCCGTCGATCGAGTGGTGGCCAGACACCCCGGACGGCTGGCAGGGCGCCTGGGCGCGCTACAACGCGCTCGAGGTGCCGGGCAGCATCACCATGGTCAGCCCGCAGCAGCAGCCGCAACGCCCGGCCACCGGTCACCTGAGCACCCGCGTCCTGCTGGCCGCCGGGCTGCTCGCGGCCGGGATCATCTGCGGGGTCGCCGGGCTCTTCCCCTCCTACCTGGCCGGCTCCAGCCTGACCAGCCAGGCCTCCCAGGTCATCCCGCACGTGTTCTACCTCGGGGGCTGGATGGCGGCCCTGGTCCTCATCCTGCTCGGCGGGGCCCGGCTCCGGGTCGGCGTGCTGCTCAGCCTGGGCCTGAGCGTCGTGACGTTCGGCTTCTTCTTCTCCGACGCCGGTGAGGTGATCGCCGACGGCTCGCACATCATGGGAGCCGGCCTGGCCCTGAGCCTGATCGGCTGGCTCGCCTGCGCGGCCGGCTCGGTGGTGGCCCTGCCGCTGGAGGCCGGGTTCTTCCGCAGTTCGGTGACCCAGCTCCGCTCGGCCTTCGCCCCGGCCACTGCGGCCCCGCCGGCCACTCC
>CAXUJF010000855.1:0-2172 GCA_964250865.1 uncultured Streptosporangiaceae bacterium
TACAGGGGCGGGCCGGGCGGCGGCGGTCACGGCCAGGGTGGCGGGGGCCGTGGTGGCGAGCACGGTCGCGGCCGAACCAGCGAGAATAGACCCGGCCGTGCTGAGCGCAAGGATGGCGGGAATGATGCTGGTACGCTTTATGGACATGATCTCTCCCGGCTTTTACGGAGGTCAGCGGCCTGCAGTAGCGCTCCATCGAGTCGCTCGGCACAAGCGGACCTAGTGGCTTATAGCCCATTATTGAACTATTACGTGCGATAAAGTAAGCCCTGTTATAAACCTTTTTAGACCAAAATCTGCGTTACCCGTTTCAGTTTCTATTGATTTGAAAAAGTCGCGCATTCATGCCGATAAATTGTCAGGAGCCAATGCGGCGCAAGGTTTCGTGCAATTTGCACGGCAAGGCGGCGCGCACAATGCCGAGAGCTCGGCATTGCCCGGCTTTCGCGGCCGAATTAATGTCCGAAAAATAGCTGCTTGTTCGATAAATGTTCTGGTAGTAGGGTTCGACCCATGCCTGCGGTGACGCCGGCCGGTACCCTCGTCGGCCGCGACAGCGAGATAACCCTGCTGACTGACTTGGTAAAAAAGTTGTCAGTGGGGCGCGGTGGCTCAGTGCTGATCGAAGGCGAGCCCGGCATCGGTAAGTCCGCCCTGGTGCGGGCGGTGGTCGCGGGAGCGACGGACGCCGGCGACCAGGTCTTCTGGGGCGCCGGCGACGAGCTGGGGCAGGCCCTGCCGCTGGTGCCGTTCCTGGACGGGCTGCGGGTGCGCGAGCCCAGCACGAATCCCCGGCGGAACACGATCGTCCGGCTGCTGCGGGGTGAGGCGACCGCCGACCGCGGCACGGACGTCCCGGCCGCCCTGGCCGAACAGCTGCTGGCCCTGGTGACCGAGCAGTGCTCGACACGGCCGACCATCCTGGTCGTCGACGACCTGCAGTGGGCCGACCCGGTCAGCGTCACCTTGTGGGGACGGCTGGCGCGAACGGCGCGGCAGGTCCCGCTGCTGCTGATCGGGATGATGCGCCCGGTGCCCCTGCGCGACGACCTGCTGGCCCTGCGACGGGCCGTGGGCGACGCGGATCGGCTTCAGCTCACCGCGCTCACCGACCCGGCTGCGACCGACCTGATCGCGGCGCTGGCGGGCGGAAAACCGGACACCGACCTGCTGCGGCTGGCCGACGGCGCGGCGGGCAACCCGCTCTACCTCACCGAGCTGATGGCCGCGCTGGCCCGCAGCTCCAGCCTGACCGTCACCGACGCGGGGACGGTCGAGCTGGTGGGCGGTTCGGCGCCCAGCTCTCTATCCGCGGCCATCGCCGACCGCGTGGGCTTCGTGACCGGGTCGACGCGGGAAGTACTGAAGGCCGCGGCCCTGCTGGGCATGGAGTTCGCCGTCCCCGATCTGGCCGTCGTGCTGAGCCGGACCGTGGCCGACCTGATCCCGGCGGTGGACGAGGCCTGCGCGGCCGGCGTGCTGGCCGCGTCCGGCAGCGGGCTGGGGTTCCGGCATCCATTAATACGGGCCGCGCTGTACGACGAGATGCCGGCGCCGATCCGCGCGGCCTGGCACCGGGACGTGGGCCGGGCCCTGGCCGAGGCCAGCGCCCCGCCCGACCGGGTGGCACGGCAGCTGCTGCGGGCGGTCGATGGCCCCGGAGACGCAGGCGAGCAGGTCGACGACTGGATGCTGGACTGGCTGACCCGGACCGCGGACCCGCTGATCCACCAGGCCCCCGGGGTGGCGGCGGAGCTGCTGGCCCGGGCCGTGGCCAACCGCTCGGCGGACTCGGCCCGGCAAGGCTGGCTGGCCAGCAGGCTGGCCGACGCCCTATACCGCATCGGCGACCGGGACAAGGCCGAGCAGGTGGTGAACCAGGCGCTCGAGCATCACTGCGAGCCCGATCTCCTAGTCGACTTGCACTGGACGCTGGCCCAGTGCCGCATGCTGGCCGGCTCGTCCGCGGCCTCCCTGGCCACGCTGGAAAAAGCGCTGTCCTCCCCCGGCCTGACGGCCCGGCATCAGGCTCGGCTGCTCGTGCTGGCAGCCCGGACCCACAAGTACCTCGGCCAGCTCGACCAGGCGGCCGAGGTCGCCACCCGCGCGCTGGCCGCGGCCACGGAGGCCGGCGCCAGCGGAGCCATGGCGTGGTCGCTGCACGTGCTGGCG
>CAXUJF010000856.1:0-2168 GCA_964250865.1 uncultured Streptosporangiaceae bacterium
GGGCTTGAGCTACCTTAGGATCGAGACACCTGAAGGACTGTTCGGCGAATACACTCCAGAGACGGGACTCACACGGACGCCATGATGCGGAACGCGAATATCGAGCTTGAGCGCGTGGGTCAGATTTCGGTGGCTCGGAACGGGATATCTCCGGATGCCGTCGCCAAGGCGATTCAGAGCCTCGAGGGCGTCAGGAATGCCACGATGACTATAACCCCGGAGGGCGTATCAGGCGAGCATCTAATGGTTGCCATTGATGGGTCGCGTGCCTTCCTCGGGCTTGAGCGTACGGATGGGCTGCTTCAATTCGTAGTTCATGACCACAACACGGAAGAGGCGCATGCGTTCTCGATTGGAGGACAAGAATCCCAGATCGAAGGCCGCTATCTGCCTGAAGTTAGTATCGCTGCAGTTGTGGTCGAGGAATGGCTTCAAACCGGGGAGGCGTCGAGCCGGGGGCATTGGGAACGGCAGTGACCCTTTGCCGAATAAGACCACATGGCCGCAGATATTTTCCTTGGTCCGTGGTGGCCTTGGTCCATTCTGCTGAGCCATTCTAAGAAAATGGAGCTTGGTCCTCGACGGTGGCTCTTCAGCTCACTCCCTGAACTGAGAATTGTCACCGGGCTCGGATGCTCCCTGGCCGTTTTCCGGTTGCTTGGTGGATAGCGGTGAGTAGCAGGGCGATGTTGCGGTCGTCGAGGCCGGTGACGGCATCGCGGAGGTCGATCGGGATGCCACCTGCGAGGCTGGCCGATAGCAGGAGGACGCGCCGTTCCCCGCCGGAGCAGGGAAGGTCGCCGACGTTCAGAGCGGAGATGGCGGCGTCCCAGTCGATGACAGCCATCAAGGTGGTGCCGTCGCTGATGCTGGTCCCGGCCTCGATGAAGCGGGCGGTGAAGTCGTCGCGGTGGAGGAACGTGCGGTTGCTGATGAACAGTTCGGTGCCTGCTTCGAGGGAGTAGACGCCGGCTGCGCAGGCCCGGAGCGCGTCGGTGAGGTCGTCAGTGATCTGCTCCGAGCATTCCGGACAGCGGATTTTGGATTAATTCACGCTGCGGACTGCCGTTCCACGTATTCGTTGCGGACCTGTTGCGGGGTCCGGTACTGAAGTCCGGAGTGCCGACGTCTCGAATTGTACCAAAATTCAATGTACCTCACAACGTCTCTTCGTGCGTGTTCCCGTGTTGGGTACTCGGTGCGGTGGACCCGTTCGTTCTTCAGCGCGGCGAAGAAAGATTCTGCCATTGCGTTGTCATAGCAGATGCCCGTACGGCCGACAGACTGACGCATGTTATGCTTCCTCAGCGTCCCGGCGAACTCACGAGAAGTGTAGTTGCTGCCGCGGTCCGAGTGAAAAATCGCGCCTGCCGCGAGAGGATAGCTACGGGCGGCCATCTCGATGGCTTTCTCGATCAGCGGGGTTTTGTAATTGCCGCCGGTCGCCCAGCCGATTACGGCCTTGGTGTGACAGTCGATGACCGTCGCCAAATACAGCCAGCCTTCCCACGTCGGAATGTACGTGATGTCGCCGACCATTTTCTCCCCGGGTGCGCCTGCAGTGAAATCCCGCTGCACACGGTCGGGGATGCCGTGCTCCTGGCCGTCGCCCTCGGTGAGGCTGAACCGCCACGGCCGCGGCTGGCAGGACTCCAGGCCCAGCTCGCGCATCACCGACCGCACGAGCTCGGCCCCGGCCGGCACGCCCCAGGCCGCGAGGTCGGCATGGACCCGCCGGTACCCGTAAGTCCCGTCCGAGGCATCGAATGACTTTTGCACGACGAGGGCAATTACCACGCGTCTCCTCGCCGTAGCCGATTCCGGCTTGTCTCGCCATTCGTAGAACCCTGAACGTGACACCTCCATCCACCTGCACATTTTCACGACCGACGGCACGTGAATATCGCCAGACTCCCGGTAAGCCGCATACTCCGCGTCGATGAACTCGAATTTATCGGTCACCGATGGTCGCGGGCGAAGTACGCCGCGGCTTTTTTCAGGAAGTCGTTCTCCATCTTCAGTTCCCGGTTTTCCCGCTCGACCTCACGCAGGCGCGCGCGGTCGGTCACGGAAAGCGGCGGTTCCTCGCCGGCATGCTCACGACGGTAAACAGCCACCCAGTTGCCGAGGGTGCCCTCGTTGATACCGAGCTCTTTCGCCACTTGGGC
>CAXUJF010000857.1:0-2160 GCA_964250865.1 uncultured Streptosporangiaceae bacterium
GGGTTGGTGGGGCCTCCGGGGTTAGGACGCGACGGACTCAGGGTGCGGTGCTGGCCACGGCGAGCTTGGAGCGGACCAGCATCAGCGGCGCCTTGGGGTCGTGCGGCTGAGGAATGGCCCCCAGGCTGAACTCGGCGATCGCGCCGGGGCGGAAGACGAGGCAGTGGGTCGAGCCGCCGTACTGGAAGTAACCGAGCTCCTCCCCCTTGCCGACGTGGTAGCCGGGCTTGATGTCCGGGCCGATCAGGCACGAGGAAACGTCCGACATGCCGACGGCCACGAACGCCATCCGGCCGATGACCGGGTCGTCGGCGTCGATGATGATGACCGCCCGGGCCGCCACGTGAGCCAGGTAGGACTGTGAGTTCATGGGCTCGACCGCATCGGCTCCTTCCGAGTCGGGCTCGGAGTAGTAGGTGCCGGGCACGACGAACGCCCGCACGATCGTCCCAGCCACCGGGCTGTGCCAGCGGTGGTAATTGGTCGCGCTCAGGAAGGCCTGGTAAACGGTCCCGCCCACGAACTCCCCGGCCGAATCGTCGCTGGCCAGCATGTCCTGCAGCGAATAGGGCTGGCTCTTGATCCAGAAGCGATCGTGCAGCTTGACGTCGGTGCTGATGCCGTAGGGCGTGGACTCGCAGGCGCTGACGATCACCTTGTCGTCGTGCGGGGCGGCCACCGGGCGCTCACCGTCCTTGAACCGGCGGGTGAAGAAGTCGTTCCACGAGGTGAAGCCCCAGTGCTCGTCCTTGGGATCGTGTTCGTACTGCTCGATGCCGATCGCGGCCCGGGCCCCGGCGCTCTTCCAGCCGGTCGGCGCATCGTTGAGCGCGTAGAGCGAGTCGCCGCTGCTGAGGAACTCACTCCAGGCATTGAGAATCTTCTGGATCATCGCGTTGACCCGCGGGTCGCGGTAGGCGGCGAAGCCGGCCCGGGTCCCCATCGTCCAGTCCAGGATCGCGCCCAGCGGCGTGGCCACCTGGTTAGCGCCGAACTCCGGCGCACTGGTCAGTACCTCGTTGATCAGCTGCAGCAACTGCGGCACGCTCTCGACGTGGCGCTGGCGGTACGGCTTGGTCTCCGGCACCTGGGCGATCATCTGGTGGATGTACATGCCCACCACGGGATCGGTGTCGATCAGCTGCTGGAACTCGGCCAGCACGGGATGGAGGACGACCTGGTCACCGCGCGCTTCGGCCCGTTTGCGGTGGCCGTCGAGCCATGCCTCCAGATCGTCCTGGTTTTCCGGGAGCCAGCCGGCCCGGCGCCGTACGTCAATGCCCTGGGGGTGAGTCGTCATGGACAACACCTACCGGTGTCAGCGCAGTTGAAACGGCCCAGGGACTGCACACCGGGCCAACTTCGCAAAATTCTTATTAACTGACTTATTTTGCCATTGACTATCCTCGCGGCATTTTCCGGCTAAATTGTGGTCTTTCATAAGGCCGGCCCATCCGCGAGCCACCTTACGGTGTCGCTATACTTGTCCTATCAAGGTCGAGACCCTGCCTTGCCCAGAAGCGCGCGATAAGCGTCATCATGTGCAGGGTGGGAGCGGGCGTGCCAGGTATCACCCCATCGGGCCTCGTCGGGGGCCACCTCGATACCAAGGTGGCGGACGGTAGCGGGCCAGCGAGGCCGGCTGGGAATGGGCCAGCCGATTCGTCCCCTTTTACCTTGAAAGAGTCGTTGAGCCGTATCGCGGGCTTGACGGCAATTGCGGTGGGAGCGCCCCGTGCGTCTATTGCCGTGGCCGGTAACCGCGCACACAAGGCCATGATCTGGCCGCGAGGTTTCGGTGACCGGCCGAGCAGTTTCGAGCAGTCAATGTGCGCCAGCGTCGCGGCGGCGGGGCAACGGCTGATCATTGACAACGCCCGGCTGTACACGCACGCCCGGAGCGGTGGTCGGCCGGCGCCGGCGAACACGACGGCCTGGGCCGGGATCCCGGTCCGTGACCAGGCCGGGCAGATTGCGGCCGTACTCTGGGCGGCCGACCCGGAACCGCGGCACTGGAGCGCCGAGGACGTTGCGCTGCTGGAGAACCTGGCCCAGATCGTCGCGAGCGAGATAGCGCTGTGGGCCGCGCTGGGCCGCCGCGCCGGCCGCGCCCCCCGGGCGCAGCCCCGGGAGGGGCGCCGGGTGCCGCCCGGGCGGGCC
>CAXUJF010000858.1:0-2129 GCA_964250865.1 uncultured Streptosporangiaceae bacterium
GCCCGCGGCCAGCCGCTCGGCGATCACCGAGCCGGCGAAGCCCGCGCCCACGATGACCAGGCGGACGCCGGGACGCAACCGGTCCCGCAGCTCCAGGGCATCCCCGTGCGTGCGCAGAAAGCGCTGGCGGCCCGGTCCGGGCAGCACGATCGGCATCGCACCGGTGGCCACCACCAGCCGGTCGTACGGGTACTCCCCCGTGTCGGTGCGGACCCGGGCCGCGGCCAGGTCCAGGGCGGTGGCGGGCTCACCGAGGTGCAGGTCCACGCCGAGCGCGGTGAAGTCGGCCGACAGCGTGGTGTCCAGCTCGGCCTCGATCGCCGGGGCGTCCAGCTTCCCGGCCAGCACCTCCGGGGCCAGGCCGCCGGCGGCCAGCGCCGCCTTGGATAGGGGCGGCCGGTCGTAGGGCGGCCGGCTCTCGGCGGCCAGCATGGTGACCGGCCCATCGAAGCCACCGGCCCGGAGTAGTTCCACGGTGCGGAGCCCGGCCAGTCCACCGCCAGCGACGACGACATGCATGAGGACATAGGCTAAGCCCAGACGCGCGGGAGCCCGGTGCCGACCGGGCTGAGAGGGAAGCTGGCGAGCTTCCGACCGCAGGAACCTGATCCGGGTCATGCCGGCGAAGGGAGCGAGCATGGCTCGAGTGTTCATCGCCGGCGGCGGAGTGATCGGCCTGAGCATCGCCTGGCGGGCCGCCCAGCGCGGCTTCGAGGTGACCGTGGCCGACCCGGCGCCGGGCACCGGCTCCAGCCACGCCGCGGCGGGCATGCTCACGCCGGTGTCCGAGGCGGCCTACACCGAGAAGGAACTGTTCGCGCTGGGGCGGGCTTCACTGCAGCGCTACCCGGACTTCGCCGCCGAGCTGACCGCGGCCACCGGCCTGCCGACCGGGTTCGGCGTCACCGGCACGCTGCAGGTCGGCTACGACCGCGACGACCTGGCCGTGATCGACGAGCTGCGCGTGCTGCAGGACAGCCTCGGGGTGCCCGGGCAGCGGCTGACCGGCCGCGAGTGCCGCCGGCTGGAGCCGATGCTGGACCCGTCGGTGTGCGGCGGCCTGCTGGCGGCGGCGGACGGCTCGATCGACCCCCGCCGGCTGGTCCGGGCCCTGCTGGCCGCGGCGGAAACGGCCGGGGTGCGGGTCATCCGGCAGCCGGTGACCAGGATCGAAGGCCGTACGGCCCGGCTCGGCGACGGCACGGTGGCCGAGGCGGACTGGGTGGTCCTCGCGGCCGGGTGGAACACGGTCCACATCGAGGGGCTGCCGCCCGGTGCGGTGCCACCGGTCCGGCCGGTCAAGGGGCAGATCGTCCGGCTGCGGGCCCCAGCGGGCTTCCTGAGCCGGTCGGTGCGCGGCGTGGTCCGGGGCTCGGCGGTCTACCTGGTGCCGCGGGCGGACGGCGAGCTGGTGGTGGGGGCGACCCAGGAGGAACTGGGCGTGGACACCCGGGTGACCGCGGGCGGCCTGTGGGAGCTGCTGCGGGACGCGCGGACCCTGGTGCCGGGCGTCACCGAGCTGGAGTTCACCGAGGCGGTGGCCCGGCTGCGGCCCGGCACCCCGGACAACGGGCCGGTGCTGGGGCCGTGCGCGGCCGACGGCCTGGTCCTGGCCACCGGGCACTTCCGCAACGGCGTGCTGCTCACGCCGATCACCGCGGACGTCATCACGGACTACCTGCAGACCGGGCGCTGGCCCGAGGTGGCGGCGCACTTCACCATCGAGCGGTTCGGGACACAAGGTGTGACCTCCGGAGGCACAACATGAACGTGATCGTGAACGGTGAGCCGGTCGAGCTGACCGACGGCGCGACGACTGCGACCGCCGTCCAGGTGCTGACCAGCGCGGCCACCGGTATCGCCGTCGCCGTCAACGGCGAGGTGGTGCGGCGCAGCCAATGGGAGTCCACCCGCCTGGCCGACGGCGACCAGGTCGAGGTGCTCACCGCGGTTCAGGGAGGCTGAGTCATGACTGATTCACTGGTCATCGCCGGCGAGAAGTTCGGCTCGCGGCTGATCATGGGCACCGGCGGGGCGCCCAGCCTGGACGTGCTGGACCGGGCCCTGGTCGCGTCCGGCACCGAGCTGACCACGGTGGCCATGCGCCGGGTCGCGCCCACCACCGCAAC
>CAXUJF010000859.1:0-2128 GCA_964250865.1 uncultured Streptosporangiaceae bacterium
GGCGAGGTGGGGGCTGGCGAGGCCGGGGCGGCGCCGTGGGCTCCGTGGTCGTCGACGGCCTCGACCTGGTAATACACCAAGCCCTGGCCGGACCGGGGGTCGAAGTCGGTGCGGACCACCACCCCCTCGATGTAGCTGGGCGGGGTGCAGTACAGCCAGACCGACCGGTGCAGCCCGGCGTAGTTGTAGAAGTCGTGGAAGTAGCGCTGGGCCCGGTGCCCGTCGGGGTGGACCGAGATCACGCCGGGCGGAATCGTGTCCAGGGTCAGCTCGTTGCCGACCCGCAGCGTGACCCGTAGCGGCTCGCCCGGCCTGACCAGCGCGGTGACGTCCGCCTCGAACGGCGTGTACCCGCCAGTGTGCTCGGCGACCTGAGTGTCGCGGGCCCACATCGTGCCGTGGTGGGTGGCCGCGTCGCAGCGGAGCACGATGCGGCGGCCCGCCCAGGAACCCGGGACCCACACGTCCCGCTGGTACCAGACGTCGCCTACGTAATCCCGCTCGCCCGGGTCGGTGACGAGATCGTTATAGCTCGCCGGGACGGGCATTTCCCGGCCGCCGGGCAGGGGCCTGGACCACCATCGCGCGGCCGCACCCTCGGCGGATGGGTCAAACCGGAACCGCCAGAGCCCGTCCAGCCGCAGGTACTCCCGGCTGCTGCTCGGCCGTGGGGTGAGCACCAAACATCACTCCCAGTCTTGACACGTGACTTAGGACACGCCTTAAATCAGACCATAAATTTAGCCGTTACGCCTCACAGAAGAGGTTCTGCCCGTGCGTATTAGCCGTGTCTCCGCCGTAGCCGCGGCCGCCGCCACCGTGGGTTTGCTCGCGGCCGCGTGCGGCGGCGGAAGTTCATCCGGTGGCTCCAGTGGCTCAGGTAGCAGCAGTAAACCGGCCACGATCACCTACTGGGCCAGCAATCAGGGCGCCAGCCTGCAGGCCGACTACACCACGCTCAACCCGGAGCTGAAGAAGTTCAAGCAGCAGACCGGCATCACCGTCAAACTGCAGGTCATTGGCTGGGCCGACCTGCTCAACCGCATCCTGGCCGCGACCACCTCGGGTCAGGGGCCGGACGTGGTAAACATCGGCAACACCTGGTCGGCCTCGCTGCAGGCCACCGGGGCGTTCCTGCCGTTCGATAGCAGCACGCTCAGCCAGGTCGGCGGGCAGAGCAAGTTCCTGGCCTCGGCCTTCGGCTCCACCGGAGCGGCGGGCCAGACGCCGACCGCGGTGCCGATCTACTCGCTGGCCTACGGCCTCTACTACAACAAGGCCGAGTTCAAGGCGGCCGGGATCTCCAGCCCGCCAGCCACCTGGGACCAGGTGGTGACCGACGGCAAGAAGCTCACCAAGGGCGGCAACTACGGCCTGGCCATCGAAGGCGCGAACCCGGCGGAGAACATCCACAACGTTTTCGTCCTGTCCAAGCAGAAGGGCGGCAGCTTCTTCGACGCCAAGGGCAACCCGACCTTCACCACCGCGGCCAACGTCGCGGCGGTGCAGCAGTGGGTCAACTTCATGGGCACCGACAAGATCGTGAACCCCGGTGACGCCGAGTACGACCAGAACCAGTCGCTGGCCGACTTCGCCAAGGGCAAGGCGGCCATGATCCTGTGGCAGGCGGGCGGCACCACGCTCAAGGCGGACGGCATGTCCCCCGACGCCTGGGGGGTCACGGCACCCCCGGTCGAGTCGGGCACGCCGAGCGCGTCCAACCCGGACTCGATGGTGGCCGGGATCAACATGGCGGTGTTCAAGTCGTCCAAGAACCAGGCGGCCGCGCTCAAGTTCGTCAAGTTCATGACCAGCCAGTCCGAGTCGACCCTCCTGAACGGCAAGTACGGCTCGATTCCGCCGGTCAAGGCGGCGCTGGCGGCCACCCCCCCGGCCAATCAGGAGCAGACCGTCCTGCGCAACGTGCTCAGCACCAGCGCGACGCCCCTGCCCCAGGTGGCCAAGGAGGCCCAGTTCGAGACCGCGGTCGGCGGCGCGGTGAAGAACCTGTTCGCGGACGCGGCAGCGGGCAAGCCGGTCAGCGCAGCGACCGTCAAGGCCCAGTTGTCCAGCGCTCAGCAGCAGATGAATAGCTAAGGCGGTTTCGTGACGGTCAGTATCCGCCGCG
>CAXUJF010000860.1:0-2128 GCA_964250865.1 uncultured Streptosporangiaceae bacterium
CGCAAGCTGGCCCCGCCCAACTCCCAGCCGGCCTACGCGCTCAGCAACTCCGGCGTGGCCAGCTTGCGTGAGCTGATGACCGCGTCGGCCAGGCCGTAGTCCACTGCTTCCTGCGCCGAGAACGTCTTGTCGCGGTCGGTGTCCTGGCGGATGCGGGCTACCGGGTGGCCGGTGTGCCGGGACAGGATCTCCTCCATGTCGTCCCGGATCCGGGCCACCTCCTTGGCCTGCACGGCCAGGTCGGGCAGGGTGCCGCGGGCCTCGGCCGACGGCTGGTGCAGCAGCAGTTTGGCGTGCTTGAGCACGGTGCGCTTGCCCGGGGTGCCCGCCGCGAGCAGGACCGCGGCCGCCGACGAAGCCTGGCCCATGCAGGTCGTGGCCACGTCGGGGCGGATGAACTGCATGGTGTCGTAGATCGCGGTCATCGCGCTGTACGAGCCGCCGGGGGAGTTGATGTACAGGTTGATGTCGACGTCCGGGCTGGCGAACTCCAGGTGCAGCAGCTGGGCCATGATCACGTTGGCCACGCCGTCGTCGATCTCGGTGCCGAGGAAGATGATGCGCTCGGTCAGCAGCCGCGAGTAGATGTCGTAGGCCCGCTCCACGCCGGCGTTCTTCTCCACCACGGTCGGAATCGTGTACTGCCCCATGAAACTCACACTCCTGCCATGGCTGGGCGGACATCGCGGACGCTCTCCACGATGTGGTCGATGAACCCGTAGGCCAGCGCCTCCTGCGCGTCGAACCAGCGGTCCCGCAGCCCGTCGGCCTCGATCCGCTCGATCGGCTGCCCGGTGTGCTGGGCGGTCAGCCCGTTCACCGTCCGGCCGGTGCGTTCCAGCTGGCCGGCGTAGATCTCGATGTCGGCCGCGGTGCCGCCGAACCCGGCCGAGCCCTGGTGCATGAGCACCTGGGCGTGCGGCAGGCTGAACCGCTTGCCCGCCGCGCCCGCACACAGCAGGAACTGGCCCATGCTCGCGGCCAGCCCCATGGCCAGCGTGCTCACGTCGTTGGGGATCAGCCGCATGGTGTCGTAGATGGCCAGCCCGGCGCTGACCGAGCCGCCGGGGGAGTTGATGTACAGGCTGATGTCGCGGCCCGGGTCCTCCGCGGACAGCAGCAGCAGTTCGGCGCACAGCCGGTTCGCGATCCGGTCGTCGACCTCGGTGCCGAGCACGATGATGCGCTGCTGCAGCAGCCGGGCGGTCAGCTGATCATCGAGCGGCCCGGCCAGCGGTGTTTCGGCGGTGGCAGCCGGCATGATGGCCCCCTTTCAGGCAGGGATTTTGATTTTCTAGTTAGCTCAACCTTGCGCTGCGTCCCGGCGCGCCACCAAGAAAATCTGCCCTGGGCAGAGGAACGTCGCCGCGAGCCCGGTTCCGCCCCCGGCACCGGGGTGGCCAGCGGACGGGGTACCCCGGCGGGCATGGCAAGCTGGCTTCATGCCCGAGATGCCGCCCAGCGCCAAGGCAACCCTGACCAGCCTGCCCTACCGGCTAGCGGCGCGGCGGATCATCCTGCCCTGGATCCTGCAGGACGTGGAGCCGTCGGGGGAGGGGCTGGAGATTGGCGCGGGCCTGGGCGGCCTGACCGCTCAGCTGCTCACGCTCTACCCGCAGTTCCGCATGGTCGCCACCGACACCGACGTCGAACGGGTCGGCATGGCCGAGCAGGTGCTGTCGGGCTTCGGCCAGCGGGCCAGCGTGCGGCGGGCCGACGCCACGGCGCTGCCGTTCCCGGACGGCCGGTTCGACCTGGTGGTATCGGCCGCGATGCTGCACCACGTGATCGAGTGGGACAAGGCGCTGGCCGAGGCGGCCCGGGTACTCCGCCCCGGCGGCAAGCTGGTCGGGTACGACATGCTCAACACCGCCCCGGCCCGGCTCATGCGCGTCGGCGAGCGCCAGGGCACGACCCTGCTGCATCCGGGCCAGCTCAAGACCGCGCTGGACCACCTGGGCCTGACCGCCCTGCAGACCCGGAGCGCCCTGGCCGGCACGGTCATGCGCTTCAGCGCCCGCAAGCCCGCCGCGCTCAACTGACCCGATTGGCCTGAGGGGCCCCTCAGCGGCAGGCGGCCAGTGAGCGGTACAACCCGAGGTGCCGCTCGGCCGCGGCCGCCCAGGTG
>CAXUJF010000861.1:0-2126 GCA_964250865.1 uncultured Streptosporangiaceae bacterium
CGGCCGGGCAGCAGGTTCGCGGCGATCAGCCGGTGGCAGGCCTCCTCCAGGGCATCATGGTGCCGCTGGGTCAGGCTCCGGGTGTCCTCGGGGCCGGTCTTGTCCCCCAGCGCCTCCAGCACGGCGGTCAGCGCCGCAGCACAGCCCGGCGTCAGGTCTCCGGTCAGCCGCCCGGCCCCAGCCAGCGTCTTCTCCAGCCACAACGCCCGGTCGGCAAAACCGCCGTCGTCGTCATCGGGCTTGGCCGACCGCTCGATCATCTCGGTGGCCAGCAAGGCCAGGTCCCGCAGGTCCGCACCTCCAGCCGCGGTAGCTAGCAGGATTGCATCGGCGTCCTGAATGAGGCCTGCGGGCAGCCGGTCGGTCCAGGTGCAGATCTCCCGGCCCCACGAGGCGGTGATGGCTGCGGTGGCCAGTGCAGCAGCTACGGCCGGATGGGCCTGCAGGCGACGCATCCAGGCCAGCGCGCCAGTCGCGGCACCCGGGGTGATGCGGGTGAAGGCCCGCAGCCAGGGTTTGGGGCCGTACTGGCCGTCGGCCTCGTAACCGTGCCCGGTGCAGAACGCGGCCAGCACCGCAGAACGCGCGGCGGTCAGCCGAGCCTCGGCACCCTCCAGGCCGGTCAGGATCTCAGCCTGGGCGTCGGCCGGCAGTTCCACCGCCTCGCAGGTGGCCAGGAAGGACAACCCGGCCTGGGCCATGGCCAGCGCATCGGCCGCGTCTAACGGCTGGGGACTCATCCGGGTCACCTCCCTGACTCGATCGCTAGTTCGACACTAGAGGCAGGGTCCGACAAAACCGGCGTGCACGACGGACAGCCAGCTGGCCACTCCTAGGGCGGGCTGTTCGCTCAGCTCCTGGTGGGCAACGGACTGGCTCGGCCGGCGTCTCGGTCGACGGCGCCGGCGCCAAAGGCGTCAAGGCGACGCCGTTCTCAGAGCTCAGATCGTCGTTCCCTGTCCTGAAAATCCCGCCGACCGGCACAAGGGCGTCGCGCTGACGCCCGAGCAGTTCCACTACGCGTTCACCAACACCTTCACCGAGGAACAGGCCCAGGCCGCCTACGACCGGTACGCGGTTGCGGCTCCCGGCCTGGTGGTGTTCCAGGGCGGCCTCGCCAACCTCACCCCGCACGGCTCGACGACCTTTGACTTCTCCAACGACGACCGTGCGCCGCTCCTATTCGTCTCCGGCGGCAGCGACCACATCCTGCCGCCTGCCATCCAACGCGAGGGATACGAGAAGAACGCCAAGCACTCGACCGCGATAACCGCCCACAAAGTCTTCCCCGGCCGGGACCACTACACCTGCGGCGAAGACGGCTGGGAAACCGTCGCCGACTTCGCCCTCGAATGGGCGCTCGCCCCCCAGCCAGGCGTACTCGCCTGATCTGGGGACCCGTCTCCGCCACTGTCACCGGCACCCGCCCGGCGACAGCACCCGTGCCGTCATGATCAGCCATCCGAGGGAGATCACCACCGGCCGGTGGCGGGCAAGGCCGTAAGCCAGCACCCGGACCAGGTACCAGCCGCCGGCCATCAGCGGGCCCCCGCAGACCCCGGGGCGCGGCACCCCGGCCCCGGGGGGGCGTGCGGGCCCCCCCAACGCCGGCGGCTACTCTCCCGATCGTGCCCACGCCGCCAGCCCTGCAATAAGCACGACGGTTGCGGGAACTAAAAGATCTGCAAACCAACGACATCATCAAACCCGACGCGGAGGCACCGGCCGGCAGCGGCAGCAGCTTGCGGCGGTCGTGACGATGTGCTTGGCGCCCGCGGAATTCGTCCCTGATATCGCCTGATTTATCAGCGGGACGGTGCCATGGACCGAGCGGTACTATCTGCGCAGAGACAGTAAAACGCTATGACCGTATAAGCCGCTAGCACGAATCCGCACGCGCGCCGCTACGCCGTGACCGGGTTCCCCGACAACAGCGCGCACATCTTCGGGCTCCCCCCAACACGGCCCGATTGAACCCACCTCAGCCTGACACGCGTCGGCCCGCCAGTCCCGGGCCGCGAGATGGGCCAGGGCGACACCTGGCTGCGCGGCTGGTCAGTCCCCGGTTACTCCGCCTGGCCCTCGTGAGCCCGCTCTTGGCGCTGACGGCATCGCATACCTTCCGC
>CAXUJF010000862.1:0-2126 GCA_964250865.1 uncultured Streptosporangiaceae bacterium
GGATCATGCACGCGGCTACCGCGGCCACGACCGCTCGCGGCGAGGCCTCATGCGCCAGCGGAACCCCCGCGCACGGGCATGTGTAAGAGTCCAGCTGCGTCTTCCGCGACGCAGCCCGCACCCGGTACCCGGCAAATAGCAGGAAAAGAGCCGCCACGGTCGACCCTGTCATTACCGGCTCAGCGCCCAGCACCATCAGCGTGGCCAGGGCCAGCTCCGCTGCCGCCACGCCGCCAATCACCAGCGGCGCCGTTCTCGCAGGAACCAACCGCTCGCGGCGCAACCCCCGCGAGGCCTGCCGGCCATTCCGCAGTTTCGCCAGCGACGTCGCCGCCAGCGTCACCACCAGATAACAGCCGGCCGCCTCCCGCGCCACCTGAGCCAGCATCACGACCCGGTACCCTGGCCGTCTGCGCCCGGGGCGCCCCGGGTCAGCAGTTCGTTGTCTTCCGGGGTGTAACTGATCCGGTACCCGATGACCACCCGTGTCGCCGCTGGATCCACGTACCGCAGGTGCTCCAGTGACACCGTCACCTCGGATTGGGCCGCCAGGTCCAGCAGGCGCTCATCACCGCTGGCCTGGCCCAGCCTGCGCACCTCATCACGGAAACGGTTCGACAGCCCCACCTTTGTCTCATAAGCGCCGCCGCTGTTCCGCAGCACATCGGCCAGCAGCAGGCCCGGGGACTTCTTGATACCCGCCTCATATTTCTCGGCCAGCGGGTGATCGGGGGTAAAGATCTCTGCGTATGTCGTGAACGTCGCCATCACGGCCGCCTAACTGTTATGACAGCATACTTCGCATTCAACATCGGTATAATAACCGCACACATAGCCCGTCTGTGTCGCACTGTAAACAGTGTACTCACCGATGCAGCTACCGGTGTGCACATTAAAGTTGCAGCCATTCGTTCCGGTATTTGAGCAGTAATGGCCCGTGTAGGTATCGTGAGTCTTCGCGCACGGGTTGGCCGCCGACGCGGAACCCGCACCCGCCAGTACCCGGAACGCGGGCACCGCAATAGCCAGGCCACCCGCAACGCGGCGGATAAAACTACGCCGCGTATGCCCCCGCGAACCCTGAGGATCATCCGGCGATGCGGACTCATGATTAATAACTGGCAAATCCATGGCAGTCACTACCCTTGGCATTTAGCGGTCAGGGCTGTACAAAGCCAGCGCGGCGCCATCCAGTGCAATTCCCCGGAATCCGCCGGCTCCGGCCCGGCCACTGCACGCTAACAGCCATTACCGCACACGTCCACCCTTCATTATTCAATAACCTGCACGCGCGACTTCACGCCCTGTCACGGTTATCTCAGCCGCCGCAGCGGTCACCCAGGCACAGCTCAAGATCACCAATTCAGCATCGGCCAGAACAATCAGCCAGCAGAAGAAAGCGCAGCCAGCAGCACCCCCAGCGTGCTCTGCGCCGTACCGGCAGAAGGCGCTGTTCGTGCAAATGCACAAACAACACAACGATTCCGCATCCGGGACCGGCGGCGCGTCAATGACCGTGGAAAATGCAAGCAGGCCTCAGCAGGTGCCGACCGCAGCAGATCACTTGGGAAGGTTCCCGCACGATCATGCCCCGGTATCCGCTGCCGCTGGTCCCGGGCTGGCCCGTCAGCCCGGCCCGGGGCCGGGGGTGGCCTGCCGGTACCGGCGCTCGATGAGCAGCAGCGAGGCGCAGAGCAGCACGGCCGAGTTCTCGCAGATGGTCTTTTTGCGGGTGCGGGCGATCCAGGCGTGCAGGGGCGGGCTGTATTGGATGGTCCAGGCGGGGAACGCGGCTTGCATGGCGGCCAGCAGGAAGCTTCGTCATCTCCGGGAGGTTCGCCGCCGCTGCCGTCCGCGTCGTCTTCGTCGTGGCCGGGGCCGCCTGCGGTGGGCGGGCCGGGGAGGCCGAACCGGGGGGCCAGGGCTGGCCCGAGGTATTCGGCCAGGTGCTGGCGGCCGTCCCCGGCCGCGGCGTCGAGGGGCCGTTTGGTGAGCTGGACGGTCATTTCGTGTTCGAGCTGGGCCAGGGTGTCGGCGGGCAGGAAGAACCCGTCGTCGCGGCGCATGGCCAGCCACCGGTCCCGGGCGTAGAAGATGATGAACGCCTGCCCCCACCGGTTCCTCAG
>CAXUJF010000863.1:0-2121 GCA_964250865.1 uncultured Streptosporangiaceae bacterium
CTCAGCGACCATCCTGGCCCCGCAAGCAAGACCACAACGATCAATCCCTATTAGCCTGCTGGCATGGGGCGGGCGGGGGTGAAGCAGGCGGTGGCGCTGGAGCTGCTGCCGCACCTGCGGCGGGCCCACGACCACATCGACCGGCACTACGCCCGGGCCATCGACCTGGACGAGCTGGCCGGGGTGGCGGGGGTGTCCAAGTTCCACTTCGCGCGGAGCTTCGAGGCGGCGTACGGGCTGACCCCGATCAGGTACCTGACCCTGCGCCGGGTGGAACGGGCGCAGGACCTGTTGCGTTCGGCCAACCTGACCGTGACCGAGATCTGCTTCCTGGTCGGGTTCAGCAGCCTGGGCTCGTTCTCGTCGCTGTTCACCCGGCTGGTGGGCGAGACACCGACCGCGTACCGCGACCGGTGGGCGGCGCGGGGCGGGCCGCACGTCCCGGGCTGCTACCTGTTCATGCACGGTCCCGGGCGGCTGAAGCCCGGGCGGCCAGGTGCGCAATCTGAGAGAAGACCTCTTTGAGCGGCCGGCCCTAGAGTCTGGGCCATGATTTCCAACATCTCGCTGGTCACGGTGTACTGCCTCGACCAGGACCAGGCCCGCGACTTCTACGTCGAGAACCTCAACTTCGAGACCCGTACCGACATCACCATGGGCGAGGGCTACCGGTGGCTGACGATCGGGCACCCCAGCCAGCCGGAGCTCGAGGTGACGCTGATGCTGCCCGGACCGCCGCTGGACGACGAGGCGGCCCGGTTCATCCGCGGCCAGCTGGAGAAGGGCCAGATGGGCGGGCTCGGCCTCAAGGTGGACGACTGCCGGAAGACGTACCAGGAACTGTCGGCCAAGGGCGTCACGTTCCTGCAGGAACCGGCGGATCGGCCGTACGGTATTGAGGCGGTGATGCGCGACAACACCGGCAACTGGCTGGTGCTGGTGGAGCCGCGGTCGTTCACCCCGGAAGACTTCAATTGACCTCAGCGACGAAGGGGCCCGTTGCCGAACTGGATCTGCGCCACCTGCGGTAACCACTACCCGGACACCGAGGACCCGCCGGCGTCCTGCGTGATCTGCGCCGACGAACGGCAGTGGGTGCCCACGTCCGGCCAGCGCTGGACCACGCACGAGGAGCTGGCCGCCGAAGGGCGTCCCAATCAACGGCACTGTGAATTCTGGGAAGAAGAGCCCGGCCTGATCGGGATCGGGGTCTCGCCGTCGGTGGGCATCGGGCAGCGGGCCCTGCTGGTCCGGACCGACCAGGGCAACCTGCTCTGGGACCCGCCCGGCTTCGTGGACGACGACGCCATCGAGCGGGTCCGGGAGGCGGGTGGCCTGGTCGCGGTGACCGCCAGCCACCCGCACTTCTACGGCGCCCAGGCCCAGTGGGCCCGCGCGTTCGGGGCCGAGGTGCTGGTACCCGAGGCCGATGCCACCTGGGTGACCCAGCCCGACCCGGCCATCCGGACCTGGGCCGGGCAGCTGGCCGTGCTGCCCGGCGTGACGCTGGTGCAGTGCGGCGGGCACTTCCCCGGCAGCGCGGTGGTGCACTGGGCGGCGGGCGCGGGCGGAGCCGGGGCCCTGCTGACCGGGGACACGATCTTCGTCACGCCGGGCGAGGACCGGCTGTCGTTCATCTGGAGCGCGCCGAACCGGCTGCCGCTGCCCGAGCCGCTGATCCGCGGCATCCTGGACGCGGTACGGCCGTTCCCGTTCGACCGGATCTACGGCGGCTGGGCCGCCACCATCCGGGACGGCGCCCAGCCGAAGCTGGAAGCCTCGGCCAAGCGCTACATCCAGTTCCTGCGGGGCGAGGCGCCGGACTGACCTGGCCACCACCATTGCTGAACACCCAAAGGCAAAAGTACGTCTGTGTACTTAAGGCGTTGGACGGATACTCTGAGCACGTGGTTCACACCAGGCAAGAGGCCACCAGCGGCACCGGCGGCACCCTGGCCGACACGCACGAGGGTAAGCCCGGGCTGCCCCGCGGCCGCAGCCGGCTGCCGGCCCCGGAGGTGCAGGCGTCGCAGCGCGAGCGGCTGGTGCGGGCGGTGGTGGCGGCGGTGGCCGCGTCGGGCTACGCGGTGGTGGCGGTGGCCGACATCGTCGGCCGGGCGG
>CAXUJF010000864.1:0-2113 GCA_964250865.1 uncultured Streptosporangiaceae bacterium
CCCGGGCGCCCCCCCGGGCCGGGGGGCCGGGCCCGGGCGGGGGGCGCGGGCGCCCCCCACAGCCACCCCGTGGGGGGGGGCCGCGCCGATAGCGGCCACGCCGCGGACCACGGACAGCGCCAGCCCGGTCGGCAGGGGCAGCGACTCGAGCCGGCGCAGCCGCGCGTACCGGATCGTGGGCCACAGCGACAGCAGCAGCAGGGCGGCCACCGTGCCCGGCACGCCGATCAGGGTGACCAGCGGGTCCACCGACACCGCGCCGGGATCGGCGGCGGCCAGCCGGGCCACCCCCACCGGGGTCAGCGGGGACAGCGCCGCGGCCAGGGCCACTGCGCCGGCCGCGGCGGCCACCCCGATGACGAAGGCCTGGGCCAGGCCGAGCAGCACGAACTGGCGGGCTCGGACGCCCATGGCAGACAGCGCGTCGTGGTCGTCGGCGTCGGTGCTGAACTGGCGGGCCGCGGCCTGCCCGAGGACGGCCAGCCCGGCCAGCGCGATCAGGCCGGTCAGCACCCACCAGCCCACCGCCTGCGGGGCGATGGACCGCTGCACGGCGGCGGCGTCGCTGTCCAGGTCGTCGGTGCCCAGGATCTGGAGCGGGCGCAGCTGGTTGTCGAACGCGGCCTGGTCGGTGGCGCCGTGCCGCAGCTTCACGTTGTAGAAGGTCAGTACCTGGGTGTGGGGGTTGGCGGCCGCGGCCCAGGCCTGGGTCGGGAACAGGTCGTAGCGGCTCCCGGTCCCGGACGGGAACTCGTTCTCGGCCACGACCAGACCGGTCACGCGCGCGCTGCGGTGCGGCACCTGAGCCAGCTGAGCCGGGGTCGGCGGCGTGCTCGGGCTCTCCGACCCGATCCGGCTGATCTGGGCCGGGGTGGGCGTGTAGATCTGGACCACCGAGCCGACCCGGACCCCACTGTCGTCGGCGAACGTGGTCGAAGCCAGGGTCTGATTGGGGTCGGACTGGTCCGGCATCCGGCCGGAGACCAGCTTGACCGTCCGGGTCAGGTCGCGCGGCGGGATCTCGAAGGCGTCGAACGACTGGCTGGCGTTGATCGCGCCGCAGGAGGCGCAACCGACCGCGGCGACGAACGGCGCCTGGGTCGGGACCGCCCGGCTGACCTGCGGCATCCGGGCCAGCTGCGGCAGCAGCTTGGGGGTGTAGACGACGTCGTCGTAGCCGTACCGGCTGACGAACCCCGGGAAGGCGGCGGCGGTGGCCCGGGCGGTGGCCGCGGCCGCCATGACCAGCCCGCCCACCAGGGCGGCCAGCCCGGCCAGGGCCAGCCACGACTTCCCGTGCTGCCGCAGCTGGGCGCGCAGCAGCAGACCAACGGCGCGCATGGTCGCCCTCCCCGGTCCAGCTCTGTGGTGATCAGCGTCCGCCCGATCGGGTGGTGCGGGCAAGGTGGCCAGCTACCACGGCCCGGTCGTGGTAGCACCAGCGTTAGTGGAAATCAGGGTCAGCGGGCGGCGATGTCTGGCCGTCCTCCATCCGATCGGCGACAGTTCGGCCGGGACCTTTGCCCTCGGAAGCGCGTACCCCGACCCGGGCAGGGCATCATGACAGGTATGGAGGCCGAGCAAGCAAATCGGTTCTACGAAGAGGACGAAGACCCACGCGAGGTGTTTGCCGTCTTTGATGCGGCCGAGAAAGGCCGAACTGCTCCCGCAGAACCGGAATCCGACGCGGGCCGTCCGGTCGCGCGCATTGACCGGCTACGCCATGACATCGCTATGGCGCTTCGGCGCGCCGCGAATGCGATCGATTCGTCCCACGCGCGAGCCCAGTAGCGCGTTCAGCTGGGGATCGGGCAGACGCCGGGGCGGTACCAGGCCACGCGGCAACGCGAAGTGCCGGCCGGCGCGGCGGTGCCGCTTGACCTCGCGGCCGTGAGGGCAGAACCTACCGGGTGAAGGAGGGGGCCGATGGCAACGAGGTTGATACGGCGGGTGATTCCGCTGGCCGCCATGGTGACGATGATGGGCGCCAGTGGGTTCACGCTGGCTGGTGGCTTCGCGCAGGCCAGCGTGACCGGGGGCGCGGGCCCGGCCGCCGGGATCGCCGGCGCGGCCCCGGCGGCCACATCCAGCCAGGCGCCGACCAACCCCACGC
>CAXUJF010000865.1:0-2111 GCA_964250865.1 uncultured Streptosporangiaceae bacterium
CAGTCATCCCCTCAGCCCGGCCGCTCCCGGTCCGCCAACTCGGCCTGCCAACCCGGCCGCTCCCGGCCCGGCGTCCCGGCCCGGCCCGGCCTCCCGGCGTACGATTTGCCCGGAGGCGATGTCGATGACGACCAGCTGGCGCCCTGCCGAGCCTGATCGAGCCACGCAGGACGATCCCGCCTACCCTCGGAGCGGAGCCGCCCTGCGCGCGGCGCTCGAGGACGTGGCGCCGCCGGGCGACGAGTTCAGCCGACACATCGCCGCCGCCATCGCCCTGCTCCACTCCGGCGCCCTGCTTCCGCCTCAATCGAGGCTGGCGAAGAACTCCCGCAGGTCGTCCGCGACCAGGCCGGGGTGGGTCGTGTAGGCGAAGTGCCCGCCCGCGGCGAACTCGGTGTAGCGGACGATATTGTTGGCTCGCTCCGCACAGGCCCTCCAGGTCGGCTTGCGGGACGTCGATGCGGAACGGCTCGATGCTCTTCGAAGTCGTCGTGCTCTGCGAAGTCGTCATATTTCGACGCTAGACAGTATTGCGGCCAGTTCCCGTCCTCATTTGCCGGAGCGGACGGCGGTACTTACCACCGTGGTGTACCCCATGGTGAACTGCCCGCCGATCGCGTCGATCGCGGCGCCGATCCCGGCCAGGAGTTCCCGCATCGTGCTGGCCGGCAGCCGGCTGCTGCCGCCGAAGGTCGGCACCGCGTCCAGCCATTCGTCCCGGCTGTAAGGGCGCTCCCAGTCGAAGCGCCGTTGTTCAATATTTTTGACGAAGGCCCCTGTCTCCCGGACCCCGCTCGCCGCCCGGTCACCCAGCCGCGCGTATCCCTCCGGCCCGGGCAGACCCTGCATCGGCGCGTCCGGTACCACCCGGGCCATGACCGCGGCCATGGCTTCGCCCAGGCCAGCTGGGGGCCGGAAACTGTTCCAGAACACGGCCAGCCGCCCCCCGGGCCGCAGCGCCTGCGCCGCCCGCCGGGCTCCGGCCACCGGGTCCACCCAGTGCCAGGCCTGCCCGGCCACCACCGCGTCGAATTCCCGGCCCGCCGGGTCCCAGTCCTCGATCCGGGCCACCTCGACCTCCAGTCCCCGCTCCCGGGCCTGCGCCGCCATCCGCTCGTCCGGGTCGATCCCGAGCACCTGAGCCCCGGCCTCCTGGAACAGCCGGGCCGCGATGCCGGTCCCGCAGCCCACGTCGAGCACTCGCCGCCCTGGGCTGGCGGCCAGGATCTGGTCCACCATGGCCCGCGGGTAGCTGGGCCGGGCCCGGTCGTACCGCCCAGCGTTGGCGCCGAACCCTTCCGCCACCAGGCGGAACTGGTCCGACCCTGGCCTGAGCTGCTCCGGCCGTGGCCTGGGCCGCTCCAGCCCTGGCCCTGGCTGCTCCGGCCCTGATTCGGATAAAGTGGGCATGCGCCCACCCTAAGTGGGCAAGCGCCCACTCGTCAACACAAGAACCACCCAACAGGAGCCGCGGTGCCGACCGGAGTCGCCCTCCAGGACCCGCGTGAACAGCTGTTCACCGCGGCCGAGCGCATCCTGCTGCGCGATGGCCCGCAGGCGCTGACCAGCCGCGCGGTCACGACCGAGGCGGGCTGCGCCAAGGGCGTGCTGCACCGGCACTTCGCCGACTTCGACGACTTTCTGGCCGAGCTGGTGCAGGACCGCATCACCCAGCTGGAGGCCCAGCGGCAGGCCCTGCTCGACGCGGCCGGCGCCGGCACCGTGCTGGACAACCTGACCGCGGCATTGACCGACCTGTTCGGCTCGGTCGCGGTGGCCATCGTCGCCCTCATCACCTTCCGCGACGACCTGCGGGCCCGGCTGCGGCAGAGCACGCCCACCGGTGTCCCGCTGCTGACCGAGGCGGCGGCCATGCTCGCGGCCTACCTCGCGGCCGAGCGTGAGCTGGGCCGGCTGGCTTGGGACGCGGACGTCGCCACCCTGGCCCCCACCCTGCTCGGGGCCTGCCACCTGCTGTTCGCGGGCCGCGACGCCACCCCGCCCGCGCCCGCCACCGTGCACCGGACGGTGGCCACGGTCATGGCCAGCGTCGTCCGGTGACGCTGCCCGCGCTGATCGTGGTCAGCGGGCCGCCCGGGTCAGGTAAGACC
>CAXUJF010000866.1:0-537 GCA_964250865.1 uncultured Streptosporangiaceae bacterium
GGACTACCGTGCCCTGCACAGTCACGACCCGCGTCCCGCCTATGGCTCCGGGTCCAGCTCGGCCCGCGACCCGCGCACCGGCTACGGCGCCAGCTCCGGCACCGTCTTCGATCCGCGTTCCGCCCACGACTCCGGCACCGGCTCCGGCGCCAGCTTCAAATCGGCTCCCGTTGACGATTCCGGGCCCAGCTCGGCCCACAACCCGCGCCACACCTACGGCTCCGGCGCCAGCCACGACTCAGCTCCCGGTTACGACTCGGGGCCCAGCCCGGCCCACAGCCCACGCCACACCTACGGCTCCGGCACCAGCTCCGCCCACGACCCGCACCGGAGCTACGACTCAGGTCTTACCGACGATCCGCGCACCGTGCCGGGCTCTGGCCGCACGCCGGGGCCGGGCGCCGACTACAGCACCGTGATCGGCTACCCGGGGCCGGCCGCGGATTACCGGGCTCCACAGGTCCCGCCGGCCTCGGGGGGGCGGGGGGGCCCCCCCCCCCCCCCCCCCCCCCGGGGGGGGGGGGGGGGGGTGGGGGC
>CAXUJF010000866.1:547-2104 GCA_964250865.1 uncultured Streptosporangiaceae bacterium
CTTTCCGCGGCCCCCCCCGCCCCCGCGGGCCGGGGGCGCGTCTTCCCCCCCCCCGCCCCGCCACGACGAGGGCTATTCCGAGGGATATGGCGACCCCCGCTTCGGCGATTCCCGTTTCCCGTTCTGAGCGCATTACCCCGCTGCACCAGCGGATTTTCTCCTCACCGGGCCGAAGGTGTCGCAGTACCGTGAACCCCACCAAAACCACGGGAAACGTGTCCGTAACATAAGGCGGACCGGTTTCACGCCGCCGACACATTCCAGCACGTCTCTGGAAACTCCTGTGCCGGAAAGTACACGCCAGGAGAGGGAAAGGGTGCTCGCATGAAGCTCGTCACCGCCATCATCAAGCCATTCAAGCTGGACGACGTCAAAGCCGCCCTGCAAGCGTTCGGGGTCAAGGGCATGACGGTGGTCGAGTCCAGCGGTTACGGCCGACAGCGTGGACACACCGAGGTTTACCGCGGAGCTGAGTACCAGGTCGACCTGGTACCCAAGGTCCGGCTGGAGGTTCTGTGCGACGACGAGGACGCCGATGACCTGATCGGCGTGGTCGTGAAGGCCGCGCAGACCGGTCGTATCGGCGACGGGAAAGTCTGGTCGACCCCCGTCGACACGGTAGTCAGAGTCCGTACGGGAGAACGCGGGCCCGACGCGATTTAATCGCTTTTGTCCACGGGGAACCGAGTGGCCTTGATGACATCGTTCGCCGCCGATCGTGCCCGCCGGACCACCGAAACAGATCGCTGGCTGGCGGGCATGCTCGGCGCCGAGCCGGGTGTCGCCCTGGTTGCCGTAGGGGGTTACGGCCGAAGGGAACTGCTGCCCGGCAGCGACCTGGATGTGCTGCTCCTGCACAGCGGGCGTGACGGCATCGCGTCGATCGCGGACCGGATCTGGTATCCGGTCTGGGATTCCGGCGCACGCCTGGACCACGCGGTCCGGACCGTACCGCAGGCACGCCGGGTGGCCCGGGCCGACATCAAGGTCGCGCTGGGGCTGCTGAGTGCCCGGCACGTGGCGGGGGACCCCGCGCTCACCATGCAGCTGCGCGAGGGCGCGCTGGAGGATTGGCGTGCGGCGGCCAGGACACGGCTGGCCGACCTGCGCGAGCTGCACAACGAGCGGGAAAGAATCTTCGGCGAGCTGGCGTTCCTGCTCGAGCCCGACCTCAAGGAAGCCCGGGGCGGGCTGCGGGACGTGCACGCCATTCAGGCCATCGCGGCGGCCTGGGTCGCCTCGGCTCCCGGGCCCCGGGTCCGGGCCGCCTACGAGTCCATCCTGGACGCGCGGCACATCCTGCACGAGATCACCGGCCGGTCCTCTGACCGGCTGGTGCTGCAACAACCCGATCAAGGGGCGCGCGCCGCCGGGCTGCTGGACGGTGACGCGCTGCTGCGCGAGCTCGCGGGTGCGGGCCGCACGGTGGCCTACGCCGTCGATCACGCCTTCCGCCAGGCCGAACGGGCCAGCGGCCGGCGCCTGCGGCGGCGCAAGCTTGAACGCCGGCCACTGGCCGACGGCGTGGTCGAGCAGGACGGCGAGGTGGTGCTGGCC
>CAXUJF010000867.1:0-2101 GCA_964250865.1 uncultured Streptosporangiaceae bacterium
GTCCTTCCGGTTCGCCTGCCGCTGGCGACCCGGGCGACACGCCCCGTGCCGCCGCACCGCGCTCGGGCTCGCGACTGGCCCTGAGCAACTGGCGGGTCCGCTGGCGGATTCTGGCTCTCATCGTGGTCCCGACCCTGGCCGCTGTGATCCTCGGCGGCCTGCGCATCAGCTCGGGTGCCAGCAGTGCGCTGGCTGACAAGCGGACCCAGCAGGTGGCCCTGCTCAACGCGGACGTGGTCCGGCTGGCCCAGAACATGGAGGACGAGCGGGACCTCACCGCTGGCTTCATCGCCGCGGGGCGCCCGCAGGGCAATGCCACCCTGCACATCGAGCTGACCAACCAGCAGTCCGCCACCGACGAGTCCGCCCAGCAGGTCACCGGGCAGGCGAGCAGCATCGGTAACACCTACTCTTTGGCTATCCGCCAGGCCCTGAACGGGGTGCTGGCCCGGATCAGTGACCTGCCGCAGCTACGCGCCACCGCAGGGGCGGGCAAGATCCCGGCCGAGCCGATGATCCAGGACTACACGAACTCGATCGACACGCTGCTCACGTTCACCAGCCTCTCCGGGGCCGGTACCAGCGACACGCAGCTGGCCAACGACGTCATCGTGCTCACCGCGCTGGCCCGGGCCGAGGATCAGGCGTCCGCTCAGCGCGCCACGTTGTTCGCGGCCCTGCTGGCCGAGCGGTTCCCGCCCCAGGGCCTGCGCGATCTGCAGAACGATCAGGCCCAGCAGTCCGCCGACGAGGCCGACTTCACCAGCGCGGCGTCCCTGTCGCAGCAGCAGCTGTTCCAGAACACAGTCAGCGGCACCCCGGTCGACCAGGCCGCCTTCGAAGAGTCGCTGGCCATCTCCACCAGCCAGAACAACGTGGCCAGCATCGGCAGCACCGGGACGGCCGCGGCCAACACCTGGTACAGCAACATGACGTCCACCCTGGGCAAGATGCGCTCGGTGGAAAGCACGTTGATGAACAACATCAACAGCCGCAGCAATTCGCTGGAGACCTCGGCCACCCGGTCCGCGGTCATTATCAGCATCATCACGCTCGTCCTGCTGATCCTGGTCCTGCTGGTGACCACGTTCGTCGCCCGCTCGATGATCCGCCCGCTGCGCCGCTTGCGTGAGGACGCGCTCGACATCGCCGGTACCCGGCTGCCGGACATGGTGCGCCGCCTCAGTGAGACCGAGGGCTCGGACGAAAGCGTCGAGATCGAGCCGATCGCGGTGTCGTCCACCGACGAGATCGGTGAAGTCGCGCGGGCCTTCGACCAGGTTCACCGTGAGGCGGTCCGGCTGGCCGCCGACGAAGCCCTGCTGCGCGGCAACCTGAACGCGATGTTCGTCAACCTGTCCCGCCGCAGCCAGTCCCTGATCGAGCGGCAGATCTCGCTGATTGACTCGCTCGAGCAAGGCGAGCAGGACTCGAACCGGCTGAGCAGCCTGTTCCGGCTGGACCACTTGGCCACCCGCATGCGCCGCAACTCGGAGAACCTGCTGGTCCTGGCGGGCCACGAGGCCTCGCGGCGGTGGAGTCAGCCGGTCCCGCTGGTGGACGTGCTGCGGGCGGCCATCTCCGAGATTGAGCAGTACGAACGGGTCGTGCTGAACGTCCAGCCCGGCATCACCGTCTCCGGCCAGGCCGTCAACGACGTCGTGCACCTCGTGGCCGAGCTGGTGGAGAACGCGACCACGTTCTCGCCCGAGGACAGCCAGGTGTACGTGTCCGGGCAGCCGCTGACCACCGGCGGCGTGCTGCTCGACGTCACTGACGGCGGGGTCGGCATCTCCGACCAGGAGATGGGGCACGCCAACTGGCGGCTGGACAATCCGCCCGTGGTCGACGTCGGCGTGTCCCGGCGCATGGGCCTGTTCGTGGTCGGCCGCCTCGCGGCCCGGCACGGCGTCCGGGTCCGGCTGCGGCACGCCTCCTCGGGCGGCCTGACCGCCCTGGTCTGGCTGCCCGACACGGTGGCTCAGCAGGAAGGCGCGCCGCTGGGCCGGCTGCGGCCCTTCGGGGTCGAAGACTACGGCTCCAGCCCATCGCTGTCGGCGCCGACGGCCGGCACCGCCGCGGGCGGGGCACTGCCTACGCG
>CAXUJF010000868.1:0-2081 GCA_964250865.1 uncultured Streptosporangiaceae bacterium
TCTGGGCTGATGGCGTCCCAATCGGTGGAGCGCGCCTGCGCGGCCGAGGCGCCGGCGTCGTGGTAGGGCAGCGCGTCGACGGTCAGCGCACGCACGCCGGGGAACTCGCGGGCGCAGCGTCTGGCCAGGTCCGCGGCCGCGGTCAGCTGCTCGGCCGTATCGGCATCGGTGCCGGTGCGGGCGAGCAGGCCGAGCGGGTCGGCGCCGAGGTTGCCCGTCGCCTCGTGGGCCGGGATCGCGGCCGGGCCCTCGGTCCAGAGCGCGAACAGCTGCTCCGCCGCCGCGGCGAAGTCAGCGCCGGCGTCCAGTACCACCCCAGCCAGATCCAGGTAGACGCCGTTGAGCACGTCGGGCAGGGCGGCCACGGGCAGGCCGGAGCGGCCGACCGCCAGCCACAGCGAGGTGACGCCGTGCTCCAGGTCGGCCAGGACGGCGTCGTTGGCCCGGCGCGGATCCGGCTGCGCGTGCTGCTGCCGGACGTCCCAGCCGGCCACGACCGCGCCCTGCACCCGGCTCCCGCGCACGAATGGCGCGAACCCTGGCTGGCCGGGGCCGGGCGCCGTGTCCTGCACTGTGTAGAGCGGCTGGACCCACAGCCCGTCCTCGACCTCGGTGGCCAGGGCCTGCTCGGCCGCCGCCCCCTCGAGGCCCGGGCGGCCCGACTTGGCCAGCACCCCCGCGACCAGGCGCTGCCACTGCTCCCGGCTCGCGGCAGGGAACTCCGGGGCCGGGGCCAAGGCTTCCTCAGGGACCGTCATATGGTCAGTTTAAGAAGACCACTGCTCCATGAGTAGAACCACCGGGGCCGGTGCTACGCGTTTTGAGGGACGATGACGCCGGTTTCGTAGGCGAGGACGACCGCCTGGACGCGGTCACGGACCCCGAGCTTGGTGAGGATGTGGGCGACGTGCGTCTTGACCGTGGTCTCGCCGACGATCAAGTGATCGGCGATCTCCCGGTTGGACATGCCGCGGGCGAGCAACCGGAACACCTCCAACTCGCGTGGGCTGAGTCTGTCCCGGTGGTGCTCCCACCTCACGGCGACTCCGGCCAACAGGCCCTGTGACCCGGTCACCGGCCCGCGCGCCGCGGGCGAAGCCTGGTCCAGGCCAGGATGCCCACCGCCACCAGCAGCAGCGGCCAGAACAGGGCGTGCACCGCGATGCCGAGAACGGTCAGTGCCACCAGGGCCAGAAGGACGAGGGCGATGATCGCGAACATGATGACTGCTTCCATTTCCTGTTGCTTGCTGAGTAGATATCTCCAGGCTGCCGCCACGGATAGCTGGCGTCGATGGGGATTACCCCCGATTCGACCCCCACCTGACCCCCAGCCGTAGTCGCGCGGCAAGCGCGGGCCGACCGTTGTCTGACGGCCCGGGCCAAGGCCCTGCCGATCGGCGACCCGGCGACGCCGGGCACGATCATCGGGCCGCTGATCACCCCGGCCGCGCGGGACCGGGTGGCCCGCGAGGTGGACGAGGCGGTGGCGGCCGGGGCCACGGTGCTGACGGGCGGGAGCACGGACGGCCCCAGCTACCAGCCCACCATCCTGGCCGACGTGCCGGCCGGGGCCCGGATCCACTCCGAGGAGACCTTCGGCCCGGTCCTGGTCGCGCAGGCGGTGGACGACGCCGAGGAAGCGGTCAAGATCGCCAACTCGACCGCGTACGGGCTGTCGGCCGGGCTCATCACCAGCGACAACCAGCGCGGCTTCAACCTGGCCCGCCGCATCGACGCCGGCGTGGTGCACGTCAACGACCAGACCATCGCCGACGAACCTCAGCTCCCGCTGGGCGGGGTCAAGGACAGCGGCTGGGGCCGGTCGGGACCGCAGTCCATGACCGACTTCACCGAGCTCCAGTGGATCACCACCCGCGACGGCACCGGCCACTACCCCATCTAGCCTGGCCAGGGCGGGGCGGTACCGGCCACTACCCCACCGGGGGGCGGCCGGGGGCGCTGAGGCTCCAGCCCGCGTTGCGCCAGGCGGTGCTGTCGAGCGCGCACCGGGCGTCGATGATGGCGCGCCGGGCCACGCCCTGGGCGCGCGCGGCGGGGTCGCTGGGCCGGGAGTCGGCC
>CAXUJF010000869.1:0-2080 GCA_964250865.1 uncultured Streptosporangiaceae bacterium
GGTCGGCGGCTAAATGGTCTTTCCCGCCCAGCAGTTAGTCGTAAGCCCTGGCCACGTTGGGGGGGGTGGTGTCCGGCGCGTCCGGCCGGGTGCCGTGGGCGCCGGCCGGGGTGTTGTTGGGTGTTGTCATCGGTGATCACCAGGTCAGGAGAGGGCGGGCGGGGACAGGAAGCACGGTCAGGACAGGTTTTTGCGGGCGGTGGTGCAGGCGAAGGTGAGCGTGCGGGTCAGAGTGCCGTCCCCGGTGCGCAGCGGCTCCAGTAGCGCGTATGCCTGCTGGCGTGCCGCTGGAAGAAGGTCAGGGGGGATGTGCCGCCAGGCCACGGCCCACGGTCCCTGGCTGCGGGCCGCTTCCCACCACTGGGCGGGGGTGCGGTAGGTCATGGTCACCCGGTGCACGGTGGTGGCCGGGGCGTGGTAACCGGCCCCGGTGAGCATGTCCTCCAGGGCGTTCACCGATTCGAACGGGGGGCGGCGCAGCATGGCCGCGAACCCGCTCACCCCATCTGGCATGGCAGTGTCGAAGGTGGCGATGACGGGCAGCCAGCGGGGATCTTCGGCCAGGCTCCAGGAGATGGCCAGCTTCCCGGGCGGGGTGAGCAGGGTGCGCCAGTGCCGGGCCGCGTGGGCGGGCCGGGGCAGGAACTGGATCACGTTCCCGGCCAGCACCACGTCAAAGCTGCCCGGCTGCCACCCTGGATGAGTGCCGGGGTCCTCGGCGTCCCCCACCCGGAACTTGATATTGGTAACGCCTGCGCGGCGGGCGCGCTCTTCCGCGTGCGCCAGCATGACCGGGGCGAGGTCGATCCCGACCACCCAGCCGTACGGGCCGGCCGCGCGAGCCGCCGGGATGCTCACGGCTCCTTTGCCGCAACCCACGTCCAGCACCCACGCCCCGGCCGGTATGGCTGCGTGGGTGATCAGGTTGGTGCCCATAGTGGTGAAGAACTCGGTGCCAGTGGTGTCGTAAGCGGCGGCGGCATCAGCGAATCCCTCGCTGACCTGCTGCTTGACCGCCTCGGGTCCCGGTGTGCGGGTCATGAGCCGATCAGCTCCTTGACCACGGTCGTGGTGTCGGCGGATGTGGGCAGCAGCCCGTTTTGCTGCATGAGGTTCGCGACCCGGGCCAGCGCAACGGGGTTCACCGACAGGGGGAACGTGCCGAGTGCCATGATCGCGGCGGTGGGCTTGCTGATGTGCAGCGCCGGGATCAGGGCCTGTTCCACGGCGGCCCGGTCGGTCCCGGCCACTTGCTGGCCGCGTTCCAGCGCGGCGGTGAACGTAGCAGCGGTACGCGGATACTTCTTCGCCCACGCGGCGGTGCTGATATACCCCGAGATCGGGATGTTGTTGGTTTCCCCCGTATCCACGTCGAACAACGGCTGCGCGCCGACGCCGATCTCGGCGGCGGACAGGGACGGCTCAGCGAGGAACGCCGCATCCACCCGGTGCGCGGCCAGGGCCGCGCCCATGTTCGGGAACCCCATCACCGTGTAATGCACCGAGGAGACCGGCACGCCGTAGCTTTTCAGCATGATGTCGGTGACCAGCACCGCCAGCCCGTTCAAGGCGTTAACCGCGATCGTCGCCCCGCGCAGCTGCTGCACTGTCTGGATCGGGGAACGAGCCGGGATCACGATCTCCTGCACCCCGGGGCCGCCCGCGCGGGCTGAGGCCAGCGCGTGCAGTTGGGCGATGCCCTTGGCCTCGACGGCCAGGTCCGCCGCCCACTGGCCCTCGTCAATGTCCACCGACCCGTTGAGCAAGTCGGGGATAGCGTCGACCCCGCTGGCGATGGGGACGATCTTGACGTGCATCCCGGCGGCGGTGAAATAACCACGCTGCTGGGCGATGTACAGGCCGGCCGCGCTGATCGCCGGCACCACGGCCACCGTCAGGTCGGGTTTCTCGACTGGGCTGGCCGTGGTGCTGGCGCTGGTGCTCCCGCACGCCGCCAGGACGGCGGCGGTTGCAGCAGAGGCGCTAAGCGCGCCCAGCGTCCGGCGGATCAGGTTTCTTGCCGGTGGTGCCGCCGCATGAGGGGGTGCGGTAGGCATACTTGAATCACCTCTCTGACGGG
>CAXUJF010000870.1:0-2076 GCA_964250865.1 uncultured Streptosporangiaceae bacterium
CGCGGGGGGGGGGGGCGGGGCGGGGGGGGGGGGGGGGGCCCGCCGCGACCGGGGTGGGGGTGGCCGTGGTGATCGCGGCCAACCGGACCCGGCACCCGCTGGACGCCCGGACGCTGGCCCGGCTGGCCGTGCGCTACGCGGACCACGGCGTGACCGGGTTCGGCCTGTCCAACGCCGAGCGGCGCGGCCGGGCCGGGGACTTCGCGCCCGCGTTCCGCATCGCCGAGCGGGGCGGCCTGCTGGCCGTGCCGCACGGCGGCGAGCTGGTCGGGCCGCCCAGCGTGCAGGCCTGCCTGGACGAGCTGCACGCCAACCGGATCGGCCACGGCGTCCAGGCCGCCTCGGATGATCTGCTGGTCAAACGGCTGGCCAGCGCGGCGGTGACGCTGGAGGTCTGCCCGTCGTCCAACGTGGCGCTGGGCATCGCCGCCCGGACCCGGGACGTGCCGCTGCGGCAGCTGTTCGAGGCGGGGGTGCCGGTCGCGCTGGGGGCCGACGATCCGCTGCTGTTCGGCTCGCGGCTGGTGGCCCAGTACGGCATCGCCCGGCGCCAGCACGGCTTCAGCGACGCGGAACTGGCCGACCTGGCCCGGATGTCGGTGCAGGGCTCGGCCGCGCCCAGCGACGTCCGGCACCGGCTGCTGGCCGGGATCGACGCCTGGCTCAGTCAGGACTGATCACCCGGTCAGGGGACCCGCTCAGGGCGGGGGAAAGGCTCCGACCAGTACCGGCTCGATGTCGAGGCTGACCCCAAACGCGGCCCGGACCCCGTCCTGGATCTGGTGGGCCAGCGCGAGCAGGCCGGCCGTGCTGGCGTGGCCCGGGTTGACCAGGGCCAGCGTGTGCTTGGTCGAGATGCGGGCCGGGTCCGGTCCCGGGCCCTGGTGCCCCTTGGCGAAGCCGGCGTGCTCGATCAGCCAGGCGGCGGGCACCTTGACCTGGCCCGGCTGGCCGGCCCGGAAAACCGGCACCGGCCCGTCATGGCGGGCGGTCAGCTGCTTGAACTCGACGTCGCTCAGCACCGGGTTGGTGAAGAACGAGCCCGCGCTGCGGGTGTCCGGGTCGCCGGCGGCCAGCACCATGCCCTTGCGGGCGCGGACCTTCAGCACCGCCGACCGGGCCTGCCCGAGCGGCACCCGGTCGCCCGGCGTGACGCCGAGCTCGGTGGCCAGGTCGGGGTAGCGGACCGGGGCCGACAGCGGGCCCGGGGCCAGCCGGAACGTCACGGCCAGCATCACGTGGCGGCCGTGGTGCTTGAAGCGGCTGGTCCGGTAGCCGAAGCCGCAGTCCGCGGCGGGGATCTCGGCGATGGTGGCGCGGTCCCGGTCCCAGGCCCGGACCGAGACGATGGCGTCGGCCACTTCCTGGCCGTAGGCGCCGACGTTCTGGATCGGGGTGGCACCCGCCAGGCCGGGGATGCCGGACAGGCATTCCAGCCCGGCCAGGTTCTCGGCCACGCAGTGGGCCACCACGTCGTCCCAGCTCTCCCCGGCGGCGACGGTCAGCCGGACGGCGCCGTCCGGGCCGCCGGGGTCGGGCCCGGCGGTGACGCCCCGGGTGGCGACCCGGACCACGAGGCCGGGGAAGCCTGCGTCGGCGACGACCACGTTGCTGCCGCCGCCCAGCACGAGCAGCGGCTCACCGCGCTCGTCGGCGGCGCGGACCGCCTCGGCCCGTTCCGCTTCAGTGCCGGGCTCGCCGCAGGCGGCCGCGGGGCCGCCGCGCCCCAGGCAAGCAACCACACGCTCCACAAGAGGGCCACCGCCGCCCGCGCGGCCGCCCTGACTCGGGCGCGCGGCGGGGCCTTCGCCGGCCCCGCCTCCGCGACTGACCTCATCACCAACGGCGGCTTTGAGACCGGCGACCTGTCCGGCTGGAGCGTGGCCACGCAGGGCCAGAGCGACTTTTACGCCCGGCCCGACGGGACCCAGAATAACTTGTTCCTCTCCACCTCCGGCCCCGCGTCCGGCTCCTACTACGCTGTCTCCGACCAGACGCCGGCGGCCCCCCAAGGGCCCCCCCCCCCCCCCCCCCCCCCCCCCCAAAACAACAAAAAACAGACCCGCCCCCCCCCCC
>CAXUJF010000871.1:0-2056 GCA_964250865.1 uncultured Streptosporangiaceae bacterium
GGCCGCCGCGGGTCACGGCAGCGTCGGTGGCGGGCTGATCGGAGCGCAGGGACAGCCGGGTGACGCGGCGGGGCTTGAGCTCAATCGCCAGGATCAGCAGCCCGATCACGATCAAGATGGCCGACCAGACCACGATGACGGTCTGGTTCCAGTGGGTCCTCTTGGCCCAGTGGTACCAGGTGGTCCAGTGCAGTACGAGCGGGCCGTGGCCCACGGCCTTGGAAATGACCTCGATGATCACGATGATGGCCGCGACAGCCAGCGCGGCGGCGAGGATGAAGGCCAGTGGCCGATTCAATAGGCGCATGGTCGGTCCTCCTCAGTGGACGCGGGGCGGCGGTGTGATGTCGGTGGCCAGGTCAGACACCACGATATGGACTTCGTCGACCTGCAGGCCGGTGAGTTCCTGCACGCGGTCCTCGACGTGGTGGCGGACCTGCTGGGTGACCTCGTTCACCGACGCGGGCCAGCGAACGCTGATTTCCAGGTTGACGAAGGCCTTGGACCCATCCACCTCGACCGTGGTCTTCGGCAGCGCGTCCAGGTCGGTCCCCCGTACGCCCAGGTGCCCGGCCCCAGGGACCGCCCGGCCGAGCATGCGGGCGACCGCGGCCCCCGCGTCCGGGTTCTCCACGGCGGCCCGGGCGGCGATCTTGGTCACCACGCTGTCGGCGATGCTGATCGTGCCCAGCTCGTTGCGTCCCGCGCGGGCGGCCGGTTCCAGGTCCGTACTGGTGCCGGGCTGCGTCTCGGTGTCCGTGCTCATCTGCGGTAGCGGCTGCGGGACAGCCACCCCTGAACGTCCACGTCACCGTTGAGAACCTTGGCGATGCCGTAACCGATCGCGCCCAGCAGGGCCACGATCAGCATGTCGCCGAAATTACCGAACACCAGAGCCAGGCCGAGGATCAGGCCGGTCACGGTGGCTAGCGCCGTACGGTTCATCATTCACATCCACACAGAGGGAAACAAACCATGAGAACTGATCAGGCGGATGGCAGGCCCGGCGATCGGCCGGCTCGCCGGTCTCGGCCGGTCGCCGATACCGGATCGGGCGGGTCGTCGATGTCGGCGATCGTCACGTCGACCGGGCGGGAGCCGACCAAGGGGGCCAGAGTGATCTTGATCAGCGCGGCCAGCAGCGGCGCCTCGACGCCCCAGCGGGAGCGGACCTGTACCTGAATCCGGTCGGCGGTCACGCTGACCCCGTCGATGGTCCGGCCGGGCAGATACGTCGCGACCTCGTGGTAGGGCCCTCCGTCCAGCCCGGACACCCCATCACATTCGCGGACCTCGGCGGCCACGGCGTCGACGTCCACACCGTCGACGACCGCGCTCTCTCCGACTCCACCCGGTGCTGGAGTGGTCACGCGACCCGGCTGGGCGCGGGCTGCTGGTCACCGTCGTCCGTCGGCAGGTACACGTCGTCCACCGCGACGTTGACCTCTACCACGCGCAGGCCGGTCATCCTCTCGACCGACTGCTTGACGTTGCGCTGGATGCTGCGCCCCAGCTCAGCGATGGCGACGCCGTATTCGACCACGATATCCAGGTCGATCGCGGCCTCGGTCTCGCCGACCTCGACCCCGACGCCCTGAGACACGTTCGGCCCGGAACTGCCGGGGATCCGTTCCCGTATTGAGCCGAACGCGCGGCTGCCGCTGGTGCCCATCGCGTGCACCCCGGCGATCTCCCGGCAGGCCTTGCCCGCGATCTTCTGCACAACGCCTTCGGCCACCGTGATCTGCCCGTCATCGGTGGCAAGCCGGTCCCGGGTCGCGGGGCTGGCCTTCGTGCTGGCGGTGGCCGGGGTGTGGTCGGTCCTGGATCCTGTGGGCTCGCTCATCAGACATACTCCTTGATCGCCGGCTCTGAACGCCGGCCATGAATTCGATGCGTCACGGACGGCCCGGCGAATTCTCCAGCCAAGGCCATCCACTCAGTTAGACACCGGACCGGCCGAATCGTCGCGCGATCGACGCAAACTTTTTTTCACCGCACCTAAGCTTGTTCTTTAACCTGCGTGGTCGCGTCGTTCTTTGAGTGTGCGTTCTCG
>CAXUJF010000872.1:0-2049 GCA_964250865.1 uncultured Streptosporangiaceae bacterium
GGCTCGGCGGGCGGGGGGGTTTTTGGGGGGGGGGGGTTTTTTGGGGGCTGGGGGGGGGGGGGGGGGGGGGGTGTGGGGGGGGGTTGGGTGACGCCGGCGTGGGCCCAGGGGCGGGTGAAGCCGACCACCTGGCCGTCACCGGGGGCGGAACTGGAGTTGCCGTAGGTGGAGATGCGGATGGGGAAGCCAGTGGCGTAGGCCTCGATCATCTTGCCGCCGCCGATGACCAGGCCGACGTGGCCAGGGTTGGTGGCGGTGCCGTCGGAGCCGGCGAAGAACACCAGGTCACCCGGTTCGACCTGGTTGGCCGGGACACTCGGGCCCCAGCTGTACTGATCCTCTGAGGTGCGCGGGATGCTGACTCCCGCGGCGAGGTAGGCCATCATCATCAGGCCGGAGCAGTCGAAGGAGTCCGGGCCGGTGCCACCCCACAGGTACGGCTTGCCGATCTGCTGCTGGGCGTAGGCGATGGCGGTGGCCACGGCCTGGTTGGGCACGGTCGTAGTGGTGCCGCTGCCGCCGATCACGGTCCCGGCCAGCTGGACGCACGCGGCGGTGCTGCTGGCGGCGGTGCTGCCGATGGCCGCGCTGACCGAGTAGCCGCCGCTGGCGTACTGGTTGGCGTAGCTCTCGACCGCCTGGACGTAGGACTGCAGGTGGTTGTAGGCGAAGATGGCGGTCGACGGGTCGGCCAGGACCCCGTGCGCGAGAAGGTCCTTGGCCGTCCCGGCGATGGCGTCGGCCGGGTCGTAGACGCTGGCCACGCCGTCGCCGTCCTCGTCGGCGGCCACCCCGCTGACCTTCTCCGACGCCGGGTGCGTGGGGGCACCGCCCCAGGTGTTTCCGGCCGCGCCGCCGATGCCGATCTGCATCGGGCCCGCCGCCCCGAAGCCGTTGTCCCCGCTGGACACCCCGGTCGCCGGGTCGCGGCCGTTGTCGCTCTCGACCGTGCCGATCCCGGCCAGCAGCACCCAGGGCACGCCGTACTGCGTGCCGACCTTCTGGTACCAGGACAGGTAGTTGGACGGGATGGAATTCTTGGCGTCGTTGCTGACCGTGGACTGCAGCGCCGCCTTGGCCTGCTGGGCGTTGCTGGAGCAGCCGAGGCCGCCGCTGCCCGCCGAGAACAGCAGGCTGGACCCGCCGACCAGCATGGGGATGGTCAGCACTCCGATCAGGAGCAGCCCGACCGCGCCGATGACACCGATGACGAGGATCTGGCTCACGCCAGCATCACGCCCGGTGCCGGTCAAAAGTTACCGGCCGAGGCAGGCTCGATGTCGTAGACCTGCCAGGAACTGCCCTGGCCGGTGACGGTGACCGCGTACTGGTTGCTGTTGGTGCTGGTGCCCTTGGTGCTGGCCAGCTTCTGAGTGCCGGTGACGACGAACGTGATGCTGCCGCCGCCGAAGGTCCGGATCGAGTCGATGGCCGCCGTGCCGGTGGAGATCTGCTTCTGACCAGTCCGGATCTGGGCCACGCCGAGCGTGGTGTAGCCGTTCTTCAGCGTCTGGCTGAGCTGGCTGGTGATGAGGCCGTTCATCGGGGCCAGGTAAGCGGCGGCGGTCTCGGTGTAGCTGAACGTGTTGTAGTCCCGGGTGACCTCGACGGTGACGGCGGCCGCCTGGGCCAGGGCCTGCTGGCTGAACGGCAGCCACTGGTAGATGTTGATGTTCCCGGACGCCACGGGCACCGGTGCCGGGGCCGCGGACGGGGATCCGGCGGCCTGGGCCGGCGTGGACGACGCGGCCGACGGCGACTTCGACCCGGACGCGGACGGCTGTTTACTGTCGTGCGGGGAGGCGAGCAGCCAGATGCCGAGTCCGGCCAGCACCACCACCACGACCGCGAACACTGCCTTCTGCTGGCCTGGCGACAGCTCCATCGCGCCTCGCTACTTCCTCCGCCGGACGGGCCGGAGCCAGAACGGCAGCGGCGTGTCCGGTGCGCCGGCCCCGCCACCGCCCTCCCGCTCGGCGGCGGCCGGGACGACGCCCCGGACCATGGCCCGCCGCTGGCGGAACCACCGGAGCCGCCCGAGCCGCCGGA
>CAXUJF010000873.1:0-2047 GCA_964250865.1 uncultured Streptosporangiaceae bacterium
TCGCCGGCCCACCGCGCCACCGACAGCAACTACACCGGGGCGATCGACAAGGACGAGACCACCGAGGGCGTCCGCATCGTCCGGGAGCAGCGCCAGCACTGATCAGCCAGCACTGATCAGCGACACGGCGAGTTGACCAGCACGGGCCCGGGGGTACACCCTCCGGGCCCGTGGCCGTTCTGGGGGACCTGGCTCAGGTGAGGACGTCGAGACGGCGCAGGATCACGCCTTCGCGCAGCGAGCGCGGCCAGGCCGAACAGGGCCATCGCCGCGTCGGCGACAATGGCCCCCGCCGGTAGCTGCGGGGCCCGGGCGGCGGACACACCGGGCAGCTTGCCCCGCTCGGCCAGCGTCATGGCCGGCAACCGGCCGGCCCAGGAGGCCAGGGCCGCGCTGGTCAGGACGCGCCGGACGTACGGGCCTTCGCTGGACGGCGCGGCCCCCGCGATCCGGGCCAGCTGACGGAAGGTTTTGGACGTCGCCACGGTGTGGTCGGGCCGACCGTAACGCATGACGCCGCCGACGGTGCGGGCGATCTCGGCCCGGACGTGCCGCCGCAGGTCCCGGCGCTGCGAGCCGGTGGGCGGGTCGGACCGGAACCAGTCGCGGGTCAGCCGCACCGCCCCGAGCGGCAGCGACACGGCTACGTCCGGCTCCTCGTCCACGCCGGAAGCGATCTCCAGCGAGCCACCGCCGATGTCGAGGACCAGCAACCGGCCGGACGACCAGCCGAACCAGCGCCGGGCGGCCAGGAACGTCAGCCGGGCCTCGTCCTCTCCGCCCAGAACGTTGATGCGGGCGTTGGTCTGCTCGGTGATCCGCCGCAGTACCTCCTCGCCGTTGACCGCGTCCCTGATGGCGGAGGTGGCGAAGCCGACGATATCCTCGACGCCCTTGTCCTCCGCGATCCGCAGCGCCTCGGCGACGAACTCGCGCAGCCGGTGCTCGCCTTTGGCCGACAGCCGGCCGCCGTTCTCCAGGTGGTCGGCCAGCCGGATCTCAGCCTTGTGCGAGAAGGCCGGCAGCGGGCGGGCACCCGGATAGGCGTCCACCACGAGCAGGTGAACCGTGTTGGAGCCCACGTCGAGCACGCCAAGCCGCATACCCCGAAGCTACTCACCAGGGGCTGGACGGGACCAGCCCGGGGCGTGGGCAAGCCCATTAGGGCGAATCGGCGCTAGTCTCCGCACCGCGGGTCCCCGATGCCCCATCATTGGCCGGATGGACCGTTCGGCAGACACGGCGCTGCCCGATACGGCATGGGCCGACAAGCCCGATCTGTCCGACGCGGTGCGGGCGGCCCAGCAGGGCGATCAGCAGGCGTTCCGCGTGCTCTACCGGGACGTGCAGCCGCGGCTGCTGCGCTACCTGCGCGCCATGGTCGGCGACGACGCCGAAGACGTGGCCTCGGAGGCCTGGCTGCATATCGCCCGGGATCTGCCTGGATTCAGTGGCGACTCCGACGGTTTCCGGGGCTGGGCTGCCACCATCGCCCGGCACCGCGGCCTGGACCACCAGCGTCGCCACCGGCGCCGCCCGCAGCCGGCGTCCACCCCGATCGAGGACCTGGGCGACCTGGCGGCCGGCGACGATACGGCCCAGAGCGCCGTGGACACGGTCGCGACCCAGGCCGCGGTGGCGATGATCGCGGACCTTCCGCCGGACCAGGCCGAAGCGGTCATGCTGCGGGTCGTCATGGGACTGGACGCGGAAAGCGCAGGCCAGGTTCTGGGCAAGAAGGCGGGCGCGGTCCGGACCGCGGCCTACCGCGGGCTCCGGCGGCTCGCCACCCGCCTGGAGCAGGCAGGATCCGATGACCAGTGAGGAGCGCGACACACGGCGTAGTGACACCGGCCCGGCCGTTGACGCTGAAGGACATGAGATGAGCCCCAGTCAGTCCCGCCCCATCGACCGCGAGGCCGCCGAGCAGCTGCTCGACCGGTCCGCGGCCGGTTCCGCGCGGCCCGATGACCCGGTGGCCCGGCTGCTGGCGGCCGCGGCCGCGCCGGGCTCTGCGGGCGCGCTGGCCGGTGAGGGTCTGGCCGTG
>CAXUJF010000874.1:0-2040 GCA_964250865.1 uncultured Streptosporangiaceae bacterium
CGCCAGCGCGGCGTCGATCTTCCCTTCGGAGGCCTGCCGGGCCGCTTCAGCGTTGGACGCGGCCGGGACCCACTCCGCCTGCGGCAGGTGGTCGGCCAGCCAGCGCCGGCACTGGGGCTGGGCCTGCGGGTGCCCGCCCACCGTGCGCACGTCGGACAACCGGGTGCCGGGCCGGCCGAGCAGCGCGAACGCGATCGGCAGCGGCAACTCGGCCCGGATCAGCAGGTCGCCGCCGGCGCTCAGGTCGTCCAGGGTGGCGGTGACCACGCCCTCGACCGAGCTCTCGATGGGCACCACGGCCCGGTCGGCCGCTCCGGTCCGGACCGCGGCCAGCGCGGCCTGGATCGTGGCGCACGGCACCGGCTCGGTCGGCTCGGTCCCGGCCAGCGCGCGCAGGGCCGCCTCGGTGAACGTGCCCTCCGGGCCCAGGTATGCATAGCGCTTGGTCATAGACCTTCGATGCTAGCGGTCTGCCTAATTATTCGGATTTCTAGCGTCAGTGCTATAAAACCTTAGAAAGATCTAGCGGGGGTGGCGGAAGCAGCGGCGGGCCGACAGCCGCAGCTAACGGCGAGCCGCCATCCGGACGTCGGAATCCTTCGACATCGCGCCCCGGCCCGCGGCTCCGGCCGCTTCCGGCCCGGCCGCCGCGCGCAGCCCGGTGCCCTGGCGTGCCGTCCGGACGGCCTGCTCTTCCTCCGGGGCGAGCGGCTGAGTTCCCTCATCGTTAATCACACTGCGTACTATACCGATGACAATCTGTCCAGACCGGGAGGCGAGCCAACGTCTCCCGGTTCGGCGGGCGACCCGGGCGACCCGTCGTCCCCGGCGGCGGGCTCGCGGTCTGCCCCGGTCATCTTGGTCCGCGCGATGATCACCATCAGCGCGATGGCGGCGAGCCCGAACGACCCCTCGACCACGCGGCTGATCACCCGGGGCACGGCGGTGTCGCCCAGCAGCGAGTTCCCCCACCAGGGCACGGTCAGCCCGAAGAACACGGCGGTGCCTGCCGCGGTCAGCACCCGCTTCAGCCGCCGGCCGTCCCCGACCAGGGCGCCGATGGCGATGACGACCAGCAGGAAGTAGTGGATCCAGGCCACCGGGGAGATGAGCACCAGCAGCAGCGCGGTGACCGCGATGCCCGCGATCTGCCACTGCTGCCGGGCCAGCCGCCGGGCCAGCAGGAACCCGGGCACCGCGACCGCGACCGCGATCAGCAGCCAGAGCACGCTGGGGGCCTGCCCGGGCAGGAAGAACCGGAGCAGCAGCCCGCGTAGCGACTGGTTCTCGGTGCCGGCGTTGTCCCCGAGCCGCCCGGAGTCGAAGATGGCGCTGGTCCAGTAGGTGACCGAGTCCTTGGGCAGCAGCAGGAACGCGCCCAGCGTCCAGGCCAGCGCGGCCAGGGTCGCGGTACCGGCCGCCCGCCGTCGCCCGCTGACCCACAGGTAGATGATGAACACCCCGGGCACCAGCTTGACCGCGGTGGCCAGCCCGACCAGGGCGCCCCGGGGCCAGCGCGGCTTGACCGCGGCGCAGTCGGCCACGGCCAGCGCGGCCAGGACCGCGTCGACCTGGCCGAACCGCATCTCGTCCTGCATCGGGAACAGGTAGGCGCCGGCGCAGAACAACGCGGCGAACAGCACCGCGCGCCAAGGTCCGGCCCGGGTCAGCAGCGGCCGGAACGAGTACCAGATGATCACCGCGAACGGCACGTAGACGAACGCCACCCAGACCAGCTGGGCCGCGGGCCACGACATCATGCCCAGCGGAGCGGCGAAGATCGCGGCCAGCGGCGGGTAGGTGAACGGCAGCAGCTGCGGCGGCTGAGTCAGCACGCGGTACAGCGGCTGGCCGTGCAGCACGGCCAGACCGCCGGTCCGGTACACGTCCAGGTCGACCAGCCGCTGGTCCGGCGGGTTGGTCAGGTAACCGTGCACGATGGGAAAGATCGCGGCCAGCGCCGCGGCCCAGGCCAGCACGCCGAGCGTCACGGCCAGCCGACGCGGCGGCCGGTGTATCCAGGCTGGGAGCGTCATCGGC
>CAXUJF010000875.1:0-2028 GCA_964250865.1 uncultured Streptosporangiaceae bacterium
GCCCTGCTGGGCCACACACGGACGGGGGACCGGGTGGCTAGCGGACTCGCGCGGACGGGGGCACCGCGCGGTGCGACGCCGCCGCATGGCGTCACAATACAAGCCCGGTCATCCGTCATCAAGTCATGACATCAGGTGACGTGTCCGCCGAGACGAATGAAACCGGTAACATTTCCGCTGGCCGCCGCAATCGGTTGCAGGAAGGTGCCTTTCCAGTCCAGGCAGACGGCGATCGCGTCCTCGGCCAGACCGGAACCGTCGTGGTAGGCCAGCAGGTCGCTGATGAGGAAACGCACGGTCTCGTTGGGGTCCTGCAGACGGGCACTCCGGAGCGCGGCGCTCAGCGAGACCTGGCCGTAGACCTGGCCCTTGGCGTTCCGCGCGTTGTGCAGGGTGGCGCGGTCTTCAGGCATGGCTTCTCACAAACGTGGCGTAACCGGTGACCGGCACGGCCGGGCGGTGCTTTGCGGCACCTGAATGTGCGAGAGTGGAGCTATGGCCTCGCACACGGCTGATCCCGAGGCAGCTCAGATGGCGGCGGCCGAGGTTGAAGCCGCCGCCGAGGCCCTGGTGGGGATCTGGGCCCACGTCGCGGAGTCGCTCGACGTCCGCGTCTCGCCGACCCAGCTGCGTGCACTCACCGCGGTGGGCCGGTACGGCGAGCTCAACCTGAGCCAGCTCGCCGAGGTGCTCGGTGCGCTCCCGTCCTCGGCCAGCCGCCTGTGCGACCGGCTGGAAGCGGCCGGCCTGCTCACCCGGGACACCGGGCGCGCCAGCCGGCGCGCGGTCAGCTTGCGCCTCACCCCCGAGGGCGAGGCGCTGCTGGACCTGGCTCGCACGTCCCGACAGGAACAGATCGCCCAGGTGCTCGGTACGATGACGCCGGCCGGCCGGAAGGAGCTGGCCGAGGGGCTGGCCGCCTTCCAGCGTGCGGCCGAGCCGCAGGGGTTCTCCCCCGCGGCGGCCAACGGCGTGAGAGGACCGGGCGGTATCCCCTTCTCCATATCAGCGTGACGCGGGACAGGACCGGGCGCGGCGGTCACTGAGCAGGACCAAGGCCGGGGTCATGGCCGGGACTCCGGGACTCCGGTCCCTCATAACCGAGGCTCCGGCGCGGGCTCACCGCTCTCAACGGCGCGTTCCGGGGTGAGCTGACAGACCAGTAGGCAGGTGTCGTCTTCCCGGCTGCTGTTCCGGAGCATGACCTCACACACGGTGTCGGCGATGATCTCCGGGCTGCCGGGCGCGACCGCGAACGCCGCCGCGAGCTGGTCGATGCCGGCGTCGATGATGGCGTCGCGCCGCTCGACCAGGCCGTCGGTGTAGAAGAGCAGAGTAGCGCCGGGCCGCAGCCGCACGGTGGCGGCCTCGAAGGTGTGGTCGATGGGCAGGCCGAGCATCGGGCCCTGGTACTCCAGCCGCCGCACGGTGCCGTCGGTGTCCCGCAGCAGGGGCGGCGGATGACCGGCGGTGGCCAGGCTCATCTCGCCGCCCGGGGTGACCATGGCCAGGATGGCCGTGGCGCAGTGGTCCGGGTCCAGGTGCCGGATCAGCGCGTGCAGCCGGGACAGCACCTCGCCCGGGTCGGCCAGGTCCATGGCGTAGGCCCGCATGGCCGTGCGGAGCTGGCCCATGAGCGTGGCCGCGGCCAGCCCGTGCCCGGCCACGTCGCCGACGGCCAGGACCAGCGTGCCGTCGGGCCGGTGGTAGGCGTCGTACCAGTCGCCACCCACGTTCAGCCCGATGACGGCGGGCAGGTAGCGGGCGGCGCAGTCCGCGCCGGGACCGGTCGGCAGCTCGGTCAGCATGGCGTGCTGGAGCTGTTCGGCCACCTCACGTTCCTGCTCGAAGCGCAGCGCGTTGGCCAGCGCGGCGGCGGCCCGGCCCGCGGTCTCGGTGACGATCACCACGTCGTCGTGGGCGAACGGGCGGCTGGGCGGGGTCACGGTGAGCACGCCCAGGACCGTGCCCAGCGAGACCAGCGGGACGACCAGCATGCCGTGCTCGCTGGTGCCGGCGCCCGGGGTC
>CAXUJF010000876.1:0-2026 GCA_964250865.1 uncultured Streptosporangiaceae bacterium
GCCCAGCGCTGGTACGAGCGCCGGGCGCGGGAGCCGTTGGTGGCGGGGGCGCTCCGGGCCTACGTCGGCGGCCTCCGCCCGCGCCGGTCCGCCCTCGCCTGGGGCACTCTGGGGGCGGCGCTGGCCGCCACCGGCCGGGCCGGGGCGGGTGTCTGGCGCATCAGCACGCTGACCCCGGCGATCACCGCGGCGACCGCGATCACCCCGCCCAGGACGGTCATCGACGTGCGGAAGCTGACCTCTTCCATCCTTGTGTACAGCCCGTTACGGAAGGCCGCGAACCGGGCTAGCACGACGGCCAGCACCGCCTACAGGGCGGCCACGGCGAACCAGGCATGGCACCGGACAATACACGCCAAGCCATGGCGATCACGAGTCTGGCGCCACGCCGGGCACCATGCTCAGTGGATCAGCGCATCGACCGCGAGCGCGGCGAACAGAAGCGTCAGATAGATGTTCGACTCGTGGAACAGCCGCATGGTCTGCACCTCGCGGCCGCGGACGGCGCGCAGGTGCATCCGGTGTACCTCGGCCAGGAACAGGGCCCCGAGCACGACCGCGCTCACCCCGTACACCGGCCCGGTGGCCAGCGGCCACACCGCGATCGAGGCCGCCACCATCAGCCAGGCGTCGACCAGGCTCTCCGACAGCACCCGGCGCAGCGGGGCGACGACCGGGAGCATGGGGATGTCCACGCTGCGGTAGTCGTCCTTGAACTTGACCGCCAGGGCCCAGAAGTGCGTGGGCTGCCAGAAGAACACCACCAGGAACAGCAGGAACGCGGACCAGGAGACCGATCCCCGTACGGTGGCCCAGGCGATGAGCACCGGGGCCGCACCGCAGATGCCGCCCCACAACGTGCTCTGCGACGTACGCCGCTTGAGCAGCATGGTGTAGACGACGACGTAGTACAGGATCGCGCCGAGGGTCAGCCCGGCCGCGAGCAGGTTGGCCAGGCCGGCGAACAGGCCCACCGAGACCACGCCGAGCACGGTGCCGAAGATCAGCGCCGCCCGCGGCGAGACCGTGTGCTGGGCCAGCGGCCGGCTCCGGGTCCGGTGCATGACCTGGTCGATGTCCCGGTCGATATAGCAGTTCAGGGCGTTGGCGCTACCGGCCGCGAGCGCTCCGCCCAGCACCACCACGGCCGCGTCGAGCAGCGACGGCAGCCCGCGGTCGGCCAGGAACAGCACCGGCACGGCGGTGATCAGCAGCAGCTCGATGATCCGCGGCTTGCACAGGGACACGTAGGCCGCAGCGACCTGACGAGCCGTGGGCGCTCCGGCGGCGGGCGCCTCGGCCGTGGGCGCACCGCTCTCGCCGCCCGCGACGAGCGAGCTTCGCCGGGTGTCGAGGGCACTCAACGAAAACCGACCACCTTCCGGCTGGCAGGGTGAACAGCGCGGCACGGCTGCGCCGCAGCGTAACTATGGGGCCCCTGCGCGCGCACGGCGCGGAGGGCGGGGCGAGCATCTGACCCGTCAGCCACAGTGAAGCCTACATGGCGTCGTAATTGCCCCGTCGGCATCCTCCGGTAATAGCCGTAGCCGCCCGCCAGCGCCCTGAGTCCGGTCAGCCGGGGCGATGGTGTTGTCCCTCGGTCAGGAGCTGGCGGAGCAGGCGTAGAGGGTGCCGCCGGTGCCCGTGGTGGTGCCGGTGTAGTCGTTGGCCGGGACCGTGCTGCAGGTGTTCTCCACCCAGGACTCGATGGACGAGACGGTGGAACTGGACCGGCCACCGCCGAAGCCGCCGCCCGTGCCGGTGCCGTCGAGCAGGAAGAACTTCAGCTGGCCGGACTTGACCAGCTGCTCGACGTGGGCCAGCGTCGGCTCGGGGACCGAGCCGCTGAAGCCGCCCATCGGCATGACCTCCTGCCCGGTAGCCTCGATGTACGGCGACGCCGTCTCCCAGGACGACACCGCGAACAGGTAGGACGCACCGTAGCGGTGCGCGCTGACGTAGTCGTAGATCGCCTTCTCGCTGCTGGTCAGCGTGGTGGTGGCGCTGCCCTGGATGCCGCCCGCTC
>CAXUJF010000877.1:0-2017 GCA_964250865.1 uncultured Streptosporangiaceae bacterium
TGCCGGACGCGGATGCGGAGACGGTGGCGGGCGGTGAAGTGGTGGCCAGGGCCGTGCCCGTGACACCACTCGTGATGACGAAGAGACCGGTGGCCAGGCCCACGGTGACCGGTCGCGCGGATCGCATGAGGACACCTTGTCTGTCGTGGCTATCGCGGCGGGGAAGCGTACGCGCCGAGATGTTGTGTCAATCTGTGGGATCGAGATGCATTTTGGTTGTCGAGCTTCTATTGGACACCAATATCAGCGCTCGATGCCACCCCTGCGTCACACGTCACCTCACATTGCTTCCGATTCGTTACCCAGCGTCACATCCTGCTCGTGCCGTCCGGGCCGCTCGTTACCAGGCCTAACAGTCCGACGGTTTCAGTTCCCCGATCGGTTCCCGTCTATGCCCGTCTGTCCGAAAGAAAACCGCCCGTGCCCGTTTCGACCGGCCCGGGCCGTAGCGCGTCGCCCAGGCGGTTGCCCCAGCGGTCACGCAGCTCAGCCGGGCGTCGGCGCACCGCTGGTCGAGATCCTCCGCTAGCCAACGGCGAGCTCCGATTGGCTGACGATCTTGGGTCGGCGGCCCGCATGTCACACTTGAGTGCTGTGGTTGAGGGGGATCGCCGGGATGGACGTCAAGAGCCTCCAGACGCTGTTCGCCGTGTCGCTGATCGCGGCGCTGGCGCCCATCGTTGTCGCCGCGCTGCGCCGGCCCCGGATACCCCAGGTGGTCGTCCTGATCCTCTGCGGCGTCCTGATCGGCCACCAGGGCCTCGGCCTGGCCAACACCTCCAGCATCAAGCTGATCTCCAACGTGGGGCTGGGGTTCCTGTTCCTGCTGGCCGGTTACGAGCTCGACCCGCAGCTACTGCGTGAGCGGGCGGGCAAGCTGGCCATCACGGGCTGGGTACTGAGTGCGGTCGTCGCGGTGGCCGCGGTGGCGATCCTCGGCGCGTTCGGCTACGTGCGGGACTTCGTGCCCATCGGGCTGGCCCTGACCACCACCGCCCTCGGCACCTTGCTGCCGATCCTGCACGACAACGACATGCTGGCCGGGAAATTCGGGCGGTACGTGCTGGCCGCCGGGGCGGTCGGTGAGCTGCTTCCGATCCTGGCCATCTCCCTCTTCCTGACCGATCGGGACGAGTTCGCCGCGGTGATCTCGATCGCCGCCGTGTGCGTGGTCGCCCTCCTGCTCACCTTCCTGCCCCGGGTCGTCGGGGCCGACAAGCTCCGGGCCGTCATCGAGCAGGGCCACCGGTCGACCGCGCAGACCACCCTGCGCTGCTCGGTGGTGCTGCTTCTGCTGCTGCTCCTGGCCGCGGCCCGGTTCGGCTTGGACGTGGTGCTGGGCGCGCTGCTGGCCGGCATGGTGCTGCGCCGCTGGACGCGGCGGATGGGGGTGGCCGTCACCTCGCTGGAGGAGAAACTCGACGCCCTGGGCTACGGGTTCTTCATCCCGGTCTTCTTCGTCACATCGGGCATGACGCTGGACGTCAAGTCGATCGTGGAGCACCCGTTCCGGCTCATCGTGTTCTTCGTCCTGCTGCTCGTGGTCCGCGGCCTGCCTTCGCTGCTGGTCTACCGGCGTGCGCTGCCGCTGCGGCAGCGGGTGGAGATGACGTTCATCGCGGCGACCACGATGCCGCTGCTGATCGCGCTGGCCGAGATCGGCCTCAGCGATGGCGTCATGATCCCCGCCAACGCGGCCGCTCTGGTCGGCGCGGGCGTGCTCTCGGTGCTGGTCTTCCCCTCGATCGCCGGCGCGCTGGCCCGGGGCGACCGTCCCGCCCCCGGTACTCCCGACGCGGCCCCGGACGCCGTGGTGGTGACCGAGGCCCGCGTGGTCGGCGAGGTCAGCCTGGAAGGCGATGCCCCCGGGCCCGACGAGGACGGTACCGCCGGGGCCGAGAGGCATACCGCTGAGGGCCATACCGCCGAGGGTCGTACCGCCGAGGCGGAGTAGTCAGTTCGCCGCATGACGGTCCGGCGCGGGCGACGCCGCGGCCGGCGCAGCTGCGGCGGGCGC
>CAXUJF010000878.1:0-2004 GCA_964250865.1 uncultured Streptosporangiaceae bacterium
GAAGTACGGCGTCCGCGCGGTGATCGGCAGCAGCTCCAGCGTCCGCCGTCCCAGTTGGCGGCCGGCCAGCCAATTGTGCACGGCCGCCTGGTCGACGTGGGCGATGATGCGCGGCGCCAGCGCGGCCGCGATCACGTCCGGCGGCAGGTCACCGGCGGTGCGCAGCAGCGGCGTGCCCGACGGCGTGCGGCGCCCGCTGATCAGCGGCGCGTCCGGCTGCCCGTAGAACAGGTCCTTCACGGCCAGCTCGATGAAGGGCCGCTTCTCCTCCACCACCACGATCTCGTCCAGGCCGCGCGCGAACTCGGTGACGATGCGCGGTTCGAGCGGTGAGACCATGCCCAGCTTGAGCAGCCGCACCCCGGAGCTGGCCAGCTCGTCCGGGCCGATGCCGATCAGCTGCAGGGCCTGCCGGACGTCCAGGTAGCTGATTCCGGCCGCGATGATCCCGACCCGCGCGGCCGGGTCCCCTTCGATGCGGTTCAGGCCGTTGGCGTGCGCGTACCGCCGGGCCAGTTCCAGCCGCGCCCCGGACTGCGTGGTCTCCAGCTGGGTCAGGTTCGGCTGCAGGAAGTTGGCCGACACCTCGTGCCGGAACTCGGTGCCGTCCACGGTCCGGTCCGGTTCGGTGATCGTGATCCGGTCCTCAGCGACCTGGACCGACGCGGACCCGTCGACCACGTTGGTGGCCAGCTTGAACCCGGTGAACAGGCCACAGAACCGGGACAGCGCGATGCCGTGCAGGCCCAGGTCGAGCACGTCCTGCGGGTCGGCCGGGGCCAGCACCGGCATGCCCAGCTCCGCGATCGCCACCTCGGAGCTGCTGGGCACGGTCGAGGACTTGGCCACCGAGTCGTCGCCCACCATGACCAGCACGCCACCGCCGGCGTCGGCACCGCCCAGGTTGCCGTGCCGCAGCGCGTCGGTGGCGCGGTCCAGGCCGGGGGCCTTGCCGTACCAGATGCCGACCACGCCGTCACAGGTCTTGTCGGCCGAGGCCGAGGCCAGCTGGGAGCCCTGGACCGCATTGGCCCCCAGCTCTTCATTGACCGACGGCCGGTGTACCACCCCGTGCGCCTCGAGCAGCGTAAGGCGGCGTCCGATTTCCAGGTCGTAACCGGCCAGCGGCGACCCCTCGTACCCGGCGATCAGCGTCTGCGTGCGGCGGCCGGCCCGCTGGTCTAGCCGGAACCGGTCGATCGGGATCCGGACCAGGGCCTGCAACCCGGACAGGTAGAGCGCGCCTTCCTCGAGCTCGTAGCGATCCGACAGCCGAAAGGTTCGATCACCGAGGAGGCTCATATCAGTATCATAAATTGAACAATCTCAACTGTTATCTGGGTGCCTGCCCGGGATGGGCGGCAGCGCCCAGCACCGCGCCCCCGGCCACCGCGCTGCGCTAGCTGCTGACCTGGGCCGCGAGGTCGCGCAGCGGTTGCTCGTAGCCCTGGGCGTAGGTGGGGAACGGGTGCACCACGTCGGCTAGGACCGCGAGCGGCACCTCGGCCCGGATGGCCACGCTGGCCTCGGAGATCCACTCGTCGGCGGCGGGGCCGAGCGCGGCCGCGCCGACCAGGATGCCGCGCGCCCGGTCCGCGACCAGGATCAGGGTGCCGCCGGGAGCGCTGTCGGTGTTGGCGCGAACCACGCCGGACAGGTCCGCGGTGGCGGTGACGACCTCGATCCCGGCCTCGCGGGCCTGCTCCTCGGACATCCCCACGCTGGCCATCGGCGGCCGGGTGTACACGACCCGGGGCATGGAGCGGTAGTCGGCCTTCCGCCGGCGTTCGAGGAGGTTCTCGGTGATGATCAGGGCCTGGTAGTCGGCGCCGTGGGTGTAGGGCGCGATGCCGGTCACGTCACCGCCGGCCCACACGTGCTGGTGACCCCGGACCCGGCAGTAGGCGTCGACCTCGATCGCGCCCTTGCCGTCCGGCTCGATGCCCAGCCGGTCCAGGCCCAGATCGGCCGTGACCGGCTTGCGGCCCACGGCCAGGATGAGCC